>CANBCI010000003.1 GCA_947367055.1 uncultured Alphaproteobacteria bacterium
TGTCCCCACCAAGAATTCAACCGCCGCATGGCGGTTTAATTTTTGGTTTGGGGCGGGCATTTTTACAAAACGTCTTGCATTAAAAATTTATTTACTGTTATAATCAAACTGTTAGTGGGCGTTCCACTAACGGGGTGTGAGAACCCCTGATGGCGTCGAGATAGTATTATTGGCGCGCTATGCGCAATTTTTATTATTTCGATGGAACTCCGGCCTGTGGCCCGGAGGGTTGCGGAATATTCAAATACGCAACACAATTCCATCAATTGTTCTCAACCTCCTGGCCACCTGATTATTTGGGTGGTTTTTAACAAAAAGGCACGGATATGAGAAAATTTCTAATTATTGGCGTTTTTGCGATAACCGCAATACCGGCATTGGGCGCAACCCGGTGCATAAAATTAAATGGCAACACAACATGTGATGCCCCGACGTCCACAAAAAGCGAATGGGGCATGACATGCGCACCCGCAATAAAAGTGCAAGGCGTTATGTTTTGCAGCAACCAATCTGCGCCGTCGGCCGGGACACCCGCAGAAACACTTACCGTATCACCCGCCGCATATGCCAGTCAAAACCAGTATTGCTATTGCAAAATGGTTGCGCCGGCCGTATCACGTTGGATTTATGTCGCGACCTTTAGCACATATGACGATTGTTATACAAATTGCGCCGCAAAATGTGCGGACCGGGCGGTTGACTATATATCTGTACGCAACACAATGTTTTCTGTTTTATCAAATTAAGGCGATTTCATGAAAAAAATAATTTTGCTTGTATTTGCTTTTCCATTTTCGGTCCACGCGGCCGAACCCGCCACCACATGCCCCACCGGCTATATGTCCGTGAACGAAGGTGCCGTCATCATAGTTAATGAAAGCACCTGCCCCACGGATTATACGTCAACCGGCACCGTGCAATCATGCCTGCTGGCGTCCCCGGCGGGCGTATGCATGATGTTTGCGCCGGAAAACACACCATATTCGGACAACACCGGGGAATATATTTTTACCCAGGCATGTCAATTAAGTTGACCCACACAAACAAATAGACCCTTATTGCCGGAAATAAAATCTGTTGAAAACCGTTAAATGTCCGCCATAATATAAACCGGCAAAACGGAGATAATAAAATGGATCGACTGGCCCGAATAAGAATGCTGTTTGGCGACGAAGCAATTAAAAAATTGCAATCCGCATCCGTCATGGTTGTCGGATGCGGCGCGGTCGGTTCCTTTGCAATCGAGGCACTCGCGCGGTGCGGAATAAACTACCTAATACTTATTGATTTTGATAAGATAGAGGAATCAAACATAAACCGGCAACTGTTCGCCCTGTCGTCCACAATCGGCATGCCCAAGGTTGATGCGGCCGCGGCACGCATATGCGACATAAACCCGACGGCACGGGTTGATGCCGTGAACATATTCTTTGACGCCGAAACAAAATTGGATGTGCATCCGGACTTTGTAATTGATGCAATTGATTCCGTGCCGTCAAAAATAGCCCTATATAAATGGTGCGCGGCGCGCCAAATCCCGTTCGCCGCCAGTATGGGCGCCGCGCGCAAAACGGATATTGGTCAAATAAAAATTTCTAAAATTTCCCGCACCAGCGTATGCCCGCTGGCGGCAAAAATACGGCGGTTGGCGCGCGCAGAAGGCCTGCCAGATTTTCCGGTGGTTTATTCAACCGAAATTCCGACCGGCCAATTGTCACCAAACCGCACATTCGGTTCAATCGTCACGGTAACGGGGACATTCGGACTAATGCTGGCCAATTATGCGATTGATAATATTATCGCAAAATAGTCCGATATTTCTCATTTACGGCATAGGGATTCCTTCCTGTGTATTTGCCATAAAAAGACAGGTATAATTATTTTGTCTTATCTCAAAGACAACTTTTATTAAACCTTGAAAGGAGAAAAAACAGATGAGAGGATTAACAAACTATGTTCTGAAACCGTTGACCTTTATTGGCGCGTTGAACTGGGGGCTGATCGGAATCTTTGGTTTCGACTTGGTTGCATGGATTTTTGGTGCCGGCACCCTGGCCAGCAGCATCGTATACGCCATTATCGGTATCGCTGCATTGGTATGGCTGATATTGATCTTTATCGACAGACCGGTACGCGACGCGCGGTAAAAAACAACATTGGATTTCATGTCATTCGCCCCACATCGCGGGGCGTTTTTTTATTCAATTAAAATTCATATACAAACAAACGGTGCGGAAATTTTTTGCGACCATATCGCGTAAAACCATGACCGACATCAATCGTACGAACAGGACATAATCCGTCAACCGGCACATCCAGTGTAATTAAAACACGAAACTTGTCCGCATAATTCGCCAATCGCCCGTTCACACCCGGCCCCAAATATGCAACACCAATGTCAAACCCGTCGGACGCCTGCAAATATTCAAACGCATCACACCAAACGGTTTTAACACGCCCGAAGGTGAATATGTTAAGCATCCACAAAATCGCCGCGGTCATCGGCATGCTCTCCAGTGCCCAGACCCGTTTCCTACACCGACGCGAAATGCAGCGTGCCAGTCCACCGTACCCCGCACCTATGTCACAGGCGGTCTGCATATCTGCGTAATGCAAATTTATCTCATTTGCAACCGCACGGCGCAGACGACCCGCACTGGGGACAAACGGAATCTGGCCCCGAAAAACACAGAACGAGTATTCCACGGCCTTTAGCACTAAATATAAAACCAGCACAAACAGTGCAACAACAAACAAATATAAGAAAATTATCATGGCGGTCATCGTGATATTATTATAATTATATTCCCACCAAATGGCAAGGAAACTTAACGGCCGCGCCGGGTCGCGTTATAAACATCGCGACTGACCGATACGCCCAAAACCGCGACAAAGGCCGTGATAATCACCATTATCAGCGACATTATCCCCAACGCATGCGCCCCGCCGCCCAACAGGCCGATTACCAGCAAAACAATACAATTAAATGCACGCCCCAGATTCAGGCAGCATTCACGACTGATAAAATATTCAACCTTGTTTTCACGGTTTAAAGCACTGTAATTTGAACCATTGGTCATGTTCATTTCCAGCAATTGGAAAAACACGCGCCCTGCAACGGAATACACCAGCATATAGATAACCAGTGACGGCACCGTATGCAGGCATAAAAACAACAGCACGCTGCCCAGCATGGACACGCTGGCTATCGTCAGCAGCATAGGAAAACCGCGCAACGTCAAAAAGCGCCCTATAAACGCACTGGATACGATAATCGCAACCGACGACAACGACTGGACCCAACCCAATGCGAAATCAGTATGCATAAAATACACAATCAGCATAGGCATCACAATCAACAACCTATCAACGGACAGGCCGCGCACAAATTCACAGAAAAACAATTTCCTGTTAAACGCGTTTGTTCTGCATTTGGCCAAATATGATTTCATTTTCAGCCCATTGCTTGATGCGGGCGCACTTTTGACAGAAAAGGACAGCAGAAAACTAAACACTGAAAACGGGACGACCATCCAAACCATGACCGAGTATGATGACGCCGTAATCAGCATTGCAACCAGCATCGGCAACACCACACGCATTATATGCGCCACAGATTGACGATACCCCGTATATTTAATCAACTGCGGCTTTGACAGTTTTTCACTTATAATATTGTGCCACGGCAAATTCATCGCCCCGTCGGCCAGGCCAAGCACAGACGCCACCAGAATAACAATCGGTAAATTCAGACTGCATGTACCCAAAATTATGCACGCGCATATCCGCAGTAAAATACTAACCCGGAAAACGGCCATTTTGTTTCCGCGCTTGGTCCTGTCGCCCGCCAGATAGAACCCCAACGTTATCATAATCGCCCAGAAAATATAAAAAACGGCGACCCCAACCATTTGGTTTTCAAAACTGCGCATTATATAGGATATAAGGAACGAAGTCAGAAAAATATCCAATATTCCATACGATATGTTTATCGCAATCAGCCGCGCGACAATATTATTAAAAAATTTTAACATTTTATTTTTCATGGCGCCAAATTATAACCACGCCCCATTTGCAAGTCAAATAATTTATGGAAATTTTCATAAATGTCAGGTAGCATTAAGAACAAAGCAAGGACATACTTATGAAGAAAAAATTTATCATATCGTTAGTTATATTGATTGTAATTACAATACTGATTGGATTATTTATTTCTAGCCCAGGCAAAACCAAATGGAAAAATGAGACGTTTTACATTGTAAATGTTTCACCCAATATGCAAATAATGCTGAAGCAGGACGAATATAAAAAATTCAAAGAGCGTGGAGCCGAATGTTTTATTTCTCGTATGCTGAAAAATTTTCATAATATCTCAACATTAAAATTTGAATTGCCACAACCACCAAAGCTGACATTTTATGTTCTAAAGCATGGTTCAGAATACAAACAAATGAGCGGTCTGCCATTTGAAAGCGGTATGGGCGGCGGTGACGGACTGGGAACAAGCGCACTGGTTGTTGATGACGTCTGGTTCTTTGACGATACAGGCAATGGATACGGCTGCGACCGGGTAACAATCGGCTTGACGCATGAATTAGCGCATATAATATTAAACGCTTACCCGAAAAACAATTATAACGAAGCGTTTGAAGAAGGATGGGCGGAATTGGTACCACAATACCTGGCCGAAATGGAAATGGGCGATGAAATCCGCACCAACATAATAAAAACACTGAAAAATGATGATATTTACGAACTTGAGTGGCTTATGGATAATTGTATGTACTGCGACGAGAAATCAATGGTGGCACAACATCGCAAAACATATATTTCAATGTATTTATGGATGCGCGGATATGTACATGAAATAGAACAAAAATATGGATTGGATAAAATGTCTGCATTTAATTTTATGATGAAAAAATGGTCGGCAATGCCAAAATTCGCAACACGCGAAGAATGGATGACCGCAATTGGAAACATAATAGATATGTCAGGTGAGGATGTATTGCATTCTAAAAAATTACAATTAATTGGCCATAAAGCATTTTTATCGCAATTAACCGCGCAATAACACTAAAAAATGATGCTATTTTATTTTGCATCGCCTGGGCTTTTATTGATTTAGCCCCACAAATAAAATAAAAAACGGTGCGTTTTGTTTCCAAAACGCACCGTTGTAGCGAGAATTAGCAGTCACGCATCCAGTCGCCCTTCAAGCGTATCATACCAACAAAAAGTTTTTATTCTTCGTCCAGGCCTTTTAACAGAACGTCTTTCAATTCGTTCGGCATCATGCCCGTGGTCGAATAACCACAATCGACATGGTGGACTTCGCCCGTTACGGCGCTGGACAAATCGCTAAACAGATACACGGCCGCACCAGACACATCGTCCAGTGTCATGTTGCGACGCAATGGGGTCTGTTCCGCGTTAAGTCTCAACATCGCCTTGAATCCGCCAACACCGCTGGATGCCAATGTCATAATCGGTCCCGCGCTGATTGCGTTCACGCGAATTTTATCGCGGCCCAAATCAGATGCCAGGTAACGAACACTGCTGTCCAGGGCAGATTTCGCAACACCCATGACATTGTAATTCGGAACGGATTTTTCACCGCCAAAATATGTCAGGGCGACCACGCTGCCGCCGTCTTTCATCAATTTTGATGCGCGGCGCGTCAAATCAACCAACGAATACACGGAAATATCCATCGTATTCTTGAAATTGTCACGCGTCGTGTCGGCATAGCGTCCGGTCAGTTCATTCTTGTCTGAAAACGCAATCGCGTGCAGCATTCCGTCCAGATGCCCCCATTCCTTTTCAATGGAATTGAACAAGGCGTCCATCTGTTCATCATTTTGCACATTGCATTCCGTGACGAATTTCGCATCAATGGATTCCGCCAACGGGCGTACGCGTTTTTCCAGGTTCGGCATCGCGTACGGCATTGCAATTTCCGCGCCCTCTTCATGCGCGCGTTTTGCAATCGCCCACGCCATAGACCAATCATTGGCAACGCCGGTGATTAAGATCTTTTTTCCTTTTAATAACATGACTCTTTCCTTTTATTGTCTTCTATTGGACACAAATAACCATACCACCAAATGGTATGGTTATCAATAATTAACTTTGAATTTTTTACTTCTTACTTGCGCAATTTTTCCAGATACCATTCAACGGTTTTTACAATTCCCGTGTCAAAGGTTTCCTGGGCCTTCCACCCAAGCAGGGTTTCCAGTTTCGTCGCATCAATCGCATAGCGGAAATCATGCCCCGCCCTATCGGCGACGAATGTAATCTGCTCTTCATATTTATGGCCGTCGGCACGCGGCGCCTTTTCGTCCAATATGCTGCATATTGTTTTCACAATTGTTATATTGTTGCGTTCATTGCGACCGCCGATGTTGTACGTTTCGCCGGATTTGCCCGTATGGAAAATCAAATCAATCGCCCGGCAATGATCCAACACATACAACCAGTCACGAACATTTTCGCCCTTGCCGTAAATCGGCAACGGTTTGCCCGCCAACGCATTGCTGATAATCAACGGAATTAGTTTTTCATGATGCTGCTTTGGCCCGTAATTGTTGGAACAATTTGATGTCGTCACATTCATGCCGTACGTATGATGATACGCCCGGACCAGGAAATCCGAACTTGCCTTTGATGCGGAATACGGACTGTTCGGCGCATACGGGGTTGTTTCCACAAAAAATCCGTCCGCCCCCAAGGCACCATAAACCTCATCTGTTGAAATATGGTGAAAACGGCAATCCTCATACCCCGGCTTTACTTTGCCCGGCGCATCCATCCAGTGACTGCGCGCCGCATCCAGCAGATTAAAGGTTCCAATTATATTCGTGTTGATAAATGCGCGCGGCCCCTTGATTGAGTTGTCCACATGGCTTTCGGCTGCAAAATGAATCACACCGCGAATATCGTTTTCAGAAAACAACTTTTCAATCAATTCCGCGTCGCAAATGTCCCCCTGTACAAACTTGTAATTGGGCATGGATTCGCATTCGCGCAAATTGTCCAAGTTTCCGGCATATGTCAGCTTGTCCAGATTTATGACATTATATTCCGGGTGCGCCTCACAGAAATATGGAACGAAATTTGACCCGATAAATCCGGCGCCGCCTGTGACCAATATTGTTTTTTGCATATCAAACTCTCCTTGTGCTGGTCTATATCAATTCGTGTTTTTCATCATAAATTTTTTGCAAATAATCCCGATATGTACCCGGATGCAAACTCTGTATCAGTTCCATTAACTGCGCATCCGTTATAAAGCCGCAGTCAGATGCAACTTCTTCAATACAACCGATTTTCAGTCCCTGGCGCTGCTCTATAATTTGAACAAAGCGCCCCGAATCCATTAACGCATCGGGCGTCCCTGCATCCAGCCACGCATTCCCGCGGCGCATCGGCACGACCGACAAACGCCCCTCGTCCAGATACATTTTGTTCAAATCCGTAATTTCCAATTCACCGCGCGCCGACGGTTTTAATTCGCGCGCCTTTTCCGCAACATCGGCCGGGTAAAAATAGAGCCCCACCAGCGCATAATTTGATTTCGGCTGCTTTGGTTTTTCTTCAATTGAAATAGCGTTCAGGTCCTCGTCAAATTCAACGACACCGAACCGTTCCGGATCGCTGACATGATAAGCAAAGATTGTTGCGCGTTGCGATTGGTTTTTTGCGACTTCCGCCTTGAACTTTTCCATTTGGCCGCCCATATGGAATATATTGTCACCCAAAATCAGGCACACGGAATCATTACCGATAAAATCCGCCCCGATGGTGAACGCCTGGGCGATACCTTTTGGTTCCGGCTGAATTGCATATTGAATATTCAGGCCCAACTGATGCCCATCACCAAACAATTTTTCAATATTTGGGGTATCCTGTGGGGTGGAAATAATCAAAATATCCCTGATGCCAAATGACATAACCGTCGAGAGCGGATAATAAATCATCGGTTTATCATAAACCGGTAACAATTGTTTTGATGTTGTTTTAGTCAATGGATAAAGTCTGCTACCACTGCCCCCCGCAAGAATAATTCCTTTCATGATAATGGAACTCCATATTTTGATTGAGCCGTTTCTGTGTCTGACAAAAGTCAAGATAGCAATCCGGGCGCCTTAAAGTCAAGATTATTTATTGAAATTCCGGCAAAATCGTTCCGTCAAAATAAATTTTGCCGTTTTAAAAAAAACACTTGAAATGGGATTAAAAAGATTATAATATGTACAGGCAATTCGGGCATAGTTCAGTCGGTAGAACAACGGACTGTTAATCCGTATGTCGCTGGTTCGAGTCCAGCTGCCCGAGCCAAGTTTTACAAACCGTCCCATCGGGGCGGTTTTTTGTTGGTTTTCTAATATCTGCGCGCGGTTCGATAATTTGTGAATTAGAATCGTGATTTTTTTGACCGTTATCGAACAGTTCAAATAAAAAGGGTTGGATTTCCAACCCTTTTCACACATTCGAGTTCAACTCATAACACCTTGACTTGCTAGGAATAAATTTGTAATCTCTCAAAAGAGAGGTAAGCACAATGCTAATCTACAAAATTTATCAAATACTATCTTTGATACTTGGAATGCTTTTATTTCCATTGCAACTTGTGTTGAATCTAATATTAAATTTATTGTCAAATCTTGGAATTTTCTTTGTACCTATTCTTTTGTGTTTCAATTTAATTTATTTGACTTTGCTTGGAATTGTACTTGTGTGTTCTTGGTTTTATACAAACATACCGTTTTTAGGCATAATCACATCTATAATTGGTATTCCAGCAGCAATATTAGCAACATTTGTGGTCTCTGCTGTACCTGCCTTAGATGGATTGGAAGACAGGTTTAATAAATTGCTTATTATAGATTTCTATCCATATTCTTTAGATTGGGTTTTGATGACTCTTGGCAAAAAAGGTATAACAAAAGAAATTAAAGAAGTTTTTGACAAAATGAATAACCCTGCACTAGAACCATTAGCAGCAAAATACATACTTGAAGCTCAAACAAAAGTGAATAAGCCGAACTTTTAAATTTGTTCGGAAATTTTAATAAATTCATCGGGATTTTTTACTCGATAATCGCAAGCTGAGCCGAGCCAAGTTTTACACACCGCCCCACAGGGGCGGTATTTATTTGGCCACAATTTTATTCTGTAAATTCTGCATCACGTAAATAATAGAGTTTTAAATTTACCGTGCCTTCCCCGCGGACCGTGATTGATTTTATATCTAATCCCCGTTCCATATAGGACAGGGTCTGCATCTCTCCAACGAAAATTTCACAGATTGACCGGTCGAAAAATAACCTGAGGCCTGTCTTGGATTTTATATCTAATGGCATTGTTTGATTTCCCATTGTTAATGTATGGTCATCAGAGGATATAAGCAATCGTTTAGCACCCGCAAATACTATTTCCAACTTTTTATGTGGAAAGATATCGCCAACGATTTCAAAACATGGGCGCATGATGGTAATATCGTGTCCTGATATTAATTTCTTGCTGCGTCCCATCCGTAATTTTTTCATTTCACGCATTGGCATCTGGACCAATTGGTTATTTTTAATTCGTATTTCCCGTGGAATGGCCCCGACACCGCGCCAATACCCCACTTCATCACCAAAGCAGGCGGCAAACATCAGATGACGCCGATGTCGTTTATCACGCATCACATAGGATGCATAAAAAAAATCTTTATCCGAATAGCTGACATATCCCTTTTTTTCTATATAAAACGCGCCTGTCTTGGGATTAAAACGCCCAATAAAATATTTGACCGAACTTTCCGGCGATCCGATCAAGACCCACTTTCGACCAATTTTTACAATATTCGGGCATTCCAAAAAGATGTTAGACGCATCCGGAAAATCACGCTTTCCAAAAACATGAACCATACCCCGATATTCCCAATTCAGTAAACTATCGTCTGTTGCACGATACAGCAATGGTGCCGAATACGTTGCATTACCGCGGGTCATATTGCTACCGATTATCATAAGGGTATGTCTGGCATGACGGAACAAATACGGATCGCGCCAATCTGTCGCGATTTTATATCCTGTGACTTTGGGCGGGCGCGTTAATAATCCCGATGGATATCTTTGCCAATTTGTCAGATTTTTATCCTTTGCATACGCCCAACCCTGGGTAAAATCATCATTTTTCCAATCCAGCACTGATGTATAGGCCACAAACACCCCCCCATTGTGCAACACAGACGACCCAGAAAAGCATCTTTCCTCGCCGGCCCGCCCATCCGGGATAAACGCAATATCGTGATAGGTCCAATCAATCAGATTCTTTGATGACATATGCCCCCAACATGTCTTGCCTTTGTGAACCGATACGGGATTAAATTGAAAGAATAAATGATACCGTCCCCGGTAATAGATAACCCCATTGGGATCCCCCATTCGATTGGCCATGGGACGAATATGGAATGAAGGCCAATCGCCATCCTGCATCGCACGATTAGCGGAAAAATAAAGTTTTTTCTTATAATCCATTGACATAAATTATATCATAGATTGGATAAGTTGTGAATATCTAAGTCTATCAATATACCCATTTTAGTATAGGTCGTTGGACATTCCTCTCGATAATCGCAAGCTGGGCCAAGCCAAGATTTACACGCCGTCCCACCGGGGCGTTTTTTTGTATTATGGCGTGGCCTGCGCCCGGTTCGATAATTTCTGAATTAAAATCGCAAAATTTTGGACATTATCGAACAATCCAAATAAAAAAGCTTGGAATCTAGCCTCTCTCGTATACCCTACTCCTTCTAACCTTTTCATATATTTTTATTTACTTTCCATAAAAATATTATAAGATGTACTGTCCAGGGGATAAGAGATGCATATAAAAAGGTTCTTTTATGGCATTAAAGCATGCACAAACCGTTGTTGATTTTTATATTCTTTGCACGAAACTAAAAAATATTATTAGATCCGGTTGGAAAAGATGGAATGTCCAACGCGAAAGACTGGAAAGCGTGGCCGAACATATTTTTGGCGTTCAATCATTGGCCATTGCTATGTGGAGCCAATACAGATATGACGTAGATATTTATAAGGTTATAATGATGGTGGCGGTCCACGAATTAGAAGAGATTATAATAGGTGATTATACCCCATTTGATATTTCCCGTGATGAAAAATTAATCAAAGGCCATGATGCAGTAAAAACAATACTGAAAAATTTATTACAGAAAGATGAAATAGAAAAATTAACACTTGAATTTAGTTCACGAAAAACCAAAGAGGCAAAATTTGCCCACCATTGTGATAAATTGGAATGCGATATTCAAAGCAAGTTATATGATGCAGAGGGCTGTGTCGATTTAACCAAACAAGATAATAATCCGATTTTTCAGGATAAATATGTGCAAGAATTATTGAAGAAGAAAAACGGTTCTTGGTCCGCAATGTGGCTGGAATATAGACGAAGCAAATATGGTTACGACAAAAACTTTAAAGAAGTTTCAAATTATGTTGAGCAATTGAATTTGTCGGCCAAAATCAGGGGTTCTAGATAATTTATTTAAACGATAATAGATGACACCCAAGGCAGTTTTTCTATGGTGGCGTGGCCTGCGCGCGGTTCGATAATTTCTGAATTAAAATGGCGGATTTTTGATAATTATTGAACAATCCAAATAAAAAAGCTGGGAATCCAGCCTTTCAATATTTTACAACGTTCAATATCAATAAAAAATCCGGAATATCTTTTGGTTGCATACCATTTAGCAATTCAACAGACGATACAGACCCGAATGGCGCATAAAAGTCTGACATTTCTTTCTTGGCCGAATCGGGGCCTTCGTAGTACTTGCCAAAATGGTAGTACTTACGAATGCACTCGTTTATTTCTCGCTCCAGGTCGGCCATAGACATATGAATCATCATATCCCAGACTTTTTCTTGGATTTCATCATATTTATAATCGTTAAATCTGTAATTGTCCCAGAAATAACTAAGAATCTGCTTAGCTTGCTTTTCATTAAGATCTTTTATTTTTGCCGGGAAATGGTATCGCGGATGTGCCGCCCGATACATATCCAGTTTTTCCTGGTTTACCGCATATGCATTTACGCGAGCGACGTTTTTGCTTGACTTAGTTTGTTCGGCATCCTGTCCCCATTCATAATGACTGCGTATAAAATCCCAACTGACCGCATTGGAAACAGATGGAAATATAATTGCCAATAATACTATTAAAATCTTCATGTATTAAAGTATTGCAGACTATTGCGATATAAATCAATACCTATTTGTACGATTGGTCCATCCGTTACCATATTTATCCCATGTGCCCAAGCCACGCAAATATTCCAAGCGATTTTCTTTTAGCGCGTCCATAAAATCATCAACCTTGTTATCTAGGATATTATTAAGCACATTGAGTGTTTCATTGCCAATTATACCATCGACGGAAACTTTCTCATCGGTTGCTTCGTTGATAGTTTCTTGAACCAATTTCACCACGTTCTTAAAATTACTCATGACACCCATATCGTATATCGCATATCCAATTCTTTCGTTTTCGATTTCGTCTATTCTGCGATTTTCAAAAAATAATTCTTTGTATATTTGGTCTATTTGTTCCGAGGTCAGATCTTTTACATTATCAGGAAAGTTAAAGTTTGGGTGTAAGCGGTTATATTGTTTTAATATTGGTCCGGTTATTCCACTGTTTGTTGGTTGGTCTATCTTTTCAGGGTTGTCTTCGTATCCGCCTTCTGATTCTCTGCTCTTGTCATTAAATTCATCAAATTTGTTAACTGATATTTTGTTATTTGCATCGTCTATATATACCTCTTCTATCCAACAGCGACAATTGGGGTGGTGTGGATGTTCCGGTATATCGGATTCGTTTTCATAAATTTCTTCTGAAAAATTTTCGCATTCTTCGCATGTTCTGTCGTCCAGTTCTGCATGCCAAACCAACACTTTACGAATGGCAACATTACGCCCAGTGGCATCGGTCGTGCTTTTACCATATTTATCTTGAAAATATTTGGCGACCTGTGCGGCAACACTTGCGTGGTCTGGATCATTTGAATTAGTATACGCGTCACTTTGCATCAATTCCATTATATCATCGGGCAGTTTTGCCATGTTTTTCTCCTTTATATTGTAATAAAAAAAAGTCCCACCACATGGTTGGGACAAAAAAAACGGTGACATATATCACCGAACACTGTGTATTTACTATATCATAAAATTACACAAGAATCAATCAAAAAGCGGATTGGAGGCTATGTAGCCTGCGCACGATTCGATAATTTTTGAATTAAAATTACCAATTTTTCGCGATTATCGAACAGATAAATATATTCTTACGCGTGACCATGGTCTAGATTTCGCAACCAATTTAGCAACTGTTGCAATTTAGAATTCAAATCATTTTTGGCGGTCTTGAATGAATTCTTTTTTTGTTGCTGTAATAATTTTCCAATATCTACCCGATGAAATTTGCTCTGCTGAATCGCGTTCGCCATATAATTTTGTCGTGCGAAATTATCAGTACGATTTTCAAATTGACCATAATTTGCGTTAAAAGGTTCATCCATGACATAAATTTCATATCCCAACTTATCCAGTTCCGCCGCAGTATCACATTTTCGAACCTTGGCTATTTTTATTGGCGTTTCAGAATAATACTCAGTGCCTTTGTCGTGAATAAATACTGAATCAGGAGTTTTATAAACCGTATAAACATAAAAGTGCGGTTTTATTTTATCCGCCAACCGTTCAAGATATATTTTGTTGTTCGCCAATTTTACCTGTCCGCCGCCGGATATACATCTATTCAAGGCAAAAAATTTAGCATAGTTTTCATCAGTTGTAACAAATGCTCCCATGACTCTGGCGTTCTGTACGCTATTCCATTGTTCGTGAGGCATCAAATAAGTCACCTTGTAGTTGCCGTAATGAACCATGATAATAAGGTTTATTCATAAAAATCCTTTTTATGAATTATATCAAAAATCACGTTTCAAATCAAACTACGACGTCGGTCAGTTTTGCAAAATCATTTGGATTTTTTGCTCGATAATCGCAAGCTGAGCCGAGCCAAGTTTTACAACCCTTCGCAAAAAACAATTTGTCGAAGGTTTTTAAGTAAAAACAAGCACTTTTATCCGTTAGTACCCCGTTCGATAATATGGTTTTCAAAAATTCACGTTTTTTTGAGTTTATCGAACAATTCATAATTGTAGCCGCTTGTCCTGCAACGTCAATTATATGATTTAAGGCGATTATAACGTCTTTTGACACCTCTCCATTCTGTTCGAGTCCAGCTTCCAGTTTTTTTAATCTCTTCTTTGAACATTCCCGACTTTTGTTCATACAATTCCTGTGTACATTTACCATCCAAGAACATATCTAGTAACTTTGATTCTCTGTTCCTTGCACTTTGTATTTGCAATGCTATTGATTGTTTAGATGCTCGATTAACCCTATTCTCTTGTAAAATACGTTCTTTCACCCCAGATTTAACTGCGTTTATAAAATCTTCATTAACATGGATTTTAGAAAAGATCTGATCACTAAGTTTTTGTAATATATCTTCTTCTCTGACTACGCATCGAGGACAATTTGATTTACTAGCACCGTGATTGTTGCACTTAAGGTAATTGTGTCTTTTACCGCTTTTTGATATGTGATATTCAGATGTAATACAACTACCACAATGACCACATCTTAACAAGCCGCGGAATATGAAATCCTTATCTGGACCGCCCATAGTAAAATTCTGTTTCTTTTTACCTTTTAAAACATCTTGAACAATGTCAAACAATGTCTTGTCTATCAGTGGCTTATATTGATGTGGCACCCAATCGTTACCGTTTTTCATCATACCGTAATAAAAAGGATTGTTTAAGATATCACGTACATGTTCTCTACTTATTGCCTTGCCGTTTTTATTCTGTCTGCTTCTTAGATTCATATCTTTGGCTAATTTAGTCAAGCTGCCTAATGTTTCCGTACCTTTGGCATATTCTTCAAAAAGCATTCTAACCAGTGGCCCACGTTCCGGATCTATTTTGATGGTCGCTTTGTTATTTTCATCTCGACAATTCATGTACCCTATCGGAGCAAAATTCTGAAATTTTCCCTGTGATCTGTTATATCTCTGGCTGCGTTTTACGTTATCAACCATACTTAAAATATAAGCACTGGCCATTAATACAGACATGTTCCAGAACATAATTTCCATACCTGTACTATCTCTTGTTAATATTAGGTTTTCTTTTAAGAAATGGACTTCTATTTTACCATCTTTTCTCATTTCATCCAATGCAGGCGTATCCTTATAACTTCTTTGTAATCTATCAATACAGTTAACAACGATAGCTATTTTATCTTTATAATTTTGAACAAAATTCAACATCTCATGATACTGTTTCCTGTCACCACGAGTTGAAGATTCTGCCAAAATATATTCTTTAACAATCTCAAAACCATTATTTTTACAATAATTACGAATTATTTCCAGCTGCGCATCTATGGATGAACCTTCGTCTTGCTGATGTTGAGTTGACCCCCTTACGAAAATAACCGCTTTTTCACATTTTGCATATGGATCAAATTTTTTAACAGCCATTTTAAAACTCCTAGCTTTATATTATTACGTGTATTTTTTGAAAAATACGCTTCAAAACGTCCTGTTTTGAAAAAATTAGCATCATAAAGCCGGTCTGCACCTTAAGGAACATCCTGTTCTTTCAATAGATTCTTTTTGTATTCTTGTTTCATATATTCCTTAACCAAAAGTGAGAAGAAATTGATAACATCTCTTTCCATTTTGGCCAATTCTTTAGTGGAGAAGCGCTCTTCTGGATATAAATCTTGAATAAGCCGCTGTAATTCAGTTTTATCCGACATTTCTAATACCTATGTGTTTCAACAACATCACTTTCGTGTTATTGATACGTACTAGAACGCCGGACAATATCATGATTTTTTGAGAAAATTTCCAATTCAGACAAAAAATCGGCTTTTGTTTTGATTTTTGCAAAATATAGTAAATAATTATGTTAAATACGTACGTTTTATGATAAAATCCCCCCATAAAGGGTCAACATATGGCAAAATATGACGATTTTTCTAAAGAAGAATTAATAGAATTATTACAAAAGCAAGATAAAGAACTGTCTTTAAAAAAGTATGGCCTTGTATGGGATAGCGAAAAATGTCCTGAACAAGTTGTAGTTGACTGTGCAAAAAAACTGCCAATTTTAAAAAATGTTTCTGAAAAAGATATAAAAACAGACGATAACGATGACAATATTTTGATTGAAGGCGATAATTATCATGCCTTACAGGTTTTAAATTATACCCATAAAGAAAAAATAGATGTAATTTATATTGATCCGCCATACAATACCGGGAATAAAGATTTTATATACAACGATAAATTTGTAGATAAAGAAGATGGATATCGCCATTCGAAATGGCTTAACTTTATGGAAAAACGTCTGGAATTAGCAAAAGAATTATTAAAGGACGACGGTGTTATTTTCATATCCATAGACGAACACGAACAAGCTAACTTAAATTTGCTTTGTGATAAGATTTTTGGTGCCGATAATTTTATTGAAAATATTGTTTGGGATAAAAAAGCTGGCGCGAAAGGTGTTCCACCATTAAATATGATGGTAAATGTTCACGAATATATTGTTGCTTATACAAAGGGTGGAAAATTCAAGTTTCAAGGTGAAAAAAGAAACACGGAACAAGATGGTTTTAAAAATCCTGACAACGATCCTAGAGGCCCTTGGAGAGAATCCAATATTAAAAGTACTACTATTCCAAAAGACAGGGCTTTTACTATTACAGATCCTTCAACAGGTAAAGAATATACAAATACGTGGGCTTTTTCTAAAGATACTTTAGAAAAAATGATACAAGAAGGACGAATATTATGGAAAAACAATCTCCCAAAACAGAAAGAATACTTGAGAGAAATGACACATGAAAACAAAGCTATCAAAAGCACATGGGGTGTATTTGATGCACAAAGCACCACGGTTTTTCTTAAAGATTTAATACCGAATGCAAAATTTGACAATCCGAAACCATTGTCTCTTATGCAATATTTGATAAGTGTTTCTACATCAAAATCTGATTTAATACTTGACTTTTTTGCAGGATCTGGAACAACGGGGCATGCAATATTAGAGCAAAACAAACAAGATGGTGGCAATAGAAGATTTATTCTTTGTACCAATAATGAAGGAAATATAGCAACCGATGTTTGTTATCCGCGCATTCAAAAAGTTATTCAAGGATACAACAAAAAAGATAGTGGTGAATTCGTGGAAGGTCTTGGTGGTAACTTAAAATATTTCAAGACAGATTTTGTAAATAATTCAAAGAACACTACTCAAACTAAGATTAACTTAGCCAAAGAATGTTCAGAAATGATTTGTTTAAAAACAGGAAGGTTTAATCAGATCAATTGTAACTGTTCGACATTTAAAATTTTTTCAAACAATATAAAAGATCAATATACATGTATTTACTTTGATTGCTTCGACGCAGATATGGACAACTTTGTTACAGAAGTACAAAAATTGAACGGCAAAAAAGATCTGTATATCTTTTCTTTGACTGATTCTGTCGATAATTTTTTATTTAACGGAATTCCTGACACTAATGTAGAAGCTATTCCTTATAAAATATTAGACCTGTACAGAAGAATTGCAAAAGCACACATTAAAGGATCAGATAATGACTAAGACGTTAAAAAATTTTCAACAAAAAGCAGTAGATAATGTATTAGCTTATACACAAATGATTTTGGCAGGCAATGCAATAAAAACTATTGTTTTGCAATCACCAACTGGATCAGGTAAAACGTTTATGATGAGCCAAGTAATTAATAAATTAGCCACAGATCAAACATTTGATCATGTTGATATGTGTTTTTTATGGGTTAGTATTGGTAAAGGTGCGCTTCACGAACAAAGTTATAAATCATTAAAGAAAATATTTAATGGGTATCCAGACTGTCATTTAATAGAAAATGAATTTACAGGAGGACGTAAAAATATTAACAGAAACGAAGTTGTTGTATTAAATTGGGAAAAATTAAGAGCAAAAGATAATACAACTGGTGATTGGAAAAATATTTTAATGAAAGATAAGGAAACTAATAATTTTATAGATGTTATTCAGAATACAAAAGAAGAAGGCAGAAAAATTATATTGATTATTGACGAAAGCCATTCTTCGACAGACACCGCGAGAGCTAAAGAATTAAGAGACGTCATCATTTGCCCAGATATAACTATTGAGATGAGTGCAACACCAACTTTAACAGATATGGTACTTCCTTATAAGGTAGATCCAAATGATGTTATTAATGAAGGTTTAATAAAAAAAGAAATAATAATTAATGAAAACATTGATAACATTTCAGATGACGAGCTCGATTCTGAACGATTAGTATTAGAAGCCGCATACAAAAAACAAGCAGAACTGAAAAAAGCGTATCTAGATGAAGGTATTGATATCAACCCACTCGTATTAATTCAATTACCTAATTCCGAAGAAGGAAATAGTAAAAAAGACGTTATTGAAACATTTTTACAATCAAAAGGAGTTTCACAAGATAATGGTAATTTGGCGGTTTGGTTAAGCGAAGAGAAAATTAATATAGAAACTCCTTATTTAATACCAAATACCAGTAAAGTTGATTTTTTAATCTTTAAACAAGCTATCGATACTGGTTGGGATTGTCCGAGAGCTTCTATTTTAGTGCGTTTTCGCGAAACAAAAAGCGAAATTTTTGAAATTCAAACAGTTGGACGAATACTAAGAATGCCTGAAGCGCACCATTATGATAATGAAATTTTAAATAAGGGTTATATCTTTACTAATATAAAATCATTAGAAATAAAAAAAGAAACTTATAACCCAAATATTATCAAATCATTATATACAAATCGCAAAACTATTGATGACTTTGCATTGAGATCTTATTATAAAAACAGAATTTCTTATAATGATATCACATCTTCTTTCTACCCTGTGTTTGAAGAAATCTTCTGCAAGTATTTTGGATTTAAAAAGGGAAAGTTTGAATTTTTGGGCGAAAATAGAAAATCGGTGCAAGGAAAATTACTTTTAGATAATTTGACCAATAATGATGAAATTATCTTAAATAAGACAATTGAAGCCAATATTGTTGATCAAGTATCTAAAATTACCGATACAAACAAAACAAGTGTTATATTATCAGAAAATGATAAAGAAGCTTATATAAAATCAATATTATCTTCTGAATTAAATGGTTTTGCTGCTGTTCGATCTTTGCCAATAATGCATATGGCTTTATTAAGATGCATATCTCAGTATCTCGGTATAAACCAAGAAAGTGATAAGAATTGGGTTGTAACAATAGAAAGCATAATATTGAATAATCCAGATGTTGTAAAAAAGCTTTTAAACTTGGCAATTGAAGCATACAAACCTATTAAATTAAAAGAAGACGAACAAAAAGAAAATGACAAGGATTATTGGAATGATGATTGGATCATCCCTGTAACAAAGAATTATAATCCAAATACTTATGAAAAGGTAGATTCCAAGCTTTCTATTTATCAACCTTGTTTATTAGAAATAAATAGAAGTGCACCGGAGAAAGCGTTTGTTGATTTTCTAGAAAAACATCCAGAAACAATAGAATGGTGGTGGAAAAACGGCGATGAACATATGCAAGAAAATTTTGGTATAGCCAAACCAGACGGCAGTTCATTTCAACCAGATTTCATTGTAAAATATACAGACGGAAAGATTGGGATATACGATACAAAATCACCAGGGTTTCAAGAAGATGATACAAAAATAAAATCAGAGACACTACAACAGTACATATCAGAAGAAAACACCAAAGGGAAGAATCTTTGTGGCGGTATTGTAATAGTAGATGGCAATAACTTAAAGATAAATTCGAAATCCGAATACAGAACGTTTAAAAACAACCCTGAAGATTGGGATTTCTTCAAATAATTGTTATACATCAAAAGAAGCATACAGAGAAGCGGTTTTAAAACAGTTAACCCGGGTTATGGTTTTATAAATTTCGTGAATTCTTGGGCGCTTTAAGACTGTTTATGCTCGATTTATGATCAACTGTGTCCCTTATGGTGCTTTTGATGTATCATATTGGGACAAAACACATCTTTTACTATATCGATTGAATGGTTTTTGATTATATTAACTATTCGGTGCAAATAGTAAAAAATCGCACTTTTCGGCATACAAACACATTTAAACAATTTATAATGTTAGTAAGGTTATAAGCAAAAAGCGTAACCATAATTAACAAAAAGGATATAAATATGTTACACAACTATAAATCTTGGCTTATTTCAAAAGGATACGCAAAAACAACCTGCGCAGATTATGTGTCTTGCATAAAGCGTATAGCAAGATGACATGAAACAACACCTGAACAATTAGCAGAATCAATATCTGATATATTACCACAATATTTGCAAGGTGGAAATTTGGCTGCGCGTGGGAAACTTAAAAGTCGTGCCATTAGATCAAGTTTTTCGGCCTATAATAGATATTTATTAGAATCTGCAGCTGTATAAAAAGGAAATACTATGATTGGATACGCTAAACAAACAGGTAATAGTGTATGGCTCTATACGATGAAGCAGGTAACCCAATATTTAATAAATGCGGTGAATTAATCGGATATACCAACACAACAGTCAGTATCAAAAGTAATTCTGGAACGGTATGGACTTTTGATTCAAGTGGGAGATGTCTTTTTGGCAGATAAAAGAAATAAAACCTGCTGATATTGATTGTTAGCAGGTTCTTTTTTACATTTAATCCATATTTGACGCGTGGTTTGCACCTTTTCTTTTAGCTTATAATTTATCACCTTTGACGTTTCAACCTAGTTCTGGCTCGTCTGGATCGCAATTAGGGATATTCTAATCAGATGCCGAATAGATCCTGTGAAATTATTATGTTGTTCGTATCAAAATGCTTATTATTATCGGCGTATATTTCTTTTGTACAGTAATTTGGGGTGTTAACAGTAAAAAATGGGGCCAAATACAATATACAAGTATCGAAGCCTGTTTTATGAAACACCTTATGCATTGCTTTTCTCATTCTGTTCAACTTTACATCGTTATTGTACAGAACAACATGGTAGTGATACGTCTGAAATTTACCTTTTTCACAAAATGCAACAAATGGAATTTGATGATGTATCCAGTCATTACCAAGCAAGTAAAATTCCAAATTTGCCATGACAGACCTTAACATGTTTTTGGAACGTTCATAGTTGGTGCTTCTTTTTTCTGTTGGAAATTGAATAGTCAACACATAATTCGCATTCAATGATTTTATCCATGATGCGATTTCGTTTCTGACATCAGTTGTTTTATCTTTATTGTAACCAAATCTTCTGTACGACATTTTATTCATCCCTTTTTTTATATGTCAGAACAAAGGCAGACTTTAATCTTTCCTTTTCCGTCCACGACCCAAAACCGCCATAACAAGTATCTTGATGATGAACCGTCGACATTTAATAGAACGTAATTTTTTCAAACTTGATGTCACAAAAATTTTTCAATCATAAAAAAGACGGATTTTTACACCCGTCTTTTCACAATGCCCAATAAGGATCATCAGATAAAGTCTGACTTATTGCTATCGTTTTATATGTCAAATTCTGCTTTCACAAATTCATAGATAACCGCTTGGGCATGTAACGGCGCCCAACATTCACCAATACACTCCCTGATTAACGACATATCTTGTCTGGCCCAAAGCGGTATATTTATGTCATCAGGTAGCCGCAAAGCACGAAACAATTCATGCGGTGTGAAGGTACGACAATTGGTAAATTGTTCGTTGCCGGCTTTGTCTAAAAGCGGTTGACCATCAGAATCAACAATGAGACTCCCCGGATGAATCATGTGATAAGCCGACAGTTCCCCGTTATTAGTTAAAGTCGAATGCATAACTTCATCCCATCTAGCCCTGCAAAACGCACCTGCATGTATCGCACCACTTACTTTACCAGATAATGTCAACGGGCTAACCACCCGAGCACCAGTTGGTGTAACACGTATCTGGGCGTCTTGTGCCCGTGAAACATATTCTGTTACATCTGCCCAATGTGGACCGCGCTGACCAGATTCTAGTGATGGCAGATCGTCAATCACATCTTCCAACGTCAAAGGTTTTTCATTCAAAGGTTTCGGCAGGTGTACCGGTTTAACCCTTGATGCAACAATTATGGTCCTGTCGCGGTTCATCGCCGTATTGAAATTTTTAGCGTTTTGAATCCCGATATCGTTAAACGTGAATCCGCGATTTGCAAATTCATCAATGATGTGTTGTCCAACCGGCATATCACCAAGTTTATCCAGTTTACGTTCTTTGAATTCTTCCGCATTTTCCATTACCACGTATTTGTATGATGGACACCGATCGAGGTGTTTGAACACTTCTTCAAACAGAAATAATTCATCGCTGTCCGGGTCTTTTTGCGTATTGGCCTTCGTAAACTTCTGACACTTTGGTGATGCCACCAATATTTCGGGCTATTCACGGTTTGCGATTTCGGCAAGTTTATCCTGCGTGCTCCTGTCGGTTATGTCGCCGATAACCATTTCAGAATTTTTGTATAGCCCATGATGCAGTTTCGCAATATTTGGTTTCACTTCGTTTACCGAATATGACATCAACACCAATATCCGCCAAGTAATATTCGCATATTCCAGCACAGCTAAATAATACTGTTGCTTTCATCCGACGTGGTACATCGAACGTGATTTGATTAATCTGGGCGTGCGACTTTCTTGGGTCGCACGTCTTTTTGATCAATGTTTTTTCTTTATTTTTCGCCATCTGTTTCACCTTGTATTTCATCAAACAAATAATTATTTTCCAGGTATTTGAATTTCGGATCATGAATTTCCAATACCGGGTACCCCGAATACATCAACTGTATCCTTTCCGCGTAATATTGCGGTTTTTGTGCCGGCTTTTCCATTTCATGTTCGTAAACAATGGAATCCAATTTAAAGTCAGTGGGCTTAGGTGCATTACCTTTGGTCGCAACAACCATGCTGCGACACTGTCTGGTTGTAAATGTGCCCGGAAGTTTTTTATCAATATCCCAATATGCCATTTCCTGAATTTTAAAATTCAGCTTCTGCAATGTCGTAATTGATGCATGGATGTTCAAATCATCAACCCAGAAGAACCCAACCGCATTTTCGTGGATATAAGGCCTGACTTCTTCAATATCGAATTTGTACGCCAAGTCACCATACACGATGTTAAATCTTGTGCCTTCTGGTATCGGAAGTTACGGTGTTTCACCGGTCCCCAATACGATACAATCCCCATCCGTTTCTTCTTCCGCCGTTTTATGAATCAGTTGATTTGCTTTATATAACGTCGGCAAATCATCCAAATCAAATTTGTGCAACACCAACAAGGCCAATGCACCCCGTGTCATTTGGTTGATCACATCAAACGTCAGATCTTTGCGCAAATCCAATTTTTTGCGCTTCCAACCCCTGGCGGTGTAACTGGCCTTCAAAGATTCATATTTTTCCCAAATCAACGTCACGTTTGATACAGTCGACCTTTTCAACTTCGGCACTTAACAGCCAACCGTTCATACAAATCGCGGTTTTTGCCACACTTTCTTCTTTTTCTGAGTCATCCGAAAAAGAATTGTGTTTTAGTGTCTGCTTGGCCATCGTGAACCAGTTTTCGACAACCTGTTGCTGTTCTGCCAGTTCTTCATCCGTCAACTCTCTTATATCTGGCAATGTCGTACTGCTTGATGTCGCCACCGCCGTATTAACAGATGTTGGTTTTTGTTCAACATTGTCGGATTTATATGCATCAACACACTCATCTCGCATCGATGTTGTATCTACATTGGACAGATTCCCTTGTTCTTGATAATTCTGTCTGTTTTTTAGAGCTTTCGCTAACCCAGACTCTGTGGAACAATCCACTTCCACGAATGTTTCTGCCATTGTTTACTCCTTATTATGCAGATTTATTAAAAGTTCTTGTTCCGGAACACTGGGAAATTTAAGGTATAAAAAGTGTAAAAACAATCATCTACTTTATAGTCAAAAAAAGGCCGAAAAACCGGCCTTGTAGCTAAAACATATAAAAATTTATTATAATTTAATCCAAAAGATAGTCTGGAAAATCGTGAATGACACCTTTATATTTGACCACTCTACTTTTGAAATACTCGAAAAAATTATTTATAATCGCATTGTTCAAACTATATTTCGAAGTACCATACCTAAAAAAATGTTCGAACATATTACGAAAATTAGAATTAGGACTACTATATAATGGCACCCTTGCACCTTTGTATTTACCTATTTCGTCTGTGGTAATATCTCGACCTGGATGATCAATAAAATATTTCAAAACGACTTCTGCCTGAGAAATATGTACCCCTTCTTTGTTATGCCGCCTAAAATCTTTAACCAAATGCTTTTGATCGTTTTTAAAAATATATAATTTACGTTCTATGATATCCAACCTGTAAGAATTTTGGCCTGGATTGCACGAAGCAGCAAATGCTTTTTTCAAATCTTCGAAATTTACGGTAACATCATATGCTTCACACGTTTTTGCATCAGTTAATATAACGGATGAATCTCCATCAGTAATTGATACTTTCGGTTCAAAACCAATGTGTTCATCATATTTGGTTTCGTGTTTTTTACGAAATTCCAACCCTCTTTCAAATAATGCTTCTAAGATTTCGGCCGCCACATGTATTTGTACCATTTGGCTTTTGCCTTCTTCAGATCCAGGATCATTTTTGTAAAACGGACGAAATTTACTTACTTTTTTCCCATATTCATCGGTTGGGGCAACCCCAAAAGCAATGAATTCCAATGCTTCCGTCAAAGAAATATTGGTTTTAAGAACAGGTCTAAATTTATCGATGTTTAAAAATGCTAACGTAGGAATTGGTGGGAAAAGGCTTTGAACATAATCTGTTGATATTTAAACATCTTTTATGATATCTCTGTTTCCATAACACATTTCTCTCATCGCACTTTGGGTGGCGACCATGTCGTTTATTGCCCTTTGACGTTTCGCAGTAGCAATATTTATATCTTTTTTGGAAAGCTGAATGTTTACAAAGAATCTTTTCTTAAAAGTATTTGCGCAACAATCAAACATGTTATATCTCTTAATATGAACTATTTTACACCAACATATAATAGTTGCAATTAAATTCTGTGTACTGAACGAGCATATAAAAAATTTAGATCTTCGCGCTAAGGGGCCAATTAGTGTTTTTGTTTTTTGGGATATCGGAATTTATCTAAGGCACCTTAGGGTTCATTGCCTACCGAAATCATAAAACAACTCCTAGGGCTCCCCACCCGTCCACCACCAACCACACGACCAAGGGGTAAAATGTAGTATTTCTATCTTGAAAAATCTGTTTTTTTACCTATATACATACCGACAATAAAAAAAGGAAAAAACATGGACATATCAAATATTTACAATTTATCAGAAGAACTATTTGAAAAATACCAGGAAAATCCATTTCCAGATGATGAAATTCGCCCCGGTTTGCAAGAATTTGCTAAAAAATTCAAGGAAGAAATAGCTGCTTTGCCAACACCATATGTTATGGCACTGGAAGGGGGCTATGGAACAGGAAAGACATATTTTATAACCAGGTTCTGCGAATATCTAAAAAATATTAATTCTGAAGACGATGAATCTATTTTTTCAATATACTTAAATCTGTGGGAACATGATTATGTCGCAGATCCGTTCCCTGTAATTGCTTCACAAATAATATCAACATTGAATCCCGGCAAGGATTTACAAGATTCTGTAAAAGAAAAAGCAGTTAAAGTTACTAAAAACTTGATAAAATTGGGTGCAAAAATGTTCGGAAATTTAGATATTAGTGAATTGCTCCCTGATTTAGAACAAGACAAAAAAGACTTATCAGAATTCAAACAAGAAATACAAAGAATCATCGCTGAAAAAGGTAAAAAAGTTGTATTGGTGGTTGATGAACTAGATCGTTGCAAACCTGATTATGCGGTAAAAACATTGGAAACGATCAAACATTTTTTTGATATTGATGGCTTATTTGTAATCTTAACCACCAAATTAGATTTTATGGATAATATCTGTGAAGCGTATTATGGTCATCCGAATTGTGAAATCAATATGGGTGAAGGGTATATTCAAAAATTTGTTCAATCTAAGAAAATATTAAACCCAACTTCGACAGAAGATTATTTGTTCATAATAAACGGTATTTTAAACAAAGATACTTTACCAGTTAGAATGCCTAATTTTGGACAAGTATTAGAAAGAGATTGTAGAGAAAATTTATCTGCGATAGATGCCTTTAAGAACAATATGGCAGAGCTATTTAATTCTGCACAATTTTCAATCAGAAAAACAATAGATGTCTGCAAAGAAGTTTTAAATCTTATCAAAAGTCATAAAGAAGAAATTTGGGAAAGAAAATTATATAAATACCCTGAATTCATTATTTCTAGGTATTTAAAAGTAAAACACATATTACCTGATAAAATATCTGATCCAGAAGTTAGATACGAGTACCCAGATCAATCTGAATACATCAATAGAGGTGTGGATAACGTGCTTAAAAAATTATTGTGAACCATAAGGCGTATTCAGCCAATTATTCAAAAATATCTCACATGTTTTATCCAAACTAGTAAAATCATTAGGATTTTCAACTCGATACAAGTGAGTTATCTCGAGCCAAGTTTTACAAACCGCTCCACCGGGGCGGTTTTTTGTTGGGTTTCCAATACCTGCGCCCGGTTCGATAATTTGTGAATTAAAATCGCAAAATTTACCGAATTATCGAATAAGTTTTATAAAACAACTTGAACTAAATCACAAAAAATTTTACCATTATTCCTAATATTAGAGGTAAAATTAACACTATGGCTTTGTATAGATTTATATTAGATTACCAAAAATATACAAATTTTCATGAAACATATGGAAAATATGTTCGCACCCATTTTCATCCCGACAATGTTGTAACTATTGATACTACAAGTCAACAAAGTTCTCATAGCTCTCCTTTGTTTAGTAACAAAACGCCTGCATTCAAACTGCGTCCATTGACACCAGATTTTGTGGTTGATGAATTTATTACAAAATGCTGGATTGCATATATAATAAAAAATGAACAAAAATATAAGTTTTGGCTGCCTATGGCAAAATTTATAGGAATTGTGGCTCTAATTTTTTATGCCGTATCATTTATCTGGCTAACTGACACAAAAGGAAATTCTTTTTCTGAACTGTGGTATATATTAGCTTGCATAATAGGTATAGTGACACTGCTTATATGTGGTGTGGCTTGTACAATGGACGATAATTCAGTAAGGCTATCTGACGGAGAAAAAATACAACTTATTCGTTCCCGTACGCGTTACCCCTCAAACATATCTCAAGTTTTAAAAAATTTAAATTCTTCTTATCCACAAAATTCTCATAGTTTATATACAAACGCTAAAAAAACTGAAATAACAGACACAGAAATGACTGCAATGTTAAGGAAACTTAAAGAACATCATATTGATGGGAAAACTTTGGCAAATTATAAAGATGAAGAAAGAGAAAAATTGTTCATAGAACATTTCAGTGATGAAGAAAAAGGAAAAATTGCAAATGATAGATTTAATCACAAATATATTTATCCTGCACGAAAAGATGTCTTAAACAAACTAATCAACGAAAGCGAATTTGAAGATAATTCAATAAAAACAAACCTGTTGGACAAAGTAAAATCGTTTGACGGTGCAATTTCAAAGGGCGAATTTGAAAGCATTGTTGACGAGATTATGGCTTTCAAAGAAAAGAAAAAGCGGATAGACAACCACGTTAAATATGAAGGACGTCTGAGCAACAAAGATATACAAACCATAAAAGAACACTTAGGATACGTGTGTATGGCTTGTGGGTTAGACCCAATTGAAGAATATGGCGAAAATATGAAGGGCATAATGGAAGCCCACCATAAAAAGCCCTATGCTGATATACAAGAAGGAGAAAGCCGAACTGTAGAACCTGATGATTTCCTTATTCTGTGCCCAAATTGCCACCGTTTAATACATAAACTAGGCTCGCCCGATGATTTGGATGGATTGAAAGAATTAGTCAACAAACCAACACGGTCTGCGTGGTGGGATTAGGAAAGAGGTAAAAAATGGTACTTGGAAGTGTCGCTGACATTATAACTGCACTTGGAACTGCCATAATGGCAGCGGTAGCAATTTTTGCCTTACGTACTTGGCGGAAAGAATTTGTCGGGAAAAAGAAAATAGAACTAGCAGCACAAATTATGCAGTATGTATACGACATTCAAGATATGTTAATTGGTGTTAGATTGCCAACAATAGCCAAGACTGAATTAGACGATGCTTATGAATGGATAAAAAGAGAAACAGAACTGCATCCTGGTAACGCTGAAGTATATCCAGAAAGAGTTAAATATCTAGTTCCCCATAGGAGATTAAGTAAAAAACAAGAAATCATTAATAAATTTCGAAGATTACAGAATCCGGCATATATGTATTGGGGTAAAGAAATGATAGTGGCATTTGTCAAATTGACCGCTTACAACTTAAAAATTATGCAGGCATCTAAGCAATTATACTACGGTGAAGACACCCCAGAATACAAACCATTATATGACATTATATTTTATGAAATTAAAGATAATAAAATGGACCCTAACGATAAAATCAATGCGGAAATCGACACAATTGTTGAAGAATTTAGAATAAATTTAGAGCCACTTTATAAAGACAAAAAAACATCATGGAAAGCATTAGATTCAACGGGGAAAAAACAAACTGTCCAATAAATGTTATTCGCTTATATCAACGCAAATCGTACTATATAAATTTGAAAACAATTCATTAAGTTCCACTCGATAACCGCAAGATTCCCCGAGCCAAGTTTTATAAACCGCCCCATCGGGGCGATTTTGGTTGGTCGTGCGCATATTTTTTTGCGATATGCCGCAAAATTCGATCGCATCAATATTCTATTGATTTTTGCCATATTATCTGGGAAAATTTTGTTGCACAGGGTCAAAAATATATTCTGGAAAGGATTTGTATATGGCACACATCATCGCTGGATTTGGGGGCATCGGAAAAACAACATTGGCCAAAAAATATAAAAACGTGGTGGATTTGGAATCCACGCCCTATAAATACATATTTCCAGATTATGACAACCTGGACACCAACACCAAAGAAGCTATTAAAGGCAAAGGTGCAATCAAAAAAGTTCTCAATCCGGATTTTCCAAACAATTATATCGCGGCAATCAAAGAAAACATGGACAAATACGATTACATCCTGGTTTGGTGTCACCCGGATGAGGCTCTGCCCCACTTGGATGCGGCGGGTATTGACTATGAACTATTCCTGCCGACACGCGACGCGTTGGATGAATATCGCCAGCGTTTCATAAACCGCGGCAATTGTCCCGAATATGTAAACCGTGTCAGCAGCAAAGAAGATTATGATATGCGCCTGCCTCAATTTATGGCGACTGGAAAACCCATTGTGTTTCTGGGACCAGGCGAAACACTAACCAGCCACTTGCAAAACAATCCAGCATATGCCACGTTGATACCGCGCAACGGCATGTAAAAAGAGAAATAAAGGCGGCAGAATGAAATACACAAACGGCGCGGGCACTTTTACCACAAGTCAGATGAGCATCGATGAAACCATACAAGAAACAATTGATGTCATTGATATTGCAATTGCAGTACTGAATAATGACGCCGACATACCGCACGCGTTAATCAATCTAAACGCGGCACAGACATATTTGGAACACATACGAAAAAAGTCGCAAATCGCCCTTGCCCATGTTCCGACAGAAATTCAAAACAAAGAATATTTATAGGCCAAAAACACATAAAAAACCGGTTTTATAACCGGTTTTTCTATACCCATATATGACAGAGCGTATTATTATGCACGCCCCTGGTTAGCATTTGATGTATGTTTCGCAATATATTTGCGGGCCGCCTCTGACTTTGCCCAATAATACTGCAGTTCCTTTATTTTTTCTTCTTTTTTTGAATCATTTGATTTTCTGTATATTTCCAATCCATGCTTATAATAATTTTCAGACATCAACCAACTGCGCGCATCTTTTAACGAGCTGAATGTGTGTCCATCCACGGTTTCCGTAATACAATGGCCACAATTGGAATAAATAACTTTTTTCATGTTTTTCACCTTTTTTGCTGTTTTAATTAAAAATATCACAAAAGTATTATTTTGTCAATAATTAGTTTTTTATAATCCGAACTTATACACCGCGCCAAGATATACCTGCGTTGCGTCAACATCGGTCGAACCATTATCATGGTCAACCTGGCCGAAATAAACGTACTTAAATCCCAAATCCAAATCAATGCGCGCGTTCAGGCGAAACAATACGCCAACCATCACCTGGCCGGATAAATCAAAGGCATTATCAAGATGTCCGGCCACTTCGCCCCATATACCGGAAAGCCCGACACCACCGCCCACATACGGTGCAAACGCATTGTCAAATTCGTACAACGCATAAACGTTCAGCATGTTCGCCCATATATCATATTCAAAATTAGTGTCATCTTTACTATACTGGGCCCCCATGTACAGTGTTTCATATTCCACCCGCAAATAATCCGTCAGGTTATTTCCCATTGTCGTGCCAAACCCCAGTCCGTTATCCAGATATTTCTGGCGCCAACCGGCATCATTTTTATATGAATACGAACTGTGCTGATTCACATACAGGCGCACGCCCGCATAACTGTCGCGCGACGTGTTTCGGCAATCACATACCGGGCATTCATGCGCGCCCGCCGCGCCGCTTATCAAAACAAACAAAACAATAACTAACTTTTTCATCCCGTTCCCCTGGGGGGTATTACCACTAAATGATTACAGAAAACCCCGTAAACACAATATGATTATTATCCGCATGCGGACACCTGGGACAAAATAATTCGCTTTATTTCCTGTATTTTTATTTGTACAATATAAAAGCTATGAAAAAAATCGAGATTCCAGAAAGTATAAAAATTGAAGGCGGACACAAGCTGCGCGATGGCGCGTTTGTAAAAATCAGCGGTGCCAAGAACGAGGTTTTGGGCGCCATGTGTGCGGCCGTTTTAACCGACAAACCGGTAAAATTTACAAATGTCCCATATATAACGGACGTTATGGATTTAATTGATATAATGCAGGACATTGGCATCCGCACCCGGTATCAGCCAAATAAAAAAACGCTTGATATTCATGCGCAGCGAATAGAATCAAATGAACTGAACGAATCCGCATTAAAATTTCGGGCGTCATATTATATATGGGGCGCCCTGTTGGGGCGATTTGCCAAAACGGGCGAATTTAATTCATTAAAAATCAAGGTTCCCGGCGGATGCGCCGGATTCGGCACAAACGGCACGCGTCCGTTCGATTTTCATATAAACCTGCTGGAAAATGTGTTCGGCGCCACACTGCATGACACGGGCAAGAATCTGGAATTCATATTGCCCAAATCATTTGACGCAGGCGCCGAACCGATTTATTCCACAACGCGCGTTTCACACGGGGCAACATTTCATTGGATGCTGTCGGTGGCCCTGTCCCCGCATCTGAAGATGATGTTTAATTCATCCCTGGAACCAGAGGTATCGCACCTGTTAAGTATTTTGAATAAAATGGGGGCAAATATCCGCGGCACAAATTCAGAGGCGATAACCAACCTGGGCAATGCGGGCTTTCTGTTAAACGGCGGGGAATTTGAAATCATGCCGGACAGATTGGAAACCGGTTTTTATGCGCAATTGGCAATGGCGACAAAATCAAAAATAAGCCTGATTGGAACCGATGCACCGTCATGCCGGCCATGGTTAAACACAATGATTGAAATCGCCGGAAAATCAAAGTGCAAAATCGGCAAAAGATCAATGGAATTTGATTTTCATAATTTACGCGATTTTACGGGTCGCAACATGATTATTTCCCCTATCCCGGGCAAGGGAACAGATATGCACCAAACATGGGCACCAGTATTGTCCATGGCGACCAGTCAATCAAAAATATACGATCCGATATACGAAAACCGCACGCGGCATTTGCCGGAACTGGCTAAATTTGGGTTGGATTCATCGTGCCGGGTGTTTGACATAAAAAATTCTGTCGCGCCAAAGTCCAGCGAGATTATAATAAACCCGTCCATATTGCGGCCTGCGGTTGCCCATGGCATGGACTTGCGCGGGACCGCGGCACTGATTATCGCGGCGGCAATGGCAAATGGTGAAAGCACACTGTATGACATCGGATATGCCCTGCGCGGATACCCGAATTTGATTCAGAATCTAAAAAATATTGGCATTCATGTGAAATAAAATTGGAATATCGTCCTATGGAAAATCACGACATATAGGGTAGACTAAATAACGGCTTACCAGAAAGGGCGAAGAGGCATCACCGAGAGAGTCGCCCACATATTCAAATTTCCACAATTAAATACATGTATATTCATAAGAACGCGGCATCTTGTACATGTTTTGTGTCACCGCGTCAACGAATATAGGCAACACGCCAAATAATCCGCCCGGAATTATATCCAAAAATACGGCGGCCCCGTTCAATACAGGCTGAATAGTTGGCGCACCACATTCCGCGTTCTTGCTTTCAATCAATATTTCACCCTTTGAGGTTAGGGTTCTTTCCTCGCCCGGGCGTATTTTATACATTCCCATGGTGCCGGATGCGGTTATAATATCATCTGAATTATTGCGTATTGTAATGTCCCGATTTCGACCGATTCCCATCGCCCCGCATGATGCAAGAAACAAAACAGAACAAATTAAAATAATATTTTTCATGCGCGCCCTTTTCTTTTATACGGGATTATAATCCCATATAATATTCATATCAAGCGCCATATTTCCATTGTATTAGATTTTTAGATTTTTTATAATTTGCGTATGAATACCACACCAGACCTATTTACACTCGCAGAACATGCGGATTTAATAAAGAAACTAAACGAATGGGATATTGCATACCACCAAAACGACGCGCCCGTTGTTGATGATGCAACATACGACGCGGCGAAAAAACGCGCCCTGGCGATAGAGGAACAGTACCCCGCCCTGGCCAAAGACGGCGCATCAACACATGTCGGGGCAGCTGTTTCGGACAAGTTCAAATCATATCCGCATGCGGTGCCGATGCTGTCCATATCCGATGTGTTTGATGAAAAGGATGTTGCCGACTGGTTCGACAAACTGGCGGATAAAAATTTATTTATTGAACTAAAGATTGACGGTGTCTCATATTCCGCGCGATATGAAAACGGTGTTTTGGTACGGGGACTGACCCGCGGTGGCGGCATAATCGGCGAAGACATAACGCAAAACCTGATGACGATTGCCGACATTCCAAAAAAACTGTCCGGTGACTTCCCCGATGTAATAGAGGTTCGCGGCGAAGTATACATGACACGCGCGGATTTTATAGCACTTAACGCGGTCGCGGCACAAAACGGGGACAAGGTTTTCGCCAATCCTCGCAACGCGGCGGCGGGTTCGCTGCGGCAGTTAAATCCAGAAATTACGGCATCGCGGCGACTGTCTGCATTTGCGTACACATACGGCGAATTGTCATCGCGCAATTGGCAAACGCAAAGCGAATATTTTGATAAACTGCAATCATGGGGATTCAAGACCACGCGCCAATATGCCCACCACGCGCACACATTGGATGAAATTCAGGCGGTCTATAACGACATCATGATGCAACGGGCGGAAATACCGTTTGACATAGACGGCCTGGTGATAAAGGTAAATGATGTCGCCCAACAGGAAAAAATGGGTTGCCGCGCAAACAGCCCCCGGTGGGAGGTTGCCTACAAATTCCCCGCCGCGCGCGCCGTCACACAATTAAACGGCATAACGGTCCAGGTTGGACGTACGGGTGTCCTGACACCGGTGGCAGAATTGGAACCGATAAACATCGGCGGCGTATTGATATCACGCGCGACACTGCACAATGCGGATGAAATCGCGCGTCTGAATGTCAAAATCGGTGACAAAGTTATTGTCCAGCGCGCCGGCGATGTAATTCCACAAATTGTCGGTGTCGCCGAAAGCGCCCCGGATGCCACCGAATTTCATTTCCCCGACGTATGCCCGGTATGCGGCGCCGCCGTTATCCAAGACTCCGGCATGGTTGCGCGGCGGTGCATAAATACGCTGGGGTGCCCGGCACAACGCATAGGCGAACTGGAACACTTTGTTTCGCGCAAAGGCTTTGATATAGAGGGCCTGGGGACAAAACAATTGGAATTGTTTATATCGCGCGGTTGGATAAACTCGCCGGCCGATATATTCACCCTGATTGCGCGCCATGGTGACGAGATAAAAAATCTGGATGGGTTCGGCGAAAAATCCGTCGCAAATTTGAACGACGCAATTGAACGTGCGCGCGACATTGACTTGCACCGATTTTTATTTTCAATCGGCATACCGGAAATTGGTGAAGCCACATCAAAACTACTGGCGCGGACTTTCGGAAATCTGAATGCGGTGCGGACGGCATCCGCCACTGAATTAAAACAGGTGGACGGCATCGGCGATGTCATGGCCGATGAAATCGTATCATTTTTTACGGACGCACACAATACGCACGAATTGGACGCATTATTGGAACAGGTCCGCGTACGCGATGCAGAAATTGTCGCACCGGTTTTAACAGGGCAACTTGCCGGGAAAAAAGTTGTTCTTACCGGAACATTATCCGGATATAGCCGGGACGAAGCCAAGGAAATTCTGGAACGCATGGGCGCAAAAGTTGCCGGCAGCGTATCAGCCAAAACGGATATTGTAATTGCCGGTGCGGATGCGGGGTCAAAACTTACACGCGCAAATGAATTGGGAATTACCGTTTGGTCGGAACAAGAATTTATGGACGCAATCGCGAATTAAAATTCAAACCGCAACCCCAGCATCAGATTGACATAAATCAAACTTTCCGCATTAAAGAAATCGCGATGGCTGGTATCATCCGCATTGGTCAATTTCCATTTTACGCGCGGGATGTACATTACGCGCGCGCCAAAGTCCAGAAACATGCTGCTGGTGACACCATACGATGCGCCCGCCGCCAGAATGCCCGCGACATTTGATGTATGCTCTTCGGATTTGTAAAAATCCAATGCGGTTCCATATTCATTAAACTTGCCGTATTGTTGCATTGCCAAATCCCATGACAAATTGCCGTACAAATCTGTCAGGTTCAAAATTGTTTTTGTATCCGCATACCCCGCGCCAAAACCGACATAGGGTATAAGTTTATTTACTGGCTTGTACACACCGTCAAAGAAATCATAAAACGCCATAACGCTGATTACATCGGACGACAATTTGGATTGCACCGCCCCCGCCGACGCGTCAATAATATAATCGGCGGTGCTGCCGTTTAGCAACAAATCACCGTCGAACATCGGCGATGCGTTATAATCCGCCTCTGCAATATGGTCCCAGCCCAGTTCCACGCGCCATTGCGGCCGATTGGGCAATGTCCAACCAACCGATGCACCAGCGGCAAATGAATATTCGGAAAACTTTTTATTTGCGGAAAGAGTGTTCAAATCCCCCGCCCCCAACTCATGGAAACTGTCGCATCCACCTTCGCCACAGGATTTATACATTCCCTCTGATATTACATATCCCGTGTCATCAACATAATATACGGTTGAAACCGGCCCCATTTCATTTTTAATCTTTGCATTGTCAATTGCCGCGCCACCGCGAACCGACATCACAAAACGCGACCCGTCGTCGATATAGGCACCGTCACCGACATAGGTTCCGGCATACTGCCAATTTGCATTTGCCGCACCCGCCGCAAAGCATGATATAACCGATAGAATAGATAAATATTTGTTTTTCATGTTTGATATTATATCACAAATTATCACATTAAAAAAACATAAAAAAACGGGACATTGCCCCGCTTTTTTATTCGCCGATAAAACCGCACGACTGCATCCGCCACAAGCGCGCATAAATTCCGCCGCGCCGCCTTATCAAATCCGCATGCCGCCCAGATTCCGCAACGCGCCCATTTTCCAGAACGATTATGCGGTCTACATGCTTTAACGTGGACAGTCTATGCGCGATTATCAGACATGTCCGATTTCGCGTCAAATGTTCAATTGATTCTTGAACAACCGCCTCTGACTGGCTGTCCAGGGCAGATGTTGCCTCGTCCAGGACTAATATCGGCGCATCCTTTAGAAACGCACGTGCAATGGAAACCCGCTGGCGCTGACCGCCGGACAGTTTTATTCCGCGCGTACCGACAACGGTTTTGAATCCGCGCACGGTTTTCATGATAAAATCAAACGAATTTGAACGCCGTGCGGCATCCTGAATTTCGCCAAAACCCGCGTCCTCGCGGCCGTACCCTATGTTTTCACGCAATGTACGATTAAACATCGTTTCATCTTGGGGAACGAACGCGATATTGCGGCGCAGTGAATCCTGGGTCACATCACGGATATTTTGCCCGTCAATCAGGATTTCGCCCCGCGTCGGGTCATAAAACCGCATAATCAGCCGGGCCAATGTCGTCTTGCCATTTCCAGACAACCCAACAATGCCAATCTTTTCCCCGGGTGCGATTTTCAAATTAAGATTTTGCAAAACATATTCTTTTGCGTCCGGAAAACGAAACGACAGGTTTCGAACCACAATTTCACCACGGGCCACATTTAATTCCGGCGCACCTGGCGCATCGCAAATCGTGACGGGGCGCACCAGTTCGCGATACGCGGACTTTGCGCTGCTGTATCCCTTGACCATGGCCGGCACTTTTAGCAGCATTTCAAATACCATATCGGTCACGGTTTTATATGTCATGATACAGAACACCGCGTCACCCGCCGTCATGTGCCCCCGCATCGCCAGCCATATGCACACCCCCATGCACGCAATAACCGCAAAATCCAAGATATAAGAACTGGGTATCCAGAAATAGCAATCCGCCAATTCATGCTTTATTCCGATACGACGCAACCGTTCGCGCGCCGGGCGCAAAATTTCGCGTTCGCGACGCGCGCCCGCAAACAGTTTCACCGTTATGAAATTGGACAAACTGTCGTTCAATGCCCCAGAAATATCGGAATGCAAATCAGCCCACTTGTCCGACCATTTTGCCAAAACCGGCATGGAATAAATTGTCCAGATTACACCGATTAAATTAAACCCAAAGAACATTGCCGCCAATAGTGGACTGGCCTGTATCAGCAGTATCGTCGACAATATCACAACACCAAACGAAACGGAAAAAGAAACCCAGCCCTCTGGCATGCAGGCATAAAACCCCTCGTTTATATAATCCATGTTGCGCGCAATTTTTCCGGGTTCCGTCTTTGAATAAAATGAAATCGATTGCGAATTGACATAGGTCTGCAAATCCTCCGATATGTGCATGCGGGCGTATTCCTCTATCTTGCGTTCGAAAAAATAACGCAAAAACCACGCGACATGCACGGCCGCCATGACCGCGGCAAATCCAACCAGCAACGGCATCGCATACCCCAGCAAATTTTCCACCGGCGGATTCCCAATCCAATCAATTATGTATTTGCTAAATATCGGGTACAAGGAATACTGAACCAAGCGCGCAAACACCAGCGCACCAAAAAATCCCGCCAGCCAACCCTTTTTCGCAAACAGATATTTCGACCAAAAACGCCATAACGATTTCGGCAAGTTCGTATTTTTTATATATTTTTTCATAGCAATATAATCTTACCCCCCCCCCCCGAATTTTGTCAATGGGGAAATGAAAAAAGGTGGTTTGCCACCGCCCTTTTTTTATTCGCCAATAAATCCGCCCGACTGCATACGCCACAGTCTGGCGTATTCACCGCCGCGCCGTAACAATTGCGTATGCGTTCCCGATTCCAATATTTTTCCGTGATTTATAACAACAATCCTGTCCATGTTGCGCAGGGTGGACAACCTGTGCGCGATGGCGATTGTCGTGCGACCGGCGGACAAATCATCAAACGATTTTTGAATTGCGATTTCCGTCTCGCTATCCAGGGCCGATGTCGCCTCGTCCAGTACCAATATCGGCGCATCCTTTAGAAACGCGCGGGCGATTGCGACACGTTGACGCTGGCCGCCGGACAGTTTTATTCCGCGGTCCCCAACCATTGAATCATACTTCTTTTCGGTCGCCGCAATAAATTCGTGGGCGTTGGCCCGGCGTGCGGCGGCGCGAATTTCATTCAATGACGCATCCGCGCGGCCATAACCGATATTTTCACGCAGTGTACGATTGAACATTGTCGGTTCCTGGGGGATAAAGGCGATACTCTCGCGCAGGGAATCCTGGGTCACGTCACGAATGTTTTGCCCGTCAATCAGAATTTCACCGCGTGTCGGATCATAAAACCGCATCAGCAGATTTACCAACGTCGTTTTTCCCGCGCCCGACGCCCCGACTAGGCCAACGCGTTCCCCGGGCTTTATCACCAAGTTAAAATCACGCAGCACCCATTTGTTTTTATACTTGAACCAGACGTGTTTAAATTCGATTTGGCCGCGCGTAACGACCAATGCCGGCGCATTCAGCGCATCCTGTACGTCAATCGGAACAATCAGTTCATCATAGGATTTTTTCGCACTGCCGATTTTATCAACAATGTCCGGAATCATGTCGACAATTGCGCCGATTGAACCCATAACGGAAAAATAAACCGATGTAGTAAATACGATTTCACTCAATTTCATTTCGCCACGCACAAACAAATACACACACAGAAACAACGTCGCACCGTACATTATATCCCAGACAATGCTGGGCACCGCCCAAAACAAACGCTGTACGTATGATGAATAAATTGAGTCACGAATACGCTTTGCACGCGGCGCGCGCAGATATTCGCGTTCCTTTTTGGCACCGGCAAACAATTTTACAATTGAAAAGTTTGATAAGCTGTCCACCAGTTTCCCCGACAGGGTTGAATATGATTCACTGGCCTGCTTGGACGCATTGTGCATTTTTTTCATCAGCGCCAGACTATAGACCAAACGAAATGCGAACACGCCCCCCAGAATCATCGCGACATAACGGTTTATCCCGATAACCAATCCGACATTCAGCAGCATAATTAGCGTCAGCGCCGTCACCCGAAACAAGCGGTTTACAATAAACACTCCTTCGGAAACATAGTTTATCTGGCTGTTGATTTTGCCGGCCATGCGCCCGGTCCAGAACGACATGGATTGATTCTGTGTATATTCGGTCAGAATTTCCGATATTTGATTTTTTATAATCGGACTCAATCTTGAAAATAACATATCACGCAGGGTCATACCCAGTGTGAATGACATTTCCAGTCCAATAATCAGCAGCAGTGTCGGCAACGCATGCATAATAAACGCCTGCATTCCGGTTACCGGATATTCAAACAATGCGATAAACCACCGCTGCGTCATGGGGAACCACATATTGCTGGAAATAGTCCAAAACATCGGTATTGACCATGCAATCAACAACGCCCAATGCCCGCGCGCGGCATACGACACGTAAAACCGCCACAATGACTTTGGCAACTGCGCCACAGATTTTGATTCTTTTGCCTGTTTCATAAATCTTTCCCCATATTAGACCCACCAAAACGGTCGTTTTGATTGGGCGTTTTTCATTTTTTACATATCCCGAAAATCCGGGATTTTTGCCCCAAGTGCTCGGCTATATGCAAACGACCGTTTTGATTGGGCAAGAAAAAAAAGTATAAAAATCCCGATAATCCGGGTTAAAAGTCGCAAATGCACAACACTAAACAAACGGTCGTTTTAATTGTGCGTGCCACCCGACCTTGGGCGGATTATATACATATCAAAAAAATTATTCAAGGTTTATTTCACAACAATATCATGAAATATTTCGGCCGGAATTGTGCCGCCGGTCACCTTTGACGACATTGGGGTAAAATCGTCATTACCGACCCAGACACCGACAATCATGTTATTTGTCGCGCCGACAAACCACGCGTCACGGTTGCCGTTGCTGGTGCCGGTTTTACCCCCCAGAACATTTTTACCCGCCGCGCGCCGTCCGGTTCCCCCCGCACGCACCACATCGGCCAGCAATTGCGTCATATATTCAACCGTGTCCGGTTGCAACACCGGTATCGGATCGGACGGATTTCGTTCATAGAGAACATTTCCCATCGGGTCTGTTATTTTTGTAATGGAATACGGACGCACCGACGCACCGTCATTCCAAATCACTGCATAAATCGTCGTCAAATCCAGCAATGTCATTTCCGACGCCCCCAAAACCGTTGAATATTCACGACGCAACTTGGTGCCAACCCCCAAACGCCCCGCCATATCCAGCACCGCGTCAATTCCATAGGTTTCGGTTAACTTTAACGGAACGGAATTCACACTTTTTGAAAATGCGGTGGACAATTTTATATCGCCATAATAGCGTTCGTTATAATTCTTTGGATTATAATCGCCGATTGCAAACGGAGAATCATTCACATACGTGTCCGGCGTCATTCCGTTTTCCAATGCAACCAAATACACAACCGGCTTGAACGCACTGCCCGGCTGACGGGGGGCAATGGCGCGATTAAACTGGCTGGTTTGATAATCCGCGCCGCCGGCCATGGCCCGCACCGCACCCGAATGCGTCATGGCGACAACCGCACCCTGATAATCACCGACCTTTTGCGGCAAAATGGTGGCAACGCGTTCCTGTAACCCCATATCCAGCGTCGTGTACACATACATATCGGATTCAAAACCGCCGATGCGCGAACGCACCTCGTCCAGAACAAAGTCCGTCCAATAACGATAGGCATTTGTGTCGGGCGTGGGCGCGGCCGCCGACAAAGACTGCGCGGCGATGCGTGCCTGGTTTAATGTAATGTATCCCTGGCGCACCATTTCGGTCAAGACAACACGCGCGCGGGCAATGTTTTTTTCCGGATGCTGCAGCGGGCTGTATGTCGTCGGCGCCTTTAGCATGGCGGCAATCTGCGCGGCCTGGGCAATGGTCATATTATTTGCGGATGTTTGGAACATTGCGCGCGCGGCGGCGTCAATCCCGCGCATTCCGCCAACCAGTGACACGCGGTTCATGTATAAATCCAAAACCTGGTTTTTATTAAAACGATTTTCCAACCAGTACGATAATATCAGTTCCTGAATCTTGCGCGATATTGTTTTTTTCCGCGACAGGAATATGTTTTTCGCAGTCTGTTGCGTAATGGATGACCCGCCCGCCGCAATGCGCCCGTGAATCAGGTTTGACAACACCGCACGCGTAATGCCGCGCACATCAATTGGCCCGTGCTTAAAGAAACGTTTGTCCTCGATTGCGACAATTGCCTGCCACACATGGGGCGGCAATGTTTCAACCGATACCGGCGCCCCCATTATGCGGTTTGACGCGCGAATTTCCGTCCCGTTTTTATCCAGAAATATAACCGCCGCGGGTCGTGTTTCATGCAATATCGCATCCAATGACGGCATTTGCAGAAAAATCACCAGGACATACGCCGCCAACGCCACCACACACATCAGAAACAGATTCAACAAATAAATCAGCATACGCCGCCTGAACGAAGGGGCGGGCTTTTCATCAATTTTTCTAACTGCGGCGCGACGCGGCATGGGGCATAATCTCCTGTTGGGAAAAATTATACCACAAATGAAAATATCCCCGCCATAAAAAAGGAAATTAAAAATCCCCGCATGCGCGGGGTATTATTTATTTGTATTACTTGTACACAACAACCATCGCGGTTCGCAGAACACTGTCGCCGAACATGTATCCGGTCTGCATTTCCGCCGCAATTGTGTCTGGTTCCGGCGCCGGGTTTGCATCTGCCGGAATCGGCATTATTTGAATCGCATTATGAAACTGCGGATTTAATTTTTCCCCAACAGATTCAATTCGCGTAATCCCAATCTGGGCAAAGACAGATTCCAAGGCCCGGCTCATGGATTTTATGCCCTCGTCATCGGGGTTATGCTTTAACGCGGCGTCCACTGCATCCATAACCGGCAATATTTTCCCGGCGATTGACATTGCACGCGTGCGCGCCATGCTTTCCGCGTCAATCGCCGCACGACGACGCGTGTTTTCCAATTCGGCCGCCATGCGCAGATATTTGTCATTTAACTCGCGAACTTCCGCAATCAGGGTATCAACCTGATTTTCGCACTTGTCACCGTCCGCCGGATTGGTTGAATTGCATTTGGCGCCCGCATTGGCCGCCGCATCATCATTTACGGCGACCGCCGCATCGTCCAGGGATACTTCCTCTACCTTTACTTCTTTTTCTTCCATGACTTTACCCGTTTTAAAAACTTGTGGGGGCGGCGGATTTGCCCCCGACGCCACCACTATATAATTATTTCACACTGGTTATTATAGGTATGAAATCATCCGGCGTCAAGGATGCGCCGCCAACCAACACGCCGTCAACATTCGCAATTGACATAATCTGCGCCGCATTTGCACCCTTTACGCTTGCCCCATAGAGCACCGGCGTACCGCCCCGCCCCATTGATTCCAATGTTTTTGCAATCAGTGTGTGCGCCTCTGCAATCTCGGCGTCTGTCGGGGTCAGGCCCGCCCCAATCGCCCAGCGCGGTTCATACGCGATTATAACATCTGTGTCCGGCATATCCGGCACGGATTCGCGCACGCCCGATTCAATAATGGCCATGGTTTTGCCGGCCTGTTTTTCTTCCATTGTTTCACCAACGCAAATAATCGGCGTCAGGCCATGCGTCAACGCGGCGGCCGCCTTTTCACGCACAATGTCGTTCGTTTCATTGTGATACATGCGCCGTTCACTGTGCCCAACAATTACATACTTTGCCCCCGCATCACGCAGCATTTGGGCCGAAACCTCGCCGGTATAGGCACCCTTTTCATGCGTGCTTACATCCTGGGCCCCCAGCGCAACTGTTGAATCCGTCGGTTGAATCATTGTGAAGGGCACACACAACACAACACGGTTGTTCGTTTCAACCGCCCCCAGGGCCGCAATCATTTCAGACAGCGCCGCGCGACTGCCGTTCATTTTCCAGTTTCCAGCAATTATTTTCATATTTTTTCCCCTTTTTTTAATTGATTTGTATTACATCGTTTTGCTATGGTAGCGCAAAAGGGGATCAAATGCTAGAATATTTACGCAATGCGGCGGAAAAACCGCTGGCAAAAATTTTAATCGGAATTTTGGCCTTTTCTTTCGTGGGCTGGGGGGTTGCAGAATATATATTCGGCGGCGGAATGCAGAACGCGAACACATTGGCCCGCGTCGGGGACGAGGCCGTCACAATGCAGCAGTTTAATCTGGAAAAATCACGCGTAATGTCAAATATGACGCGTGAACAGCAACGGGCCGTCTATGCCGATCCGGCCGCCACAATGGCATTTTCAGACGGGATTATGGCCACGCTTGTCACGCAACAAATGGCGAATTCACGCGCCAATGATTTGGGCTTTGTCGTATCCGATGCGCGTATCGCGCGCGAAATCCGCGAATTCCCAGAATTTCAAATGAACGGCCAGTTTTCAACCGCAATGTTCGACGCGGTTTTGGCCCATTCCGGATATACCGAGGCGGACTTTGCCCGCCTCCTGCGCGACCAGATTTTGCGTTCAATGACATTAGGTTCCATGTCGGTTCCGTTGCCGGTGGCAACTTTTGCGGCGGATGCCATGTACAATGCCCGCTATGGCATGCGCGACATCGAATACGCAACGGTGAAATTTTCCGATTTTAATGTCGGTACACCAACGGACGCGGAACTGCGCGCATTTTATAATCAAAACCCGCATATAGTTCCGGAAACACGCACTGTGTCATATGTACTGATTCCGGCCGACATGTCCAAACCGGATTCATACGACGCGGCATACAAAACCGCGCAAAGCGTCGAAGACGATATCATCGGCGGTGAATCTTTGTCAAAGGCGGCATCCGCGCACAAGGCGACATTCAAATCATTCAAGGCGTTTGATGCGGCGCATCGCCCGGCGGATGAACTGATGACCGACGCCATTGTCGCAAAAATATTTTCCATGGACGAAGGTGTGGAATCCGAACTGATTGAAACCCGTCGTGGTTTCGTCATCATCCGCGTTGACGCGGTTGCGCCCGCGCACAATGCCGAATTTGATAGCGTTAAAAAGAATCTGGTGGCGGATTGGACACGCGACGCCCAGCGCAAACAGGCATATGTAAAGGCGAACGAACTGCTGGTTGATTTGAACAAGGACGGCAAACTGTCTGGGAAAAAATCGGCGACTGTTTCGCGCACATCGGGGGCGCCCGCGGCATTGCTGGTTTCGGCGTTCAACACACCGGCCGGCACAAACGCAATTGTACCGGACGCGGATGCGTTTTATGTTCTATCGGTAAAATCCGAAAAGGCGCCGAAAACCGATACAAAAAATATGGCGAACATAAAGAACGAACTGCAGAACATGTCAATCCGCATGCTAATGGATGATTACAATTCATTCCTGATGCGGACATACCCGGTAAAAATAAATTCCAAGGTGTACAATCGTTTCTTTAACAAATAAAAATGCGCCCCGACATGGGGCGCGTTCTTTATCCTATATTCTTATTGAATATTTCCGGTATTTTGACTAAATTTTATTATATATGAAAAAAGAACTGTTTGATTTTCTGACAACCGACCTGCAGTTTATCAAGGGGGTCGGCCCGGTACTGGCCGCCCGTTTTGACGAGGTTTTGTCCGGCCGCCGCGTGATTGATTTTCTGCTGCACCGGCCGTCTTATGTCCGTGCGCGCGATGTCACCGAATGTATCACCGATGCGACGCCGGGCGATGTGGTGACGGTGCCGCTGCTGGTAAAATCGCATCGGGCGGGACGCGTATTTCGCGGACGCCGTATTCCGACCCAAATTTTGTGCAACGATAAAATGGGCAATGCCGTCACGGTTCAGTTCTTTAATGCAAATTTTCTGGATTACTGGTTAAAAAAACTGCCCGTCGGTCAATGGCGCATGGTCAGCGGGAAACTTGAAAAATCAACCCGCCCCACAATCAACCACCCCGAATTTATCGAAGAAATGCAAAACGCCGACCGTATTCCGTCGGCCCAGGTAATATACCCCGCGGGTGAAGGATTGACCCAGAAAACATTTGCGTCCGTGCGCGATCAAATTTTTGGGGCGCTGGCCGATAAAATATCCGCGGACGAAGACGCACGCCTGATTGAATTTTTTGACGCGTTGCGACATGTGCATTTTGCCGCGTCCGATGCGGATTTGGCACCGCAATCGGAATACATGGTAAAATTGGCGTATTGGGAACTGCTGGCGCAGCAATCGGCGATTGTAATCAGTCGGCGCAATCGTCAAAACACTAAAAACCGCCGCATTCCGCGCACGAAAAAATACGACTTGATGGAAAAATTCAATTCCGCCCTGCCCTTTGAAATGACGGGGGCGCAGGCACGGACATTAAATGAAATTTTCGACGACATGTCTGGCGATATTCCGATGATGCGCCTGGTCCAGGGTGATGTTGGCAGTGGCAAAACAATCGTTGCAATGGCCGCCGCGGTAAAAATGGCAGAATCGGGCGAACAAACGGCATTTCTGGCGCCGACGGACACATTGGCCCAGCAGCATTTTGCAAAACTAAAACCCATGTGCGATAAAATCGGGATCGTGTGCGATATTTTGACCGGCCGGGACAAGGGTGCGGCGCGTCGTGAAAAACTGATATCATTGCGTTCCGGGCGCACACGCGTTGTCATCGGAACGCATGCCCTGTTTTCCACCGATGTCGAGTACAAGGATTTGGGTCTGGTCATAATTGACGAGCAACACCGCTTTGGCGTTTCCCAGCGCGAGGCACTGCGCGCCAAGGGTGCGAATCCGGATATGCTGGCGCTGTCAGCGACACCGATTCCGCGAACACTGTCCATGACGATATATGGCGACATGGATATATCGATTATAAATGAAAAACCCGCCGGCCGCATTCCGATTAAAACGACAAAATTGTCGGCCGCGCGTATGGCCGAACTGATTGTGCGGATAAAGGCGCAGGTTGACAACGGCGCCAAGGTATTCTGGGTATGCCCGCTGGTCGAAGGGACGGAAACCACGGATATGTCCGCCGCCCAGGCGCGCTATGACGAATTAAAGAAATATTTCCCGACGACCGGTTTGGTTCACGGCCAGATGGATAAAAAGCAGCGCGACCGCATAATGGCGGAATTTGCCGACGATAATTCAGGCATGCAAATATTGGTTGCAACCACGGTGATAGAGGTTGGCATAGATGTCCCGCGCGCAACAATAATCGTAATTGAAAACGCGGAACGATTTGGTCTGGCGGCACTGCACCAGTTGCGCGGACGCGTCGGGCGCGGCAATCTGCAATCGTACTGCATATTGGTCTTTGGACGCAACGCCAGCGAAGACGGGTTAAAGCGCCTGGAAATCCTGTGCGAAACGGACGACGGATTCGTCATCGCAGAACAGGATTTGATGATGCGCGGCACGGGTGAACTGTTGGGCACCAGGCAAAGCGGCTGGATAAATTATCACTTTGTAAATTATCGCGAACACCGTGATTTGTTCCGCCTGGCGACAAGTGCGGCGCGCGATATGGACACAATTGACGAATGGACGCGCGACCTGATGTATATTTTTGACCGCGGGGCGACAATCAATGCGTAAAATTATTGCATTTTTTATAATGATATTACTTGCCGCAAATGCACGCGCCGCATCATTGATAAATGATACGGAAACGGAACGCGTTATCAGCGAACTGATTGCGCCATTGGGGCGGGCGGCGGATATTCCGCAATCGCGCCTAAAAATCAACATCATCAACGACGACGATTTCAATGCGTTTGTAATGGGCGGCGAAGATGTGTATGTGTACACCGGCCTGCTAAAAAAAATAAAATCGCCCGACGCGCTGCAGGCGGTGGTTGCGCATGAACTGGGGCATACGCTGGGCGGCCACATGGCCCAAATGTCCGCGCGAATGAATGCGGAACTAAAACGCACCATGCTGATTCAGGCACTGGGGATCGGCCTTATGGTGGCGGGCGGCGACCCGTCGCTGGGGGCCGGAGTCTTGGCGGGCTCCAGCGGCATTGCACAGCAATCGATGCTATCCTTTTCGCGCGACGAAGAAAGAATCGCGGACAACATGGGGTTGGATTTAATGGTTCGTGCGGGACAAAACCCGAACGGATTTATCGATGTGTTTTCACAAATGCGTGAAATAACGGGCGCGGCCGAATCACGGATAAATCCAAACAGAATAAACCACCCCCTGACAAACGAGAGATTAAAAAATGTCCGCGAGCAAATCGCGTCATTAAAAAACATTCAAACACCGGACAAAAAAACAGATGCGGCGCGACGCGAAAAATACGAACTGGTTCGCGCAAAACTTATCGGTTATCTGGATTCGCCCGAACGGGTAAAAAACCTTTACCCCAATTCCGATAAATCAAATCCGGCGCTGTACGCGCGCGCGATTGCAAACATGCGCGGCGGGAATCTGGACGCCGCACGAATGGGGACAAAAACATTGATATCGCGTGCGCCCGACAATCCGTATTTTTACGAACTGCTGGGGGATATTGAATATCAGTTCGGCCACTATGACGACAGCATTGACGCATATGACAAATCACTGGAACTGGCCGGTGACGCGCCACAAATTCAAACCGCCGCGGCGCTTGTCCTGGCGGAACGGGACAAACCGGGCGACCGGGCGCGCGCCCTGGATTTATGCCGACGCGCGACATTGTCGGCACCGGCGCCGTTAACCTATTGGGTTATGGCGCGTGCATTTGATGATGGTCGTGCGGACTGGGCACGGGCGGAATATTACAAAATGCTGGGCGATGATAAAAATGCAAAAAAATATGCGCGTCGCGCGCAAAAGACACTAAAAAAAGACAGCCCCGAATATATTAAATCCGGGGACATCCTGCATAAATAAAAATCCCGCAATGCGGGATTTGTTTATTATCTGCAACCGCCGGTCGCGTTACCGATAATTTTGGAGATAGAAATATCCTTGTGCAGCAAGAAATCATATTCGCAGTTACCGGATTTATAAGAACCTGTGCAGGCGGCCAAAGTCATAACGGCAAACAAAGCCAACATTACTTTTTTCATTTTTTCTCCTTTTCGTTAAAAAAGTACAGGGGCATTATATAGGAAATCATTCACATTGGCAAGATTTATATAACATTTTTTGCCCAATAAACCCGCCACCCACAAACAACGATTACATCAAATCGTGCGCCACCCAACCACCGCTGTTTCATCAGGTATGTTTCCGCCGCGCGCCGCAGACGCGCCGCCTGTGACGTGGTAATGGCCCGCCAGCCGGCATCTAATGTCGGGCGGCTTTTGACCTCTATAAAAACGATTGTGTTAGCGCGACGTGCAATTATATCTATTTCGGCACGGTTCGTATTTTTCCCGGTCACATACCGGCCGCACAAAATTTTATACCCATGAAGCCGCAGAAACATACGCGCAATAAATTCCGCACGCAATCCCGTTTTATACGAATTAAAATCAGAACGCATACGGTTTTGCCTTGAAATTCTCGCGGGCGGCGTTGATATTTTTCGCCTCGTCCGTGGCGCGGCGGCCATTGTCGGTCAAATCAAGCGCACCGTAATACGCCGTCATCATCGGGTCATAGGCATTACTGGTTGAAACCCATTTGTCCGAACCCGAATTTGGCGCACCGTATTTATCCAATACATTTTGCCAGAATGCCAGTATCTTTTTCTGGCGCTGGTTTTCAAATTTTTCAGCGTCGCCTTCCAATTCATTGACATCATTGTTATACACAACGCGCCACACCTGATTATCGGTCGCATTGCTGGTAAAATACACGGTTATTGTTTCACCCGTGCTTTTACGTACCAGATGCAATTCCGACGCATACAGCAAACCACGACTGCGCGCCAAGGTGTTTATGCATTTTTCCAATTCGGCCGGAACAAAAATGTTTTGCTGGCGACATTCATAGTCAAGATTGTATTTCCAATCCTTTTGTATCGTGTAAACAATACTGTTTTTTTCGCGCGGCGAATACAGACCACCGCCCTTGAAAAACAGGGTTTGAACATCTTCGAACGGCATCCCGAGCATGATGCCCGCAATATCAAACGAACCGACCCCGGCAGTGCCCGCACCGTCATTTATCATAACGCCCGCCGACGTGACATCAACATCACCACTGTCGACAATGGCAAAATTATTAAAGTCAAACGGATCGTCATCAGCATATACGGGAAATGCAAGAAATGCCGTCAAAAAAATCATCATTATTTTTTTCATTCTCGCCGCCCCCTATTGCACGATTGCGTCATCAACCCTGAAACGGAAAACCGCCGCGGGGTCCCCGCCGGATTCCAAATAACGCCCGACATCCATGTCGCGCCGCACACCCGGCGCGTCTATCACATTCAGGAAAATACGCCCCCGCGTAATTTCCGGCAAAACATCAAAATTATTTGGTTCGCGCCACGTCTTTAGCTCATATTCAATAATCCAGTAATCACTGTTGTCATCCAGTTTATAAATTTCATCAAAAACACGAACCGTTCGCAGTCCCTTGTTCTCGGCAATGTCCTGAATTGTTTCGGCCTCGGTATCTGTCCACTTGTCAAACACGGTACGCGACGACATCCGACGCAATGCGGTTTGACCCGCAACGCGGCGGGCAATATCCTCGGTATCGGGGTTTGCATAAAAATATTCCACAACATACTTTTTTATCAGCATGTCGCGTATCGTTGAATTCCCCAGTTCCGCATATCCCTGCGGGGCGCCGGGCCGCATGGCGGATTGATTGTTAACCTGGAAAAAATACGGTTCGACCGTTTGCTTTTCCGCCGCGTCATATATCGCACCCGTTAGAAACATGGCCGCGAACATCAGCCCAATCAACACAATCCCGAAAAAAAACGTCATCAGTTTTTTCATCAGTTTATCTTGTACGCATTAAAATCCGCAATATAAAAGCCCATATATTGTGGATAAGATTTAATATTGCGCGCCACCTTGGCGAACGCAATAATATTTAGCGGCGCGGAAACATTTGAACGCACACTGACATTTATGCGCCATGTGCCGCCATTTTCACCGACACTGCCAAATGGCGAAATATCAATTGTATCAACATCAACAACCCATTTTTCCCCATTTGCCGCCCGCATTTGATAGTCCGGCACAATATCATATACAAATCGCGAAAATATATCTTCGCCGGTTGCACAATATATCGCGCATGATTTGTCGCCATACGGCGCATCGCGCCGCACGCCACATTCCGCAGTCCGGTCACAGGTCAACCACATAGCCTCGTTTTCCGATGCACTACCGGATATTGAAAACCAATTTTGAACAAAGTGGACAATGGCGGCCTCCTGCAGGGCACGGGTCGCGGCCAGTGTCTTTTGCCCATGGTCATGCCCCACCAGTTGCCATTGGCCGGTATAACTGTTCACAGAAACCAGAAACGGATGCACACGCCCGGAACGCGACGCCCACAGCAACACGCCACACACCAGCACAATCAATAAAAACGCAACCATTGCGCCAATTGCCATCACGCGGGCAATGGCCGTCGGCCTGCCCGCGGGAAACGCCGGTGTTTCAAAATCGTCTGGGTAATTCAATTATTCCCCCGATTACGGATGTAAACAAACCCGTTCTTACGCCTGGTACACCATTATGCATGCACAGGGACTTAATTTTAATTCATTATTGTCGTATCCGACACCGACCGGTTCCCGGTCATAAACCTGGCCGCACCCGGCCAAGGCCAATGCGACAAATACGCCCAAAATAATCTTTTTCATATCTGCTTTCCCCTTTCCTATACATCTATAATCAAATTATAAAAAAATTGCAACCGCGCGGTCAAGCCCAAAAGGGATTAACCGTACAAAAATATTGACACACGAAAAAATTATACTAGAATGCGCCTTAATACACAAAAAAAGATACACATAAAATGCAAGACAATATATCCGTACCGTATTTTGATAATTTTTATCAGATTATGGATCGTCGCGGGCTTCCACTGACGAACATTTACTGGTCACAAACCAAAATGGGCACTCCGTCCGTCGGGACAGTGTACCTTATTCACGGTTATGGCGGCAGCCCGATTGAACCATGCATGAAAATCCCGATGAGGGTCGCATTAAAAAACGGGTTTGATGTCGTCGCGATAGAGGGCGCCGCCCTGTCCGCGACATACGATTTCAAAAAAGATGTGACAAAAATGAACCTGGCGCGGCAAAAATCCGCACTATTAGAAGGATTGAATTTCTGCAAAGAAATGCCGGGGATAAATCACAAAAACCGCATTGCGTGGTCCCATTCACTGTCATGTCGCGCATTATCGGATATGATTGTCGCAAACGAACCCGTAAAAAACTTTTTCAACGAACTCGTTCTGAACAATCCGTATTTCCTGCCGCCCAGCCGGGTAATTAAAACGCGGGAACGACTGATGCAGCGCGACCCCAGTGGCAAAATGTGGCAATCGGCGTTAAATCGCATGTCAATGCAAATACGGCAAATTGAAAACATGGAATTCAAGATACCGACGCGACTGCAAAATCTGGCGGTTCCGTTACCGCGCGACTGGGCCGAATTGGACGGCAATCTGCCGGACATAGCCAAACGCATGTCCAAATTTGTGGTCAACCTGCATATCTCGTTTGTGCTGGGGACGGCCGACGACATGGCCGAATACGCACAAAATGTCCAAATATTCAACGAATTAAAGGTATCGAATAAAAACTTAATATCCATAGACGGGGCGAACCATTCGTTTGAAAACAAACTGGACGAATACCAAAACAATGTGGATATAATTTTGAATCGTATAAGGGCCACATATATAAACGAGCTATAAAAAACGCGGAAATTCCGCGTTTTTTATTAAAACTGTGTTTCAAACGACAACAGGAATCGCTGTTCCCGGTCATAATCGTTCAGTTTCAACGGCCAACCCCAGCTAAAATTCATCGGCCCCATTGGTGTGTTCCAATAAATTCCGACACCAACACTGGTTCGTATATCCTGGTCTATGTAATTGTCACGACACCCATAATACGGATGGCAAAACGTTTTTTCTTCGCGTGGGGGCTTGCCCAAAATACCGTAATCCGCAAAGATAAAGCCCTTTATCTGATATTCGTCCGGGATAAATATCGGGAAATTCAACTGTGTTGACCCGTTAAGTTTCCACAATCCACCCAGCGAATACGTCTGGTACGCCCAGTTTCGCGATCCGACGCCCGCAATATCAAATCCGCGCAGTGTTTCACCACCCAGGAAATAACGATACACACGCGATATGTATTCGCCGCCGACCGAATGTAACATCCCGAAATCCAGCGACGAACGCAACTGCCAACGGTCATCCCAGAATTTAACCATTCCGATAATGTCCGCAGTGTAACGCATATAACTTTCGGTGCCGCCAAAACCGGTGTACGATATACCCAAATTACTTACTATGCCGGTATGCGTGTTCTGCTGAAAATTTGTATCCAGATTGTAATAGCGGAAACTGGTGCCAAGCGTAAACAAATTCGCCGCATGCCAATCGCCCCCCAATTGCAAATCATAATTCTGGTCAAACGCCGCCGACAGACGCACACTCTGCGTCCAATGGTCCGTCAGGCGCCACCCCATGCGCCCGGCAATCGTCAATGAATCGCGGTCATAGCCAAAACTGCCCAGCGACGAATAGTCGTACATTGTATACGACACATCAAATCCGGCCGACAACGGGCGCCCGAACAAGTATGGTTCTGTAAAACTAAACAATGCCTGCTTTTGATATTGTGCAATTGAACCGCGCAGTTGCACAACCTGGCCACGGCCCATAAAATTGCTTTCCGTTATACCGGCATCAACCATAAAACCGTTTATGTTTGACCAACCAAAACCACCGGACAATTCACCGGTCGGCTGTTCTTCAACCTTGATGTCCAGGTTCATCATATTCGCATCCGCGATACGCGTCGGAACAATCTGAACATCCTTGAAATATCGCGTCCGCATCAAGTTCTGGCGCGTTTCTTCAATCGTCTGCAGGGAAAACGGGTCACCGGGCCGCATTGGTGTCAATTGTTCAATAACACTGTCAAATGTGCGGACATTTCCCAAAATATTTATTGAATTTATATAAATGCGGTTCGTTTTTTGAATTTTGAATTTCAAGTCAATCGTACGCGTGTCATCGTTCTTTTTCGCATCCGGTTCAACATTGATAAACGCATAGCCGTGATCACCGACCATGCCGCGCATTGCGGAAATCGTCTCTTCGACCTTGTCGATGTTGTAGACATCGCCGGTCTTCATTTTTATCATTTCCATCAGTTTTTCATCCGGCACATCCGGGAACGGATTATCAATGGAAAGCGCGCCGATTTTATAAACCGGCCCCTCGTCCACGGTAAAGGTGACCGAATAATACTGGCGGTCGGGCGTAAAGACCCCATTTGCATTTTTAACCTGAAAATCGACATGGCCATTGCGCAGATAAAATTGACGCAGCATTTGCTGATCATATTGGATTCGGTCTTCGTCAAACACATCAAACTGCGTCATAAAACGCCACCAGGCATGTTCGCGCGACAGTATGGCACCCCGCAAAGTCTTGTCACTAAATTTCTTGTTGCCTTCGAAATCAATATCGGTGATGTATGTCGGGTGTCCTTCGGTGATTTCATATACAACATTAACGCGATTGTCACCCTGGTTTATTTTCTTTGGGTTGATGCGCGTGCCAAAATACCCCTTGCGCTGATAAATTACCAGCATGCGCTGCACATCGGAACCAATTACGGATTCATCATAAGACGCGCGTTCCTTTAGCCGGATTTCCTTTTTCAAATCATCGGTCGAAACCTTGTCATTGCCTTCGACCGTCACCATGCCGACAATTGGCGCCTCCGCCACATCTATTTTCAGGACATTTCCGGACATATATACATTGATTTTTGAAAAATATCCGCTTTCCTGTAATTTCTTGGCAATTTGATTGGTGCGTTCGGCGCCAACATTTTCACCGACCTTTACATCCGATAAAATACGGATTGATTCCGCATCCATACGACTGTTGCCGGCGACATCAATTTTGGAAACCGTTGCGCCGTGCGCCGACGCAAACACCATAATTGAACATGCAACAAATAATAACCCAGATTCTTTTTTCATATCAGTTCAATCCAAATACGCGCGCCAAATCATTCCACATGGTCAAGACGAACAACGCCCCAATCAGCAACCATCCGCACGCAAACACAATTTCCATTCCGCGCCCGCCCAGTTTGCGACGCGTCACCCCCTCTATTATCAATATCAGCAGATATCCGCCGTCCAAAACCGGCAACGGCAACAGATTTATAACACCCAAGTTAACAGATATCAATGCAATTATTGATAAAAAGGCAAACAATCCCATCGCCATGGCCTTGCCCGATTCTTCTGCGATTGTGATAAAGGACCCCAGTTGCTTTGACGACCGTTCGCCCGTCACGATTTGCTTTAGCACAACCAACAATGTTTTTGAACGCTTGTACGTTTCACGCGCACCGGAATATAACGCGCCAAAAAATCCCTTTTTTCGAAATTCGGTTTTGCTGCCGTCCGCAATCAATCCCCAACGTTCTGCGGGGGCCAGTTTTACCTGAACCAATTTTTCACCGCGCACAATCAAAACATTTGCGTTTCGGTTTGACGCCACTTCTTTGGCAATAATCAGTTCGCCCCAGTTTGTAATCTTCGCCTCGTCAATACGGACGATTGTATCACCGGGTTTTACGCCCGCCTTGAATGCGACGGATTCCTGAATAACCTGGCCCACGACCGGCAATTGGACATTCTTTGGTTGAAACATAAACAGCGCCGAATAAATCCCCCACGCCAACAGAAAGTTCATTGTGACACCGGCAATGAAAATTATAAATTGCTTCCACGCCGGCACCGACAGGAAATGCCCCTTTTTCTTGGCCGCGGGCAATTCGTCATATTTCTTGCGGTCGAACATGTCTTCCTGGCCATAGATTGAGACATATCCCCCCAGCGGCAATGCCGCCACCTGCCACTGTGTGCCACGGCGGTCGTGCCATTTGATTAGCGCGGGCCCAAACCCAATGGAAAAGGTGTTTACACGCACACCGGCCCAACGCGCCGCCATAAAGTGCCCCAATTCATGAACAAACACCACAACGCCTAACACCACCAGCAGTGCGATAATGGTTAAAATGATATGCATGTGTCCCCTTTCCTTTTGTTAAAAACGTCACAAATCACCAGTCAGGCGATGTGCCGTGTAATTTTCAATCAATTTGCGCGTTGGCGCATAAATGTTTTTTGGCAACGCGTTCAAATCAAACCATTTCCAGCACACGATTTCGTCCGGTTCCATTGTACGCGGTTCGCCATCAAAACTGGTCGCCAAAAATCCCAGCGTCACAAAGTGCGCTGTGTCCGACACTTCGTTTGTGACCGAAATCAATTGCGCCGTTTTAAGTTCCAAACCCGTTTCTTCACGCAATTCGCGGGCGGCACCGTCAAACAACCCCTCGCCAAACTCAAACTTGCCACCCGGCATGGTCCATGTGCCCTCGCCGTGCAAATCGCTGTCCGCTAATTTTTCATCACTGTTGCGCAAGCCCATTAGAACCTGGTTGTCGGCATTCATGACCATTATGCCCATTCCGCAACGCGTGACGCGTGGTTTTTCGCCCATACCATACTCCTATAATGTCACCAACCATATAATCGGCAACACGTAAATCCAACCGTCAAACCGGTCCAGCACACCGCCATGGCCCGGAATCAGGCGTCCAAAATCCTTAATCCCCATGCGGCGCTTTATCATGCTGGCAGTTAAATCGCCATATTGACTTAACAGCGCAACACTGATTCCAATCCACATCAATTGCGGCATAAATGTATCCGTCCCCAGCAGCCCGTACATAACCGCGGCCACTGTTCCGCATATAATGCCCGCAATCTGGCCCGACCATGTTTTGCCCGCGGACAACCGTTCCCACATTTTATCCCCGCCAATCAATTTTCCAAAGGCCCACGCCCCGATGTCCGCCGCCCCGATAATCAGCAGCAGCAATAATATAATCCATGGCCGCGCACCGATAAAATACGCAGCCGCCAGCACAACAAACAGCCATGCGACAAACCCGCCAAACACCAACATGTTTTTATGCCGCCTGCGCACATCACGCGGCGTGCGATACAAACACCACAGCATTTCAGCAATCATGCCCAGCGCAATCAGCACCGCTAACACGCGCACGGCCGGAAAACCAAAATATTGCAAAACCGCGGCCGCCCCCGCAATCAGCACCATAACGGCGCCTGCGATAATTCTCTGTGTTGTATTTGACATGTCGCACCACCCTATTTTTTCTTTCCGGCGTAATTCGCCTTTTTACCGCCGCCAAAGCGCCGATTGCGTTTTGAAAATTCGTCCAGCGTGAATTGCCACAACTTTTCACTCTTTACAAAATCGGGCCAATGTTCCGGCACAAACAGCAATTCCGCATACGCCAGTTTCCACAACATGAAATTGGACAGGCGAAATTCATTACTGGTACGGACCATCAAATCCACAGGCAACAAATCACCCGTATCCATAAAGGTTTCAAATGTATCACGATCAACCGGTTTTCCCGCGGCGATTGCGGCATTTACAGCATTGACAATTTCATCGCGCCCGCCGTAATTCAACGCGAATACGACCGTGCCACCTGTATTTTCGGCGGATGCTTCCTCCAGCTTGTCACACAAATCCGCCAACTTTTTAGGCAGGCGCGCACGCGACCCTATAACACGATACCGCAGATTTTTTTCGACCGCATGCTTCATGTTCTTTTTCAGTTCGCTATAGAACAGCCCCATAAGATAATCAACCTCTTCCTTGGAACGGTTCCAATTTTCCGTTGAAAAAATCCAAAATGTGATGGTTGACACGCCACGCGATATAAACCAATCAACCAGATTTTCAAAATTGGCGATTCCGGCCTTGTGCCCCAGCAACGGCGGCAACCCGCGGTTTTCCGCCCACCGACGGTTCCCGTCGCAAATAAATGCAACATGCTGCGGAATTTTCGGCGCCGCAGATGTGGCGGTCTTTTTCTTTAGAAACTTAAACATTTCGTATCCCGGGTTGCATGATTAAACGGACATAATGTCGTTTTCTTTTTGCTTTGCCAATGCGTCAACTTCCGCCGCACGCGCATCAAAGACCTTTTGAATGTCGTCTTCAAATTTGCGCTGATCATCTTCGGAAATTTCCTTGTCCGTGACGGCGCGCTTGATTTTGCCCATTGCATCCTGGCGAATATTGCGCATGGAAATCTTGGCTTCTTCGGCGTATTTGCCCGATACCTTGACCAATTCCTTGCGGCGTTCTTCGGTAAGCGGCGGCAGATTCAAACGAATAACACCGCCGGCCGTCATCGGATTCAAGCCCAGCCCCGAATCACGGATTGCCTTTTCCACGGCGGCGGCGTTGGATGCGTCCCATACCGTCACAGACAATGTCTGGTTGTCGGGTGCGGAAACCGTCGCCACCTGGTTCAGGGGCATATCCGCGCCATAAACCGGCACGCGCACCCCGTCCAGCAAATGCACGGACGCACGTCCCGTGCGTAACCCGGCGAATTCATTTTTCAAAACTTCAATTGTTTGCAGTGTTTTTTGTTCGACTTCGGCCTTTAAGGCTTGATAATCCATATTGGTCTCCTTAATTTAAAAAAAGATTAGCAAATTGATTTGACATTTGGCAAGAAGAAATATAGAATACAATTCCGCATGGGGTTGTAGCTCAGTTGGTAGAGCACTTGCATGGCATGCAAGGGGTCGTCGGTTCGAGTCCGATCAGCTCCACCAAGAATGCAGTATGGCGGGTGTAGCTCAGTTGGTTAGAGCACCGGTTTGTGGTACCGGTTGTCGCCGGTTCGAATCCGGTCACCCGCCCCATTAAAATGAAAAGACCACCGCAAGGTGGTGTTTTTATTTTAATCGCGATGTGTATTGGGTTCGAACCGGCCGGTTCGTGTGCGAAGTTGGCGAGAACAAGCATTGCGCAGTTCAAGCCTTACGAGCCGAAAGGGGCCCATCGCGAAGCGATGGGAATTACAATCCGGTCACCCGCCCCATTAAGAAAGCCGCCGTTTGGCGGATTTTTTAATGGGTGTGTGGCACCGTGATGAGATGCGTCCCAATACACAATCCGACCACAATCATAAAAAACTTGAAAAACAAGGATTTTTGTACTATAATAAAAGCACAATTAAAACCACCGTTTTTTCGGTGGTATTTTTTACAAGCCAAACCACGCATGGTTCTCCTGATTTTATTTGCACAATTTAAACGGTCGTTTTTATAAAAAATAAAAACAGGAGAATAACTATGGAAAATTATCTTAATATGAAAGGCATTATCGATACATTGGCCTCAAATGAATTGAATAAAGACACAAATTTTTCCGGATTCAAAAATATTAAAGAAAATGGTTTTAATGCGCCTAATGGCATTGATCCTAAAACTTATTATAACAATGAAACAAACAATCTTATTAACATGATTGAACGGGCACGTGAAGATGACTCGGATGAAGCAAAAAAATTTTTACAAAATGCCGACTTTATTGGAAAAATATTTGCCGGTGATATTAAAAGCCTGAGCCATATTTCATTATTGGAAAAAGTTATAGACTCTAAGGCTTTACTTATAAAAGTATTCACTTTTTTAGCATACAGACAATTGCCTAATGAAACAAAATATTATTTGTTAGTAACATTGGCCAATAATTATGTAACTATAATGCAAGGCGCGGACGCTACGCGCAGATTAGTAAATTTTCTAGTCAACAATGAAATATCGCTAGGTATGCAATCGGAAAACGGGCTGACCTATCCCACAAAGGATCAGGTTATACGGATGATTTCCGATTACTTTAATCAAAAACTTGATGCATATTCAAACTATACCAAACAGGAAATAAGTTGGGATACAACAAGCCAACTTATGAATGACCTTAAGTGGGCATTAAATACTCTTGAAGAAAATTTTAATAAACCAGAATTATTAAATGAGATGAAAAAAACATATAATGCAGTGTTTAATGCCTCTAATACCAATTATATACCTTATAGGGGGTCATTAGAGCATGACATAGTAGATGCCAGGGAAAAAATAAGAAACCTGGAAACAGAACTCAAAAACCAAAAAAGCTTGAAACTTGAGCTAGAAGATAAAATTAAGGGATTAGAAAAAAGTGTGGAATTAAAGACAAAAGAAAAGAACAATTATGAAATTGACAACAAGAATTTGACAAAAGCTCTAAACGAACAACGTGGTGAAAATTTTATGCTGAAACAGGCATTGGAAAAAGAACAGCTTAAGACAAACAAGGCGGAAAATACGGCAACCAAAACACAGGAAAAACTGCAAAAACTAATCCAAGGGGTCGAAAATGTAAAATCCGGCCTGGGCAGTCGCGGCGTCAATAAATATAAAAAAATGGTTACACAAATCGCTGCACAAACAAAGGAAAAATAACCTAACGCCCCAAACGGGGCGTTTCATTTGTTTTAATACAATTTTTTCCTTTACTATTCAATATGCTTTACCTATAATCCAAATCGGATTTCAAACGGAAATTTGAAATTCGGGACTTAGAAACTCTAAAAAAAATCGATGTAAAAGCATCGTTAATCGCATGGCGGTAAAAATTTACCGCATGCCCCGACATCTTTGTCGGGTTGTTGTTAAGCGCATATATTTTATGCGTATGGCAATGGTACACCTTGCCCCAAAGTTGCTAAATTCCCGACTGTCAAATAATGTTTGACGGTTTCTTTTTTTCCCGTAACGAAATCCGCACAAAATTAACACCGGACGGATGCGCATGTCATATCCAAAGCATGCGAAATTAGGAAAACCGTTTTCTGATTGTTTGAACATCCGTCCAAAAGTATAAGGACAAACCACAATGCGACCGCCCAAGGTATCGGTACTGACGCCAATATATAACACAAATCCGGAACATCTGCGCGAATGTATTGAATCCATATTGAACCAGACCTTTACGGATTTTGAGTTTCTGATACTGAACGACAGCCCAGATAACACGGAATTGGACAAGATTGTCGCATCATATGACGACAAACGCATCAAGTATATCAAGAATGAACGCAATATGGGCATCAGCGCGTCACGCAACAGGCTGCTGGAATTGGCGCGTGGGCAATACCTGGCGATATTTGATCATGACGACATATCAATGCCGACCCGCCTGGAAAAAGAGGCCGCATACCTGGATGCCAACCCCGATGTCGGTGTGGTTTCCGGCTTTATGGAATATTTTGACGGGGATACGACCCAATCAATCTGGAAAAATCCTGAACACGATTTGGATATAAAAATAATGATGTCATACGACTGCTGTGTTGCGCACAGCGCGTCAATGATACGCAAATCGGTTTTGGTCAATAACAATATAAAATACGAAGAATACTATTCCCCGTCCGAAGATTACAAGTTATGGGCGCGTTTAATGGGCGTTACGCATTTTTACAACATACAGGACATAGTTGTTCGTTACCGTAATCATGACGCGCGAACCAGTGTCACCAGATGCGATTTAATGACCCGTCAGTGGAAAACAATATCATTAGAAATATGCAACCAGTTTCCGGTATATCGCATAGCGCACATGCATCTGGATAAAAACGGCACGACGACGTTTCGGCTGCGTCTATTTGGGAAAATACCTTTGATAAAAGTGAAAAACAACTGGGTTCAACTGTTTGAATGCATTCCGATATTCAAGATTAAGTGGAATTAAAAGGGACAAATCATGCAAACTGATAAAAAAAGACTGTTTATATTCGCATCTTATGACAAGGATAATATTGTTGATGATGCGCTGATGTATTATTTGCAATCATTGTCAAATCTGGGTGACATTGTGTTCACAATGGATAACGAACTGTCGGATACCGAACTATATAAAGTGCAAAACATCCCGAACATGCTGCACGCAACGGCGCTGCGCCATGGTGAATATGACTTCGGCTCATACAAACGCGGTTATCAATGGGCGCGCGAAAATAAAATTCTGGATAAATACGATTGGGTATATTTTGTAAACGATTCCGTATTTGGCCCAATGTTTGATTTGGGGCCGGTTCTTGAAAAAATGGAACAAAAAAACGCGGGCAACGCATTCGGCATGATCGGATTGCATAGCGCAAAAGATGAAATATCCAAATATCCGGATCATGTGCAGTCTTGGTTTGTGGGAATCGTGGCGCCAATTTGCAACGCGCAATGGTTCACAGAATTTATGAATCAAATAACGCGCCAAGAAACAAAGGCGCAAATTGTATGGAAATATGAAGTGGGACTTAGTCAGTTATTGGTCTCGCACGGGATAAAATTGGGACGCTTTGAAGAAAAGGTCAGCGGCTTAAAAATATATGACGGGTATATTTTGGGGTTGCCATTTGTAAAAAAACTGGCGCTTAATAACGTAAAATATAAAACGTTGAAAAAATACAGTTCGGTTGGGATATTCAGTCCAATGATAGAAAGCATCAACCGTTTGGATTTGCAAAAATCACAATTTAAGCAATTATGGAAAATAAAATTATTTAACAAAATAACAATGCTAATGATGGAATGCCGCGATGACGGCAGTGAATATCGTCTGTGGATATTCAAAATTATTCCTATTCGTTTTTTAAGATACAAGGATAAAAGATGAAAAAACTATTAAAGAAAATGTTGCGTCGTCGTAAAACATATTCATTCGACAAAAGTAATCAAATTTTTCGTGGCAATGCAGTGTGTAACACACGTATCAGACATTTGGATATAAACATAAAAGGAAAAAACAATAAGATACATATACACGAACACGCAGGATTTGAAATAAAATGCCATATAGATATATCCGGCGATGGTAATGAAATATTTATCGGCAATTCGTATATAGGGAACTTTACAATCATAATCAGAAACGCCGACAATTGCAGATGCACCTGGGGCGACAGAACAACGGCGACCGGTGTTCTTATTGTATTTGCGGAATCAGGAACAAACCTGACCATAGGTAACGACTGCATGCTGGCCAATGCAGACATACGTGTTTCAGATGGCCATACAATTTATGACATTAAATCCAATCGTGTACTGAACCATTGCACCAATCATGTAGTTATCGGCAATCACTGCTGGATTGGTCAAGGATGTCTATTAACCAAAAATGCCAAACTGTGTGACAATATAATCGTTGGCGCCCACAGTGTTGTAACCAAAGATTTTAATATTCCATACGTAATTATCGCTGGCCAACCTGCCAAAATTATAAAAACAGGCGTTGGATTTTCCGAAGCAGCACCATCTGCCTTTGGCGAGTATTATACACAAGATAAAAGTATTGGGACATAAATGAATAAAAATGTACTTATAACATTATGGTTTGCAGACGGTTTCCACGGCGGGGTCAAATATTCAGCTGAATTGGGGAACCATTTGCATTCTTTGGGGTATACAGTATATCTATGTGGCGTTGTCACAACAGATGAGATGGTCGATTTTTTTGCACAATACAATGTCCGACTATACAACATTAAAAATTTTCCAACAGATATAAACTTTGATTTGGTATGGGCTCATCATTGGCCTATTATGCCATATCTTATCAGAAAAGACATAAAATATCGACGTTTGGTAAATTCTTCCATAAGTCAATTTTTATTGCTGGAACGGTTGCTATCGTTTCATGAGAATGTTGATATGTGCATAACATTGGGCCGCCAGCAAAAGCAGTTGTACATAACAAAATACGGAGTTCCCGCCGATAAGATAGAAGTATTGCCAAACATGGCACCCGATGAATTTTTTGAATACAATTACTCGTCACACGCTATATTACGCAGTATCGCAATTGTCACAAATCATCCGCCACGCGAAATATTGGATTCGGTCAAAAAATTAAAACGGCGCGGATTTAATGTCGTTATATATGGCGACTGCAAAGGTGGGCGCCCCGTAAACATAACACCGGAAGTATTGGCCAAACACGATGTAATCATCACAATTGGTAAAACAGTTCAATATTCACTGGCAATGGGAATACCGGTATATAACTATGACGTATTTGGCGGTAGCGGATACATAACGCCACAAAATATTGACGAAGAAGAATTGCATAATTTTTCAGGTCGCAGTCATCGCACCAAAAAAAGTGCGGCACAAATTGTTGATGAAATAATAAACAATTACGAAATGGCTCATAAATTATCGCAACAATTAAAAGTCATTGCAAAAGAACGCTATAGTTTATCCGCCAAAATCAACAACATCTTAAAACGATTGAAATCAAAAAAGCCCGTAAAACACATTATCGAAAACAACACTAACAGGTTCTTATTTGATTATTGTGAAATGGTGGTTTGCAACGGCACTGCCCATAAATCAAAATATTCAAAAAAAACTAATGAAAGCAGCCTTGGGCGTCTGTGGCGACATATTCGTACGCGGAAAATATAAAGACCCTGCAAACGCAGGGTACTTAATATTCATGCGGCAAGTCCGCAAACACGCCAATACTTTACACTGCCATTGGCATTGCTGGATTGGCATGAAGCGTTCAAAATATTGCCCTGCACGGTAAAGGCGGTTGATGTTCTGTTGCGAAATGCAAACAGGTTTATATTATTGTTTGCCGTTTGACATTCGCCGCATAAAAACACATGGTAATTTGCATCCGACATTTCAATCGGCATTGTTATCGTCTGGGCGCTGGTGCGTCCACCTTGTTCCACCCAGCCGGATTTATATTTCCGGTACCATGTGTATTCATTATCCGACGTGGGCGTTTGCCATTCAACCACATAATCTATATCGGCCGGCAATGTGCCGCCCCCGGCTGGCAATGCATCCGCACGCGCCAATGCAATGCCGCCCGGCGTCGCACCGTCGTGTACCCGCAGCGTCTTGCCGGTTGTATCATAGGTCACCTCGCCTTCTAGGCCGGTGAATTCTTTGTGTTCGTCAGCGTTGCCACGACGAATCTGAATCGCTCTGGACATTTTTCTCCTTCCTTTTGCCCAGTTTTCCGATTGTTTGAAACTGCATAAAAAATTGCGGCGGCCTATTTCATGACCGCCGTCTTGATAAGCGTGACATCTTCTTTTATTCCGTCGATTTTCGACTGCAACTGGCCGATGCCGGTTTCCAGTATCGTCGTCCGCGTTTCCAGTGCGGCTATACGGTTGTCGGCGCGTTCCAGTTCCGCCAGTGACGAATCCTGGCGCGCGACCCAGTAAATCAGCCCCGCAACAAAGGCAATCAAAAACCAACTGTCGCGCAGGAAATCAACCACGCCCATAAAATTTTGTTCATTTGACATTATGTTCTGCAAAACGCGCCGCCGATACGTATATAACCGGCGGCGCGAAAAAATTACTTGCCCCTCTCTATTAAATGCTCAATTTGGTGAACCAGGGCGCGTTGCGCTTCCAGGCCGCGCAATTCCGCATCCGACGCACCCGGCCCCAGAACACGTTCAATTGTTATGCGGCGCAAATGCTGCATAACCGCCGCGCCCGCCGCCGTCGCAAAGGCCCGGGCAAAATTTTGTTCTATATCCCGCATTTAGTTTCCTCCTGTTTACAATACTTGTTGCTCGGCCGCGGCCATTCGAACAATCGGCGCGACGTATTTCAATTCAGCATCACTGTGCAGAACAATTTTTTCAATTTCGCCACGGCGCGACAATATCTGCAGGCCGCGATCCACCAACGGTCGAATAAATTCATGCAGCAACCGCCCGTATGTCGCCCCCAATATCCGAACCATATCGGCGTTTCGCGCCAGAATTTCCGTCGCGGTCATTTCTTTTTCCGACAGCAAGCCCAATCTGTCCGCCAATAATGCATGCCGAATACGTTCGCGCAAATCTTTTAATATCAGTTGCGACACATCAAAGTCCGCCCCCGACGCCAATGGCGTCAGTCCCGATGACCCGACCGCCTTGGGTATAATTGCGCCCGGTGTCAAATTTATATTAGCCAGGTTGATTACACCGTCATCGTCGGCCTGCCATATGCCGGAAACGGCGATTGTCGCATTTTTCAGAACTAGTTCCACTACCTTGTTTGCGGTCTTGATATCCGGCAATGCACGCAACACCGGCCCGCGGCCATACATTTCGCCACTGGCGACCGACCAACGGAATATCAAATACGGATTTGTTTCAAACCGCCCGTGCGCAACAATATTGTTTTCAATATCGCCGCCGACATCCAACCATGCGGTAAAATCCTGGCCGATCAGGGCTTGGACCAAATTAAGCGGAATCTGCGGGTCTTTTTTTATCGCATCGCGCAGGCTTGCCGGTGGTGTCCATTCGGGGTATTTTTCCATGACATCCGCGGCCGGCATTGTCGCCGTATGGAACACGGCATCCTTTAATATCGCAATATCCGTCATCGGAATTGCGGTAAAGGTGAACGCGGACGCCGCGCCAATCGGGTTTTCTGCCATAAACAGGCACGCCGTACCCAACACAACTAAATCCATATAACACTGATGAACAGTCGTATAAAAATTGGAATCATTCAAATTCGCCCGCAACGCGTCCGTTGCCTGGGCGGCATCGGGTGACGCATCACTTTCCGGCATCAGCGATATCCACATAGATTCCGGCGGTGTCAGCAACGAATACATTGATGCCGCCAGATTGTCGGCGGCGTCGCTTGCGGTTGCGTCAAACAGCATCGCCACATCATCGTCGGCCGTCGGCATTGTGTACTTTCGCGCACTGTCCCAGCGGGCAAGCCATGGCGCACGTGCATCCAGCGCGCGTCGATACATCTGTTGCAGATGTTTTATGTCATTTGTCATATATTCTCCTTTTTTCTTTGCAAAGAAATGTTGTTTGTATTATGATTCCCATGTCGCCGGGAATTCCGGTGATGGGGTTTGGAAACCCGATAATCAGCGTCGCAAACACAACATAACGCAATGCGTCAATTTTGTTATTGCGATGAAAAAATACTCCTGGCACCGGGTCAGGAGGGTTGCGGAATATTAAAAATACGCAACACAATTACTGATTAGTTGTTTCCAACCTCCTGACCGTCAAAAAATGACGGTTTTAGTTTGACTAAAACCAGGAGTTTGAAAATGAAAAAACTGTTATTTATTAGCATAATATTTTTTATGCCAAGTGCCGGATTTGCGCTAGCGGTTGTGGATAGATGTAAAATGTTCTTTTGCATAACAAACCCGACACGCACCGCCCACTGTGACAGTATTTGCAGCACATGTTCTTCTGGAACAACCACATCAACCACAAACGGTGTCATAACTAAAACGCGAAAAGAACTGGTATATGACGCATGTCCGACAACAGAAGGCCAAACAATAGATTGCAACTGCGAAACTACATATACTTACTCTTGCGCAGAGGGATATTATGGCACACCGAACAATTCGCTGCTCGGGTGCACCAGTTGCGTTAGCGCAACCGGCAACGCAAACGCCACATCAAAAGCGGGCGCAACCGCAATCACTGATTGCTATATACCAAATGGCACCACCGATACAGACGCCGGCGGCACTTATACGATTACCGGCGGCGACTGCAAATATTCATCATAGTTTAAACTTGGTGTTCGCCTGTATCGGGCGCGATATAAATCCGCACGCATGCACCGCGGTAAATTCGGCGCATATCGCGCCCGCCACCGCATCCAGACCGTCGTCATGCGTGGTTGCCCCAACCGGCATCCAGCCAATCATCTCGGCAATCAAGGGGGTTTGCGTGACGCGGCGGTGCGCATGCAGCCGCCCCGTTGTCAAAACCGGTTCAATTGCATTCAAGATTCTGTCCGCCTTGTTTGCGTGATTTGCAATTTTATTCACAACAACAGACACGCCGCGTCGCATTGCCGCGTCACGCATTATTTCCGGCAACGCATTTCCGATTCCGTTTGTTTCAATCGTTATCCGGCGCATATGGTGGTGCGCCATAAATTCCAAAACCATTTCGCATTGCCGCGCCAACGGGTGCAATTCTTCGTCCCCGACAACCAGGTACAGCACATCATGAATATATATATGCCGGTTTTTATCATCACGATATATCATAACGCAGACACTGCCGTCGGATTTTTTACGCCCCGACGACGGGTCCCAGTAAATTGCGGCCCCGGTCATTAATGCATCGCCTATCTTTGCGGTGCGCAAATCAAACTCCGCATCATATATGTCCAACGCATCCGGATCCAGACGCGCCCTGTCAGGGGCAATGTATTCCAGCATCATTTGCGCGGCAAAGTGACGCGGGCCCACAACCTCTCGCAATTGTGCGATTGCAGGCGGCGGGAATTTTTCCGGCCACGCCGGGTTTCCGGCCGCGTCCACTATTGGAATTTTTAATTTCTGGTAGCCTTGCAAAAAAGGCGTTGAAAAAGCAAAATTTTCATATACTATATTTGGCATGGACTTTACTCCAAAAAATTTGCCCACCAATCTGGAAGCGGAACAGGCAGTTCTGGCCGCCGTGCTGATGAACAACCGCGCACTGGAACGCGTGTCGGAATTTCTAAAGGCGGAACATTTCTCGCACCCCGCGCACCAGGAAATTTACAAACTGGCCGAACGGCAATTTTCGGCGGGCATACCATTTGATATAATCACCGCAAAAAACTACCTGGAACAACAGGGCGTGCTGGAATCGGTCGGCGGGGTTGATTACCTGGCCGAACTGTCCGGGGCGGGCGCAACCGTTGTCAATGTGGAACAATACGGCCGCATAGTCTATGAAAACGCCCTGCGACGCGATTTGATAAACCTGGGGCAATCAATAACCGACAATGCGTTCATCGAAGACCTGGATAATCCGGTTTCGCGCCAAATTGAAATGGCGGAACAAAAATTGTTCGAAATGGCCACCGCCGGCGCATCTGAACGCGAAATATCGTCAATCGCAACCGCGTTGCAATCCGCCCTGCAAGAGGCGGAAATCGCCTACAAGGCAGACGGCCAATTATCAGGTCTGACAACGGGCCTGACGGCATTGGATAAATCAATCAGCGGTCTGCACCATTCCGATTTGATTATCATCGCGGGCCGACCGGCCATGGGTAAAACAACATTGGCGATGAACATTGCATTCAATGCGGCGTCTGCAATATCGTACGGCCGCGCAAACCCGCAATACAAGGGGGCCGTCGCATTTTTCAGTCTTGAAATGTCGTCATCGCAGTTGGCCGCGCGTGTTTTGTCGTCCCAATCCAAGATTCCCGCATCCGCAATGCGCGAAGGGAACCTGACCGACGAAGACATGTTAAAAATGTCCCAGTATTCCGCGGCAATCGGAAATGTGCCGTTGTATATTGACGACACGCCCGGAATGTCTGTGCCGATGATTCGCACGCGGGCGCGTCGCCTGGCCCGCAAATGTGGTGGTATCGCATTGATTGTGATTGACTACCTGCAACTTATGACATCGCCCGGCGGCAAACGCAATGACAATCGCGTTCAGGAAATCTCCGAAATCACCCGCGGCCTTAAAATGCTGGCCAAGGAATTGGATGTACCTGTAATCGCCCTGTCCCAGTTATCGCGTAGTGTTGAATCCCGTGATGACAAACGCCCACAGTTGGCGGACTTGCGTGAATCCGGATCTATTGAGCAGGACGCCGACATCGTCATGTTCACATACCGCGAAGAATACTATCTGGAAAACCGCGACCCGTCACAAAGATTGTCGGGCAACGCAAACGCGAACATCATTGAAAGTTATAACAAGCGTCTGGAACGCGCCCGTGACCGCGCGGACATTATCATCGGTAAAAACCGCCACGGCCGTCCGGAAACCGTACGCACCGCATTCTACGGCAACTACAGTCTATTCGACAATCTGGACGAGATGGAGGCACGCGGTCAAAACCCGTTTGACGCCGCCGCCACCGCCGCACCCCAGGCACCGATTGACCAAATCGATAATTTCGATGTCTCCGCAATTCCGGACGACATGGACATGTAATTATTTTCTTGCGTCACTCTTAAATTTTGACTAACATTTTGTCAAGATATTAAGGAGGTTTGTAATGGCCCAAGAAGAAATAATTTTTCCAAATAACATCAGAAACATTCGTCTGTCACGCGGCATGAAAATGACCGAACTGGCGCGGCGTTCAAATTTGTCTTTGTCTGCTGTTTCAAAAATTGAAAAGGGGGTTCGCCGCCTTAATCAAAAGCAGTTGTTAAATATTTGCAATATTCTGGGTTGCAAACTGTCCGACATATTCATCAAGGAAAACGATGACGTCGCCGACCAGTGGCAAAATGAAATCAAGCGCAGACTGACCGACAACGAAGACAGCGGTCTTAAAATATTCGGCAGCGGCTTGCGCAAAATCCGCCAACAGGCCGGCAAAACCATTGCCCAGGCCGCCCGTGATGCCGGCATGACCCTATCCGTTTATCACAAGATAGAGGTTGGTCAACGCGAAGTCTATGAAAACGAAATTGAACCATTGGCGAAATCATTTGCCATGAATGTTGAAACAATGTTTGATAAAGTCGCGAACCTGTATAAATCCGGCGAATTAAACAAACAAATCAGCAAGGTCAAAGAACGTGTCAAATCAGTATTGGTTCCGGGCAATCCGATGTCCGGGCTGGATATGCACGGTGGACTGTACGGCGCAAAACTGTATGACAGCGCGCGCAAAAAACTGGTTCCGGTATTCGGCACCCCGGAGGGCAAGGCAATCGCATTCAAGAAATCGGACGCAACAATGATTGTCGCCCCCATCGCATTGGAGGGCCGCAAGGGAATTTACGCCGTCGTTCCGAATTCAAAAAGACTGGGCGGATTTATCCCCGAATCATCATATGTTTTTGCAGATGCGTTGACCGCGCCGGCGGCCGGTGACATGGCGGTATGCATTGACACCGATTTTGACGCATTGGATGCGGATGCGGTCGCAAATGCACAAATCGTCATGGTAAAATCCGATGCCAAGGGCAAACTTTACGGCCAGGTTTCATCACCGGATGAAAAAATTATCGGCAAAACCATGCACAAGGTAATAATGATTGTGATGGAATAAACAACCACAGGAGGGGGTCGTCATGCTAGCAAAGGCCAGCGTTATCGCACAAAGGTTATTAAACCTTTACCGCCAAGAACATGTGATTTTCGGCGGTTGGGCGGCAATAAATCCGATATTTGTCGCGGATGCAACCCCCGATGTCATGGCGGAACTGCGTCAAATGCCCACGGGGAAAATATTGCTGCGGCATATTGAAAACCTGCGCAGCGGCAAAACCCCGATGGATACGATTGAACGCGATTTGCTGCCCTATGGCGGTTTGATGACGGAATCTGTTGCAACAATAACACTTACCACTGCGGAATGGAACGAACTGGAACACGGGCTTGATAATTTCACCCCCGATCAGTCCGGGCTGGACGCAATTGAAAACCTGAATGTCGTAAAGAAATTCGGCGACCAATGGCTGGTCGCAATTCGCGCGGCACTGAATGCGAAACCGCAATTGCTGGAAAAATGGGCCGCCGTCACCCAGACATATCGCGCGTACTATCTGTGGAAAGTCGCCAGCGACATGATTAACCAACCGCTGACCGACCGTGCCCGCGCCCAATTACAGGCAGATATGCCGGAATACGAAACATACCTGCCTATGTTTGGTGATGCGGGAACGGAACTGCTGTCAAAATTGCGCCTTGCAATCAGCGGTGTAAAACACACCACGCAATCAGACGACACGATTTTTGCCGACAATTAATCATCTTCACCCGTGCGGTATATGGTGTCCATCGTATGCGGCGTACCGATATAAATCATGGCCCCCGTCGGCGACAATATAAAATCCAACTCGCGCAAGCGTTCACGCATATTTTCACGTTTTTGTGCGGTGTTGCATGTATTTGGTACTTCTATGTCGTCACAGATTATTAAGTCCGCACGCATACCGGTTATGTTTCCGGAAATTCCCTGGCATATTACGGACGGTTCGCGGATTCCTATCGGTCGGTTCACAGTGATGCGTCCCGCAGCCCATTCGCGCCTTATTTGTGGAACCAAGTCCACGCATTTCGGATGATTTTCCAATATATTGCGTACATGCGACACCATTCGCGACGCCAGTCCGCTTTCCGCAGATAAAATCAATATGCGCGTTTCGGGCCGCATATATAAAACACATGCGGCAAAAATACCGACAACTGTAGATTTTCCGGAATGTCGAAACGCGGTCAGCAATCCGCGATGCGGCGCATCGCACCAAATATGCACCAAGAATTCCATAATCTGTCTATGGTGCCGCGGCGTTGTTAGTCCCAGAATATTATTCCACTCGTCCAGAAATTTACAAAACTCCGTAGTCATCGCGATTTTCATTCGGTGCCGGATCCGTTATGCTGCCATAGTCATTGATTAGTTCCGGCAATGCGTTTTCCAAAACCTGCAACAGATTGTTATAAAGCCCCAGCACGCCGCCGCCTGATAATTTGTCTTCGATTAAGTTAACCGTATAATCCAGAAAATGCTTTATATTGTCATGAGTATTCGCCCATTCGGTCAAATCGACATCAACACTTCGCAGGTCCAGCAACGCATTAAGCAAAAAATTAAAATCGGCGTTCAAATGTTCCGGATCTATCTTGGCGGTGGGCTGATAATCAACAACCCGCGACAAGGCGATTTTCCGAAAAATGTCAATATGCGCGCCTTTGCCCGGTGCGTTCAAGATAACAACATTGCCGCCATTGAATTCATCATTCGGATATACGGCATATTGATCGTCACCCAACAGCTTGTCATCAATACTAACATGAATATCGGCGGCTTGAAAGAACGGAAACGCGAACAGAAATTCATTCGTTTCACCATCGCCGATATATGAAATCTTGTACATTTCATCCCCCACATTATCCGATTAACGAATCAAAGCGCCCCAACAGGGATTTCAACAAATTCGGTTTTTGAACTTTTATCTTGCTCAATTTTTCCAAATTGTTGCGCCGTTTTTCATTATACGGTTCCTCTGTTTCGGATTTTAAGCGTTTTAGAACCGCCCCTTCGGTCACACCGCCGTTTGACATTCCGGCCGCGCCGTATTTCGCGCGTTGTGCCGCCAGATTCTTTTTTACCAAATTGACCTTGGCCTTTTCGTCCGCCGCCATTTGTTCCAGAATTTTCTGGCGTTCGTTTTTGGCTTCTTTTTTTGCTTTTTTATAATCCAAGATATCTGTCACCTCTGATATGGTCTGCCCCATTTTTTACTCCTTTGTAGAATTAAACGGTATATCGTCCGTTAATCGTCACGGACAATATGGTCGCCGGCAACTGCTCATCGCTGTGCACGGTCCATGATGCCGACATGCAATCATATTGCGTCCCCAGGCAATTTATGGATACGTCACCAGAAAATCCGGCGGCGTTTGTTTCATAAATCCGGTCCGGCAATGTTACACGTTCGCCGTTTATAAATATTGTTTTCGTATTTAAAATACGCGCAGATATTTTTCGCAACCGTATGCGCGACACGCTGTGCCCGGACGCATACATCGGCAACGCGGATGCCCGGAAAGAAAAATTATACTGCCCGGCGTCTTTAAGTGCGCCGTCGGCAAACTTTTCTATTAAAAACGCATCGCCGCGTTCAACGATGACATACGTCTCGCCATCCATTACGGCGACGGCTTTGAACTGGCCGCTGGTTTTATAGCGACCCCACGCCGAAATCCCCAATGCTGAATTTTGGTTCAGTACGGCCATTGCCCCGTCCGCCATAACCACGAACAATTGCCGCGTCTTGTCATTATATGCAACGTCGACGGGATTGTTCATCAGATGCTTTGAAAACGCACATAAATCGTTCGCGTTGTAATTTTCCCCCAACTCGTCCAGACTTAATTCACGTATGTCCTTTTGACTGGCGGAAATGAAAACAGTTGCGCCCTCTATCTTTTGCGGCGGCAGATAACGCGATGCGACACTGCCGACAGACGTGTGCTGTTTTATGTCCACCGCCGACGGCGTAAGGGGTTTGTTTGATATGGCCCATTCGCCGACCGTGGTCAATATCTGCAGATTTTCACTGCTGACGACGGTGCAGATTTGCTGGCGCTGCTGCGATAACAATGTGATAAATATCGCCTCGTCATCAAGGCCGGTTCCCATATTAAAGTTCGTATGCCGGCCGACCTGTGACATCCAAACGCCACTGGGCCATGTTTTAGACCCACCAAAAACCAATCTATCCTGGTGAAATGTTATGCTGCATGGCCAACCGCGCCGGTTACTGAATGCGGATTCACGCCAATCAGATACCGGGCCTGATGGCAAACTGTATGTGCCGTTCGTATAAGCCACCACATTAGTCGGGCTTTCGTACGAATTGATTATCCACTGCTTGCCATTTATTTCCAGACGTGATCCGACGCTCTCGGCCGTCCAGAAACTTTGGTTTGTGGTAAGGTTCGCAAAATTATTCCCCGATGCCGTACTTATCGTGATTGTGATGCCTTCGGAATCGTCAAAGCGCATAAACGGCATATTCAAAGTCATATCGGCATCATTACGCGCAAATCCGAACGGCCTTAAATTAAACTCGTTACCGTTCTTTGACAATGTCTGCGGCTGATAATCCGGATGAACAAAAATTATCGTTCCAAATCTTTGCGCATACTGCAGGCGGCCCAAATCCTCCTTGCTCCATGGGGCCAATATGCTTTTTATACGAACGCCATTGGAATAAACCCCGATGTTCGTTGAACTCAAGACCAGCAAATAATTCTCATCTTCCTGAACAGAAAACGGAATCAGGCGCGTTGCGCCCCATGCTGTCGCCACCGACACGGTGCCACGACGACGCGTCAGTCCGCCACCGGCCAAAACATCCATGTTTTCCAGAAACGAAACACCGCGTATGTCATCGCGCGCAAAAAATTCCGGGGCAACTTCGCCATATGCGAATGAATTTTGTGTCTTTATAAAATCTGCCATAAGAAATCCCCCGTATTAAAAGCGCGTGTTTATCAATGAAAATGCACCAATCTCCACACCGGTCGAGGTTGTGCTGTCTATAAACTTGGCGGACTGAATTTCAGATTCATACAATGCGACAAGCATTCTGAACACGGTTTGATCGCCGGTCAAAGGTATGCAAAATTCCATCGCCAGTTTTGTCGCGGCAAGGGATGCAAAATAGCTGGGAAAATTCTCAACCGGAACACGCACAACCGCCGAAATATGTGCCGTATCAGACCGGGCCAAAATTTTGTTTCCCACAATTTGCCCGTCGCATTTCAAGATGCGGATGCAATCGGCGGGAATTAAAAAATCGCCGTCGGCATTTTTTACCAAATCAACATTACGCGTGGCAAATCGCCACGGATGCGACGCAATCAAAGCATCAACCACCGGGTCAAACAGTGTCCGCGCCAGACGCGACGCCGCACTGTCGTCACTTAAAGACTGCACCGGTTGTTCGCCCAGTTTCAGCAACGCCATCGAACACAAATCTATTTTGGTAAGCATTTTTGCCTCTATTGTTTATCAAGTACAACAAACGGGCCGCCGACATAACGACGGCGGCCCGACACAAAAAACCAATTGCTATGCGTTAAGACAACGCCGCCGTTTTTACAACACCCGAATCAATCGAGATCTTTTTCATTCCCGTATTATCAGACGCGTTGATAATCACAATGTCGCCGGCATTCATCAATGTTTTAACATTGTCAAAATAACCGTTGGCTGTTATTGCGGTCATCGTTTCCGATGTCGCCGCATAATGCCACAGTGTGAATCCGTTCGCATATGCGATGACCGACAAATTCTTGTTTTGAAACGCCATTTTTCTTTCCTTTGGTTAATTGTTATTTATTCTGGGCGGTTTGAGAAGCATCGGCCACAACTTTCACATCGCTGCACTTTACACGGATAATTCCGTCGTTATCAATCAACACCGCGCCCTGGGACATGCTGTTGCTGATAAAGTGTGCGGCGCGTTCGCCATGCCATGAAATATCTGTTTTGACTTCCTGGCCGCATGCATGACCAATGCTGGACGCATGATATATAAAGCAATCGCGCTTGTTGCTGGTGACCGGCAAACCGTTATGCAGTACCCATGTGATGCCCAGCCATTTGCGGCTTTCGAAACCGTTGACCAGTGGTGAATCCGCCCCGACATAATCTGCGGAAATAAATTCATCCATTGACAACAGTTCATTCCACTGATGCACGCCGACAACCGCGAAACGACGACCGTCATCGGGAACATCGGCGGCATTTAATTTTTCAACCGCGCTTAAAATCAGGTCTTTGGTAAGTTCGGTTGTGTAATCACCAACACTGGTTGTCGCCGTGTTCATAGCGTCGATAATCAGTTCATCGGTTTTGCGCCCCAGGGCATATGCACCGGCACTGGCAACAACACGACGCTCATCAACATTGGTTTTCAATTCATCCAACGCATCAACCCAATCGCCGGCATAATAATCCTGCAAAACGCATTCAACCGGTTCATGGTTCAAATTCATCACGGGAACAATACCGTGGCGAGACTTTGTGCTGGCGGTGCCGCGCCCAACTTTCTGGAAAGTTGTCGACGCGCCGACAACACCGGATTTACTGCGAATTGTGGAACGCAGTTTTGTGCCCATCTGCTGATATGCCAAATGGACATCGGCTTCAAATTGTTTCACGAAGACTTGATCTATGGAAACAGACATAACAAATTCCTTTTGATTAAAAATTAAAAACAGGCGCAAAATCGCGCCGATGAAATTTTGTTTTCTGGTTGTGCAATCAATGCGCCATGAAACAAAACGGTACCGGGGTCCAAATCGGATTGCCCCGGAATTTATGTTCAGTCGCACTGTGAAATTCACACGCATGCAACTGAACATAAAAAAATCCCCGTACGGGGATAAAAATAAAACCCCCGCAATGCGGGGGAAAACATTATTTTTTCTTTGCAACCGGTTTTTTGGCGGCAACTTTTTTAGCAGCTGGTTTCGCAACTACTTTTTTCGCGGCCGGTTTTTTTGCAACAACTTTCTTTGCAACCGGTTTTTTAGCGGCAACTTTTTTCGCCGCCGGTTTCGCAACTACTTTCTTTGCAGCCGGCTTTTTAGCAGGCGCAGCTTTTTTAGCAACAACTTTTTTTGCAACCGGTTTCGCGGCAACTTTTTTCGCCGCCGGTTTCGCAACTACTTTTTTCGCGGCCGGCTTTTTAGCAGGCGCAGCTTTTTTAGCAACCGGTTTCGCCGCCGGCTTTTTAGCGGCAGGTTTCTTCGCGGCTGGCTTTAAGAATGTGAATGCCATTCTTCTCTCCCTTATTTTTATTTTCCTTATAGAACAAATTATTTTTTGTTCATACTTATATTTTATATGAAACATAAAAATTAGTAAAGAAGAAAGTGCAATTTTTTCTATGAATACAACTTTTTAAAACCGTTTTCTATTTTTCGAACATATTCCGGGTCGGCATCACGCCAATATTTCGGGTCACGCATCATGCGTCGTAAATCACCGTCGGTCAAATTTTCAGCCACGCTTTTATCCGTTTCCACACTTGGTTCCATTGACTGCATCATCTTGTAGACGCTTTGGATTCCCTGGGCTGTGGCGCATAATTCTTCAAACGCATCACTGGGTAAAAACTTTTCACCGAATGTATTTATCGCCTGCAATGCATCATTCATTTTTTCACGCGACCCGAAAAATTTTTCCAGTTCCGCGATTGCTGTCGTCTCGTTTTGCATCCGGAACAAATCAGACAAAACCGGCGACAAAAATTCTTCGGCAATGGAATAGATTTGTTCGACTTGCTTTGACGTCAATCCGATTTCATGAAATTTTTCGCGCAATTGCTCATCATCAAACAGTGCGTTTGACGGATACTCCGCCGCCGTTTCCGGCACACCTATTGCGCGTTTGAAGCGCATACGCGTTGCATCATCCGAATCATCTGTCGGCACAGAAATCATTGTGCCCATCTTTTTTTCCAATTCACGATATGATTTAATCAGTGCCTCTTCGTTTAATGTTCCGTTTTCATTCAGAAATTTTTCTGGAATTTTTTCCATCTTCACGTCCTTTGGTTTCACTAGATTTTCGCAGAAAATATATTCCGCCCAATGTAAATATTGCCTGCAGCATTGCAAACATGTCCGTATCGCCGACCAAATATGCGGCGACCGCGGATAAAATTCCGACGCCTGACATGATGTAGGTTTTTTTATCGGCCAGGAATCCCCCGCTTATAATTTTTCGCATTTCGCCCCCATTACAGATAAAACAGCAGCCCGTCCACATCAGCGATATAACCACGCGCACGCGCCCAATCCGGCATTTGCGTCGACATATGAAATCGCGTTGCCCCACTACAACAATCCGGCAGGTTTCCGCGCATCATTCGCGACACCACCCGCAGACACATTTCAAATCCGCGACAGTTCACATCAATATCCGACACCGCACAATCGTCCGGCGCATTAAAAATTTCGCAATCGCGCACAACATCTATAACACTTCGGTTTGTTTTGCGTGCATTGTTCGCAATCATTGATGCAAGCGCCTCAACCACCGCCAGCGACGATGCGTTTGTTTGCGCGTATACCACGCGCGCAATTTCATAAATTGGACGCAGACTTTCATCCGGGTTTTTAATCAGTGTCAATTGCATGTGCATCATCCCTTGGCTAGAAAAATAAAAACCCGTACGCATGTGTACGGGTAAAAAAACACCCCGGTTCGGGGCAAAAACAATCTGTGCTGTTTATGTTTTATATAATATCATAAATCGGTCAAAAAGTCAAGCATATATTTTCAAACCCGGGGAAACCGCGGCATTCACATCGTTATTTCATCCCCGTAAACCAGCAGATATTCCGCACCGCGCCGCAGAACAAGTGCGCCGCATTCGTTAATCTCAATCAACTGCGCGGGCATTCCCTGATATTTTATATTTTCATTCAGTCCCGCCGCAAAATCCATCCAGCGCGAACGCACCGTCTGAAAATCGGCATGTATCCATTTGTCCAATTTGCGCATCAAAACCTGCAACAGGTCATTGCGCGTCACCGTTGCATAATTTTCCATTTTGGTTGTTTTATAGCTTTCAACCGTCGGATTTGATTTTATATTGATTCCGATTCCGACAATGACAAAACGACCGGAATACTCAATCAACGTGCCGGAAATTTTCATGCCGTCGATTAAAATATCATTGGGCCACTTGATTGTCGGCCGCGCACCAAATGACGCAATTGATTCCGCAATTGCGACGGCAACCGAATACGACAGACGCGGGTCACGTTCTTCGCAGTCAAAGATAAAACTGACATACAAATTGCCATGATGCGAAACCCATGTGCGCCGATAGCGCCCGCGCCCGGCCGACTGTGCATCGGCGACAACCGCGATGTGATCCGCGGCATCGCCCCGCGCAATAAGTTCGTGCGCATACGTCTGCGTGCTGGGGATTTTATCAAAAGACAAAACTTTATATGTGGCCAAGGCTGTACACTCCGTTGGTATTTATTATAAAATCGCGCCCGTAGGTTTTGCGCAATTGATAAATTGCGGTATCAATTGTATGTGTTGCCGCATCCGGCGCATATCCCATCGCCTGTTTTAATTCGTCCCCTGTCATTGCGCCGCGCCGCCGCAACCAGACGACAATTTGACTTTGCATTCTGGGCAAACGAACATTTTTTCCAAACACATCGCGAATAACCCCGGAATTATCCAGCGCATCCAAAATCATCGTTTTTAATTCCAAAGAATTTAGCGGCGCCTTGATTTTCAAATCATCAAAATTCACCTCGGCATTACTTGGGCTTTCAACCAATACGGCATGCAGATTGCCTAAAATATGCCGCCATATATCATCCGATGAAAAAATACGCACACCTTTTAACATATATAAAACATAGCCCATGCCGCCCCCTTATGTCCATAAAAAAGACCACAATGGGGAAGCATTGTGGTCCGGGGTGTCGAAACATATAATCAAGCGGCCTTGTCAAACCCTTGATCAACAGGGTCTATAAATTTAGTAAAGTCCTGAATTTTAGATCCTGTGGAAGACAGTATTTTTGAAATACTGTTTGTCGAAGGCCATCTTGGTTGACCTTCTTTGGACCAGCGCTTGCTTTTGTTAAAGGTCGTTGGGTCCAATCCGCTGCACTTTGCCAATCCCGAACAAGACATACCGTGTTCTGTGGCAAATTTCTCTATTGCACGCCATACATCTTCATGGGTCATTTTTATTCTCCTCTGGTTATCCGGGTCGACTTTCCCGGTTTTTCATCCTACCTGCTGTTGATTTTATTCCATCATTTTCGCATTAACAATAAGTACCATTTCCTAAAAAACCGCAGAAATCCGCCTTAAAATAGGATTTTGAACACATTTTAATAATCCCTAAAAAAATTTTTGACAATTTGCTTGACAAATTAAATAAAATGTATTACATTTCGATTCGTCAAAGGGAACAAAACCGATGACTGGCCACGCAAGTGACCATGGGGCCCGGGGATTCAGACTCCCTCCTACATTCTCTCTCCTCTGGACTCTGGGCCTCAAAAACACTTTTTAGAATGCCTATTTCTTTTTCTCCTTTCCTTCCTTTCTGGGCATTCGGAAACACCGCCGGGAAACCGGCGGCGTTTTTATTAAATTATAAAAGAAAAACGCCCGATTGGGCGTTTGATTATTATTTGCTGAACTTTCCACTGCGCGGGAAACCGACCGGAATCGTGCGTCCCTGTGATGCACGCTTGCCAACCCACGGTTGCCAATCATCCAATTTGGTCACACCGCGCCCGGTTGTCCAACCGAACCCGTCCGCCGCATCAAAGAACATGACATCCAAAACATATGTGCGTTCAGCATTATATTTCTGTAATATCACCCCCTTGCCGCGCGTCATTTCCGGAATTTCAGCGGTCGCAAATATCAGCAACTTGTCATTAGAACCCGACATCGCCACCATGTCACCCGACACGCGCGCACACATTATCGCCGGATTTTGCGCATCGGTATTCATAACCTGCTTTCCGGTGCGTGTTTGCGCCATGCAATTGTCACCTGACACAATAAAGCCGGTCCCATGACGCCCCACCACCAGGTATTTTGCATTCACATCCAAAACAAAGGCGTTTACAATCTGTTCGTCGGCGGCAATGTCCGCCATCATGCGCACCGATTCACCAAACCCGCGCGCCGACGGCAATTCATTTGCGGCCAAAGTGAACATTTTGCCCCCGCTGCCGAACAAATTGATTTTGTCCGTACTCATGGCATGGAATGCAGTCTGCAATTCGTCACCTTCTTTGAATTTCAAATCCAAATTATTCAAATCCAGGTGCCCCTTGGCGGCGCGTATCCAACCCATTGTCGACAATATGATTGTCAGGGGTTCTTTTTCGATAAACTCGTCCGCATTAACGACAATTTCTTCGGTCTGTTCCGCCCAAGTCGTACGCCGACGACCCAATGCCGTCTTTTTATCATAGCGCTTTTTTATATCTGCAAACCAAGCCTTTAATTGTTCACACTGCATCTGGTCGCTGGCCAACAATTCCTGCAACTGCTTTTGTTCCGCGCGCAATTCCGCATCTTCGCGGCGAATTTCCATTTCCTCCAACTTGCGCAGCGAACGCAGGCGCGTGTTCAAAATCGCCTCTACCTGAACATCGGTCAAATTAAATTCCGAAACCAAAACCGCCTTGGCATCGTCTTCGTTTCTGATAATCTCAATAACGCGATCCAGATTCAAATACACGACCAGCAATCCGCCCAGTATCTCCAACCGGCGCGCAATATTGGCAAGGCGCCAATTCGTACGACGCAACAAAACATTTTTCTGATGCGCAATAAATTCACGCAAAGTGTCCCCAATACCCATTACGCGCGGCGCGCCATTGGAATCGATAACGTTGAAATTCATGTTGAACCGATATTCCAAATCGGTCATCGCAAACAAATGCGCCATCATTTTGTCGACCGGGACATTGCGGTTTTTCGGCGTGATTACAATGCGCACATCGGTCGTGGATTCGTCGGCAATATCTTCAACCAGCGGCAACTTTTTCGCATCAATTAGCGCCGCAATCTGTTCCACCAGTTTTGATTTTATAATTCCATACGGAATTTCGGTGATAACGACCTGCTCGGCCCCGCGGTCAAGTTTTTCCACATCCCACTTTGCACGGACGCGAAACGCGCCGCGGCCGGTTTCATAATTTTTAACAATTGTGTCAAAGCTGTCGATAAGCACGCCGCCCGTCGGAAAATCGGGGCCAATCATCTTTTTCATGATTTGTGCGGTTGTGGCGTCCGGCTTGTCCACCACCAGGGCCAGCGCATCACAAACCTCTGCCACGTTGTGGGTCGGAATGTTCGTCGCCATACCAACGGCAATTCCCATACCGCCGTTTGCCAGCAGGTTCGGAAACGCACCCGGCATGACAACCGGTTCAACCGTGGTGCCGTCAAAATTCGGCATCATATCAACACTGTTTTCGTCCAGCCCCTCCATAATCAGCATGGCGGCATCGGTCATCTTTGATTCGGTATAACGATACGCAGCCTGCGGATCGCCGTCAATATTGCCAAAGTTGCCCTGCCCGTCGATAAGCGGATAACGCACGGAAAAATCCTGGGCCAGGCGAACCATTGCATCATACACCGAACTGTCCCCGTGCGGATGATAGTGACCCAAAACATCACCAACAACGGTCGCACATTTACGAAACGCCGCATTTGGCGACAATTTTTGGCGCAACATGGAATACAAAATGCGCCGATGCACAGGTTTTAACCCGTCACGAACATCGGGCAACGCGCGCGAAACAATCGTGCTGACGGCATATGACAAATAGCGTTCGGACAATGCGTCCGACAACTGCTGTGAATCTATATTTTCGATAATTTCCTTACTCATAACATGAGTGAATTTAGAACATTTGCAAAAAAATAACAACCAAAAAAAATGGCCGGTTTGGCCATAAAAATTAAAATCAATGCCCTATTTTATGCTTAATTTCACGAATCCGCGCCAATATTTCCTTCAAATCGGCATCGGTTGCGGCCGGCGCGGGGCGATTTGACACCTCGTCCGCCAAGACGATGCACAGCGTCGCCAACAGTGCATTTTCCGGCAACGGCCCGATTTTATCCAGAATTTCACGCGCGCGCGCATCCACCATTTTCCCCAGCTCGACCAGACGGCTTTCCTGGCCGTCCTCGCACCCCATGGGATAATTTTTATTTACAATCGGGATTGATACAACACTCATTTCAACTTCTTTAATATAGAGACTGATTTATCAATAATTTCGGTTGCCCGCGCATTTTTATCCCGCAGGTTTTTTACCTGCTCGGTCAGGATTGCCACCTCCAAATCCGTTTGCTTGCCCGCACTAACCGCGGCGGCGCGCAGGGATGCGGCCATTTCTTCAACTGCGTTTAATTCTTGAAAGATTTGCTGTTTTATATCTGCCATGATTACAGTTTAAGATATTTTTTATATGCGTTCAACCCCAAAATGTGATATAATGGCCGCGTGCAGGCGTAGGGGGCCTATTGATGAAGACTAAAATCATATATATTTCCGGTAATGAAGTGTTTGAAATGGCGGATATTCGCGCCGCATTTGAAGAGGTTCGCGCCACACTAAACCTTGGCGCAGACACCGTTTTATTTGGTGTCCCGGTTGATGCAGACGATGCATTGGCACAAAATACCACAACGCAAATCGCACCCGCAACTGCACCTGTCCAGACCGTGACCGCTGCTGAAATCGTCACAACAGATGCGCCCACCGACACCGCACCCGCGGTATCCGATACGCCGGCAACACCGGCCGCAGATACGGTCGATGTACCCGTAAAAAAGAAAAAATCATCCACGCGTCGCGCATCGGCCCGCGCAACGGCCACGCCGGCCACGGAAACAACACCGACCGATGTTGATTCAGGTGAAACGGCGCAGACCGACACCGTGGTTCCAATTCTGTCTGTTTTGGCGGCGCAAACCGCGTCCGTTGAAAATGATGATACACAACCAGTAATTTCGGATGTGACGGATATTCCGACCGAATCCGACGCAATTACAGAAATGATTACGGATGACGCACCCGAGGTGACACGCGAAAAAACATTGGAAGAATTATTGGAATCCATGACCCCCTTGCGCGAAGATACCCACGAAGATGCGGCCCGCGCCATTGCCGACCCGACGCCCGCCACAACCGAAGTTGAAATAAGCGATGCGGATGCGACACTGGAACAACTGGCATCGGAATTTGCACAAAACGAAGATAAAATTGTCACGACCATAAAAAACGAAACACATGGAAAAATCGGCAAACTAAAAAATATTCTGCCCTTCAAAAAGGCCAAACGCGATGACACCGGAATAATGGGCGACCTGTTTGGGTGGGCCGGAATCGCCGCCAATGACGAAGACTTTGCCATTCCCGGTTTCTTTACAACAACCGCCGCAAAAAAATAGGCGTAAAATGAGTATTTATGAACACGGATGCAGTTTATAGATTACTGACAAATTCCGGATTCCGCATACTTGGCGGCAATGGCGATGCATTATTTATCGAAGATCCGTCATGTATCCTGCGCAGTTTTCAAACCTTTATTGAATATGCGTGGATTGTGATATGCGCATTGACCGCATTGTTGATAATGGGTTGGGCAATATCGATGATCCGCGGTTCCAAAAATGATATTTTTACAAATTTGCGCAATCTTACACTTATATTCGGAACGCTTGGATTGGCGGTTCCAATTGTAAATGCGATATGGGGCGGCGATTTATTTGCGCGCGGATGCCGTCAAATAACCGTTTCAGTAAGCGAGATATCTAAAATTCTGGATGCACGAAACGCGCAAATGACACGGCGCGGCAACGACCTTTATGAACAATTTTATATCGAAGATACCGGCGTCGTTTATAATGGTGCGCCCCCTATGGACTTTAATGAAACACAGTATTCAAAATCTCCGCTCGCGGCGGCCGGCACCCCGGCACATGTCACCGCAACTGTTTCCGCCGGCCAAGATTATGTTGCATACGCGACGGATTCTGGCCAATCATATCGGCGCATCGGCGGTTCGCGTTCATGGCGCAATAAAAATCCGGGAAACATACGATATTCCGATTTTGCGCGCCGCGCGGGCGCTATCGGTACGGCGGGCGGGTTTGCAGTATTTCCAGACGAGGAAACCGGCATGCGCGCAATTGCGGCATTGTTACGTTCCAATTCATATAATAAATTGACTGTTGCGGGCGCAATCAGCCGCTATGCCCCGCCGTTTGAAAACGACACCGCCGCATACCACAGAAAAATTGAAAAATTAACCGGACTTTCCGTCAACAAACGAATGGCAGATTTAAGCGACGCCCAGTTGCAACAGGTTGCCAACGCCATTCGCACCATAGAAGGCTGGACACCCGGCCGCACGGAAAACATATAAGGGGAACCAATCATGCAGACACATCGCATGGGAATTTTATATAAAATACTGATGGCGACAATGCTGGTCATTATCGTCATTCTGATTTACTTTCTGGCGGGCGGCCGCACACCCCGCATCGGCACAGCGCGCAGCGTCACGTCCCCAAATCTGACTTCCACAGAACAGGTTGAAATCGACGAAAACGATGACGCGTTTTCAGACGGCCTGGGGCGACCGGATGCAGTATCACATAATGCCGCCGATGAATTTGGCGCCGGCGTTGTGTCGGTTGAAACATTCAACCGTGACATAAACGATGACGGACGCCCCGACAGAATAACACGCACACGCATTGAAAACGGAACGGCGCATTTTCACTATGAATATAAAATTGAAATAAACGGACGCGACGGGTTCCGCGACATAACCCCGGCGGGATTTCGCACCACCGAAGGCGAACCGTGCGCCCTGCAAAAATTACGTTTTTCGTTTCGGCCCGACTTTCACGTAACCAAGGTGTCACGCAAATGGGCAGATTCATGGGACACGTCGACCCCGGCCGAAAAAACAGTATACAGCATTCGCGACGGAAACTTGGAAATCACCGAAACCAGTCAAATGAAATCAATATGTAATGTTGCAGAATTACTGTAATAAAAATTTGTTCCGCGCGGAATGAACAACCCCGCCGGCAACCAGTATATGATCAAACACATCCACGCCTATGTCATTCAATGTCAGGCGTATTTTGTTTGTCATGTCAATATCTTCGCTGGAAAAACCGTTTTCCGACGCCGGATGATTATGTGCAAAGATAACATTACGTGCATGAAAATCCAAGACATGTGAAACAATTTCACGAACACAAACATTCGCCCAGTCCAATGTGCCGACGCTATGCGTTTCATCCTCTATCAAGCGCATGTCCGCGTCCAGGTAAAAAATATGAAACTCCTCTACATCGCGCGCGCCCAGATATAATTTGCAGTAATTGGCTAAAACCGTATGGTCATGAAAGACGGCCTCTTTCTTCATCTGGCTGCGATATTCCGACAATTTGAAATCACGCAACACCTTTAGCAGGATTGCCGTGTTTTTACCGACCCCGTCAACAGACATCAATTCTTGCAGCGGTGCGTTTAATATTTGATATACAGACCCAAATTTGTTTAACAACAATCGCACGGTCGGACGCACATCACAACGCGGACGCCATGATGCCAGCATCAGCTCCAATTTGTCCGCATCGGTTGTCTTGCCATCCAAAAAATCCTGGCGCAGACGTTCGCGATGCCCTTCATGCGCCAATTTGTTTTTATCCGCCAACTTTGCCCCCGCCGCGCCTTAAACCATTTTTTCGGTAAAGATTATCGCACCGTCTTCGGTTATGCCGATTGTATGCTCCCACTGCGCCGACAGACCGCCGTCCACCGTACGCGCCGTCCAACCGTCCGCATCAATTTTACAATCGGGGCGGCCCGTGTTAATAATCGGTTCTATTGTAAACACCAATCCTGGCACCATTTTAACTTTGTCCCAGCACTTGTCATAAAATGAATAAATCTGCGGATCATCATGCATGACTTTGCCAATACCATGCCCGACAAAATCACGCGATATTGAAAACCCGTGCGGTTTGACCACCGCCTCTATCGTTTTGCCGATTTCAGACAACGGAACCCCCGGCGCACATACGGCAATCGCCGCGTTCAGGGCGTCCTGGCATGTCTGAACCAATTCGCGCGCGCGCGGCGCGACATTGCCAATCATAAACATACGCGACGCGTCACCGTGAAAACCCTTGTACTCCGCCGTCAAATCGACATTGACAATGTCCCCGTCTTTTAACACGACATCATCACTGGGTATACCGTGCACAATGACATCATTGACAGACGTGCAAATATTTTTCGGATACCCCTGATACCCCAGGTCCGACGAACGCGCACCGTTTTCTTTCAGAAACATTGCGACCATGCGGTCTATTTCACCGGTCGAAATTCCCGCCTTGATATGCGGCGAAATAAAGTCAAAGCAACGCGCGACCAAATCGCCCGACGCGCGCAGTCTCTTAAAATCCTTTGGTGCATAAACAGATGCCAGCATGTTTTATTTCCTTCTTTTTATTGCGAGTTTTGCCGCCCGCACCGACAGTTTCAATAAAAAATCGCGCAACAAAATTTCCGCCGGCATGCCGGTGGTTCGCAATTGCTTTTCCAGTTCGTTCAAGCGGATTAAAACGGCGCTTATCTCGTCTGCGGGCCATATTTTCACGGCATGATTAAATTTTTCCGCGACTTTCCAAAACAGTCGCGGCAACTGCCCGTCCACCACCGCCGTCAACAATTTCTTAAAGTGCATGTCCAGCATCCGAACCAACATATTCGGTTCCGCATTGTCGTACAATAATCTGTCCAGCGCAGTCATGGTTTGCTGAATATGCCCCGCGGTCAAAGAATACAGGAAATCATCCGTATCCGCCGCCCCCGTATCCGGCAGGCATTTTTCCACGTCACTCAATTCGACTATTTTTTTATCATCCACATACAGCGCTATTTTTGCCAAGAAGCCGCGCGTAATACCGCGGTCACCGCCCAGGTGCGTCGTCATATACGTCATTGCGTCCGGTGTAATCTGCGAAATACCGGCCTCGGCCGACAATTCCTTGCGGATAAGTGCGGCCAGCGACCGCGCATCATCTGTATAGCACGCCAATGCCGCGATTTTGTCGTCCCCTTCAAACAATGCACGCAATCCGCCGCCCGCGCGCAAATCCCCCGCGGCAACAATAACCGTGGCACACAGCCCCGGATGTTCAATCAGTTCCGCCACCTGCTTTGCGCATGCGTCGCCCGCATTTGAAATCAATACCAATTTGCGGCCGCCAAACATTGACGGGCTGCAACTTTCCGCGAACAGTGCATCCTGTTTTTCGCGCAATTCGTCGGAATCCAGCGCAAACATATTGTCGCGTTCAATCTGCAGTTTTTCAATCGCACGGTCACAAAACTCATCAACCTGGCCGGCGTCGGGCCCGTAAATCAAAACCGCACGAATGGTTTCGATTCCCTTGTTAAAATCCTCTTCTTTCCACTTCATTGTTTATCCGATGTCGCGGTTGAATATCTGTATGTTTCTGCGATTGCACGCGTGCCTATCTTTTCCGCCAAAACAGATATTGTATTTTTAACCGCATTGTTATAAGACGCGTTCGCCGCCACCAGATAGCGCACAAAGGTATACGATTCCGCGGCCGATTCAACACCCGATGCAATTTGCTTCCCGTCGCGTGTCAAAGTATAGGTTGCCCGAACGGATATTTCCTGCCATGTGGCGTCGCCGGTCGGTTCCAGCGCCTTATACTGCGTGACGGGTTCCGACAAATTGACCGTCAGTGTATATCGCGCGGTTTCATCATGCTGGCCGCCAAAGCGGGCATTTAACGCATTTCGCAAATCAATTCCGTTAATTCCGCTGATTGGCGGGACATATATATCCGTATCCTGGCCGACAAACATCGGTTTGAATCCACATGCCGTTAAAAACAAAAATAAAAATATTTTCTTCATTGCGCCGCCGTTATTGTTCGCTTTCCTGTTGCAATTTATTTGTATATTACCTAGACTTTTAATAAATCGCAAGGGGGAATGATGAATATTTTTATCATGTTTTTAATGGCGGCGCTGCTGGGCGTGTATTATATGCTGGGCAGCCCGTCCGTACGTGTCTTGCGCACCGAAACAGAATATGCGGTTGCACAATCCGACCTGCGGGCGGTGGCCGAATGTGCGACGGCGGCCCACAATGCGGCAATTCGCGGAATTGAATTTAATGACATATGTGCCGAACAAAACGGCATTGTCAGTGAAAAGGTGTGCTTTAACGAAAAAAATGCGTCAACCAGTTGCGAAATCGTCCGAAATAAAAAGCCGGCGCACAGTTATATAATTACCGCAACGGCCGCTTTGCCCGCGGAAAAATATAACGACATGCTGGAAATATTAGAGTCGAACTATGCCGATGCCGGCGCATTTGGCCTGTTGAACGAAGGCGTTCTAATAACCGGTGACGGCGGGAAACGGACAATTTTGGACGCGGCGGTAAAAAAATTAAAACTTGCCGACGGGCAATTGGTGTATGTGACCCAGTTTGACATCCCAGACGCCGCCACAACATTTTCCACGCCCGACACCGCCGACATAATATGCCCCGCCGGAATGATAAAGGTTTATAGATTCAGCCGCTGGCAATGCGTTGCATTTAATACCAAGGAAAACTGCGTCGGCGACCGGATTTGGGATTCTGATTTGGCGGAATGCGTCCCCGACGAATCACGCAAACCGCTGTGCGCGGCGCAACAAACGGCCGTAATGGTTGACGACATATGGCAATGCCTGGACCCGTTCCCGGAAAACGCATGCCCGGCGGGAATGGTCGCACGACTAAACTATGGCACACTGGAATGGGAATGCGTTGCGGATCCGGCGGCAACACCGGACACGAAAAAATGCGCACATATAACCCCGATCACAATGTCCGGCACGTTCGGCATAACGTTGCGCGCACCGGACACGTCGTGCACGGATTGCGAACGCATGGTGACAAATATGGATACATGCACATCTTATTGTGTGCCGGACGCATCAAAGATAAACGATCCCAAATGCTATCCGGCGGGCGCAAATTCATGTCGCGGCGCATCACGGGCGTTTTACTTCGGATTTCCAAATTATTCCTATGCAAACAATGTACCCGATATTTCCAGTCGAATAATCCCGCTGGACCGCACACATTCACAAAACAGAAAGTTCAACTGCCTGGAATGCGGCGAACGCGGCATAAATGAAAGCAAGTCGTTCCCGCCATATATTGCGGTGTGCAACGAATAAAAACATTATGCATCAATGCATTTTTTCCAGCTGTGAAATTTCGCCACACAGTTTGTCGTATGTGCTTTGTATGAAATCGTAACGTTTTCTATATTCCGTCAATTCAATCGCCGAAATTTCCACCAAATCCGGATTTCTGTATTCAGCGGTATCAATATTTATTTCCGCACTGTCAATCTTGTCGGAAAGCGCGCCCAATTCCGACTGCAATCGCATACGTTCGGCCCGCAAGCAATCCAACCGGTCGCCCTGCATGACCGCATTGTATTTCATGTTGAAACTTTTTACCGCGGCCATTTGCGTATTTATGTCGGGCGCAGTGTTTACCAATGCCTTCATTTCCTGCAGACGATTATTGGCATCTTCCAGGCGGGCAATATCATCACTGTCATTGTCCGACGGGTCAAAACGCGCAGAATATTCAATATTATGGCTTAATACGTTTATATCCCGTTCCAGTTCGGGGATTGCGGCCCCGGCCGCGTTTATTTGCCGAATACGGGTTTCCAAACGCGGGACATTGTATTCAACCACGGACTTTAAAATATTAAACAGGTTTTTCTGATGCTCTCTGGTAATCGTCTTGCGCGGTGCCATGTGATACCTCTTGCCTTAATATTTATTGATTTGCCGCGGCGCAGATAAATCCACGCCGCGGCCCATGTTTATTCCGAACGCGTAAAGGCCCCGTCATCCAACATTTGACGCACCGCGAAATCTTTTATCTTTTTCGCGGATGTCTGGGGCAGTTCGTCTTCGGTTATCGCAAAATGCTTTACCCATTTATACGGTGCGATTTTCAAGTTCGACGCCTTGACCAAGGTTGCCACACGCGCCGTTGTGACACCGGGCTTTACCTGAAATACCGCAAACGGGACGATTTTCCCGGCAATTGTGTACTCAAACACCGATGCCGCCAAAATCTCGTCATTTTGCAGATACAAATCCGCCAATTCATCCGGATACACGTTTTTTCCGCTGTCCAGAACAATCACCTGCTTTTGCCGTCCCTTTACAACCAGGCGTCCCTTCTTATCCAGCATTCCCAAATCGCCGGTTTTGAACCATCCGTCTTCGAATGCGGCGGCGTTTGCGTCATCGTTTCCGACATAGCCCGGCATAACCAGGTTTCCGCGAACCCATATTTCACCGACGCCGAATTTGTCGGGATTGTGAATTTTCAATTCGTTCCCCGGCAGTGGACCCGCATAATACATCTTTCCGTTCGGCAAACGGAATGCAAAGTTAAAATTGGACGGCCCCGTTGTCTCGGTTAATCCATAGCAATCGCCAACCGCAAAATCCAAACTTTCAAAGAATTTGCGTATCGACGGTTTCAGTGTCGCCCCGGCAGAAACCAAAACCTTGGTATGGCCGCCAAATATGTCATGGACGGGCTTTGTCACCTTTTTAACCAGCCACCCCATGCCAATCGCGCGCAAAACGCGCCGCAACGACACAATCACCCGCATCAGGGTATAGACATGCTTTTCTTTGGCCGCATCAACAATCTTTTTATAAAAAGATTCCCACACACGCGGCACGGCCGGTATAACCTCGGGCTTGAATTCCTTGAAATCCTTTAGAAATTCGCGCGGATTCAAAACCGGTTGCAACAGCAGTTTCCCGCGCAGCACCAACGGCGCAATAATATTGATTACGACGCCATATATATGATACAACGGTAAAAAACCGTAAAAAGTATAACCGGGGTGAATGACGGGTTTGTAAAACAGCGCCCCTTCGCCCAATGACAATATATTATTGTGCGTCAGTCCGACAACCTTTGGATTTCCAGTCGACCCGGATGTAAATGACAACATGGCAATATCGTCACGATTACAATCGGCCGCCTTAAAATCGCGTGCATCGGTATCGTCAATCGATTCAATGTCGTATGTTTTCGGCGCCCCGTCAATAAAGTGCGATTTTTGCGCCAAAACCAATTTACATTTGGTTCGTTTCATCATATTCAGGTGCTCGTTCGCCGACAACCCGGTATCCAGCATTAAAACCTTGGCCCCTTGGGATGTAATCGCGAAATATGACCGAATAAAATCCGGCGTGTTTCCCGACAAAATCGCAACCGTGTCGCCCTTTTTAATACCGAAACGCTGGGCCAACAAAACCGCACGCTGTTTCACCTTTTTCAACAATTGTGCATATGTTTCATTCTGTCTGACAAAGAAAATACGGTCTTTATTCTGCGAACAAACATCCTGCAACATTTCATAGATGTTTTTCATCATGTTTTACCTTTTTTGGTTATTTATAAAAATGTCTAACATTCCAACAACCATATACTAGACAACATCAATATAGCCTTTTGAAATAGGAAAAACAACCTTATTAGTAAAATTACACAAACCAGTACAAATTTATCGGGCGCCACGATGCGTTTTCGTCAACATATAGACATCGATTCGTAATTTTTTATCTATATTTTGTGTTTTTATAAAAAATCCGAATCGTTTCCCATGATAAAAAAAGATATTTTTTGACCCAAAAAATTGTTTCGTATTGTATTTGGCGATTTTGTCCGAATCAGTTTTTGCGTTCCAGCATAGGAATACAGGGCATCACAAAAAGTAAAGCGAAAAATACAAATTTTTTATTTTTTCCATATTGTCCGAAAACACCGAATACTATATATTGTTATCAAACAAAGAAAAACAGCACTATATATTGTGTTTTTAGAGAATCGGAGTTATAAAAATGTCTGGGGAACAAAACGAAATAAAAATACAGATTTTACCGTCACTTATCACAAAATTAACCGTTGTTCAAAAGCGCAGCGGGGAAACCGTTCCCTTTGATGCCAAGAAGATTTTTGACGCCATAAAAAAGGCTGTCGCCGTAACCCAGGAAATCGCAGATATAGATATAGTAAAGATTACACAAAACGTTCTGCGTGAACTGGACGAAAAATTTGCGGACAAAACGCCCAAGGTCGAAGAAATACAGGATACAGTCATCCGCAACCTAATGGATGCGAAGGCTTATAAAACGGCCGAGGCTTACATTGTATATCGTAAAAAGCGTTCGGAAATCCGCGACGCGTCTGTCAACGCAATCGAAGTAATCGAGGGATATGTCGGCGGTTCCAATTGGCGTATTAAGGAAAACGCAAACGTCGGATATTCAATCGGCGGATTGATTCTGCGCACATGCGAACGCGTAACGGCGGAATACTGGTTGAACCTGTATCCGCGCGAAATTGCAGATGCACACAAAAACGCCGCAATACATATTCACGATTTGGGGTGGCTGACTGGCTACTGTGCGGGGTGGTCATTGCGCGAACTGCTGTACGAAGGGTTTAACGGTGTTCCGGGTTTTGTACACTGTGATCCGGCAAAACACATGGCGACCGCGATTTCACACATGGTGAATTTCCTTGGCACGCTTCAGAACGAATTTGCCGGCGCCCAGGCGTTTTCATCCGTCGACACATACCTTGCGCCATACGTGCGCATTGACAACCTGTCCTATGACGATGTAAAAAATGCAATGCAAACGCTGGTCTTTAACTGCGCGGTACCGTGCCGTTGGGGGACCCAGACGCCTTTCATCAATTTCACATTTGACTGGACATGTCCGACTGATTTGAAATCGCAGCATCCGTTTATCGGTAAAAAACAGGTTGATTTCACCTATGGCGATTTGCAGGCGGAAATGGACATGATAAACCGCGCGTTTATAGAGGTCATGACAGAAGGTGACGCATTGGGCCGTCCGTTTACATTCCCGATTCCGACATATAACATCACGTCGGATTTCCCGTGGGAACACCCGAATGTAAAGCCATTGTTTGAACTGGCGGCGAAATACGGAATTCCGAATTTCCAAAATTTCTTAAATTCTGATTTGAACCCGACCGACGTCCGTTCAATGTGCTGCAGACTGCGTCTGGATGTACGCGAATTGCTAAAGCGCGGCGGTGGTCTGTTTGGTTCGGCGGAAAAGACCGGTTCTATCGGCGTTGTCACAATCAACCTATCGCGGCTGGGTTATACGCACAAGGGTGACCGCGACGGACTGTTTGCGGAATTAAAGCGTTTGCTGGAACTGGGGCGCGATTCATTGGAAATCAAGCGCAAGATTATCAGCAAAAATATGGAACGCGGCCTTTATCCGTTCACCAAAAGATACCTGGGCGACTGGAATCACCATTTCTCGACCATTGGTGTAAACGGTGCAAATGAAATGGTTCGTAATTTCACGGGCGACCGCGAAAATATCGCCACCCCCATGGGCAAGAAACTGGTTCTGGACGTTATGGATTTCATACGCGAACACTTGGCCAATTTCCAGGAACAAACCGGAAACCTATATAATTTGGAGGCGACACCGGCCGAAGGTTGCTCTTACCGGTTCGCAAAAACGGACGTCAAGAATTTCCCGGACATTATCACTGCGGGAACGCCTGATGCCCCATACTACACCAATTCGACGCAGTTGCCGGTGAACTTTACGGACGACCCGTTTGTCGCCCTGGAACATCAGGAAGAATTACAGCGTAAATACACGGGGGGCACAATGCTGCACCTGTACATGGGCGAACCCGTGTCATCCGGGGATGCGGCGCAAAAGATTGTACGCACGATTTTTGAAAACTACAAAATTCCGTACATGACACTGACACCGACATTCTCGATATGTCCAAAGCATGGCTATTTGGCGGGTAATTTTGAATTCTGTCCGAAATGCGACGCGGAAATCGCCGCAAATGGGCAGGCATCAAACGAACAATAAAAAAACAAACAAAACACAAAGGGAGGAAAACAAAATGGCAGAAGTCACACAGAACACAATCAACAGAACACCGTGCGAAAGATTTTCACGTTCCATGGGTTTTATAAGACCGGTGTCCAATTTCAATATTGGTAAATATTCTGAATTCTGTGAAAGAAAGACTTTTAAAGAATCGAACTGCCTGACAACCGGCGCCCGCCACAGTGAACTGATGAAAAAAGCGGCGTAATAAAAATGTCCGAAGTGCAAATTGGGGGAATGGTACCGTTCACAACCATTGATTTTCCGGGGCGCCTGTCGGCGGTATTATTCCTGTGCGGGTGCCCGGTTCGATGCAAGTATTGTTCAAACCCCCATTTGCTGGACATTGCGGACGGCGAATACGATCCGGAAAAAACATTTGAATGGATTCGTTCGCGCGTCGGCAGGTTAGAGGCCATCGTCTTTTCCGGGGGCGAGGCACTGATGCAGGGCGATGCACTGATTGAATACATGCGCCGGGTCAAGGAACTGGGGTTCAATATCTGTCTGCATACGAATGGATTTTATCCGGAAACATTGATGCGCGCGTCGGATATTGTTGACTGGATCGGCCTTGATTACAAGGCGACATGCGAAAAATATCCCGATTTAACCGGCCAAAATATTGCATTTGATCACATGATAAAATCATTGGACGCATGGGTTTTAACCGGCCGCGGATTAGAGGTTCGCACCACCTGCGATCCACGATTTGTGACCAAATCAGATTTATTGGAAATTGCGCGCGATTGCGCGGGGCGTGGGGTAAAAAATTTTGCCGTGCAAAAATACATTCCACATTTTGAAGATGCCGCCCACCCCGAAACAGATGCCGCGGCACGCGAACAGTTCTTTAATGATGACGCATTGCGCGCGGAAATTGACGCAATGTTTGACACCGTCACCTGGCGTGGTTAAACACGCGCATGCTTAATGGCTGCGCACTTCACGCACTTGATAAGTAATTCTCGCTTGATTTTGCTTAAAAGATTTCTTAATTTGCCGGTCTCTGTTTGTGACTCTTATATATCCAATCAACGGGACCATTCCCCATGCAATTTCTGAAAAATTTTGTCTTAACCGCTTGCGCCATGCCATTTGCAGTAATTCTTGCTTTATCTGTTCAATCGGTTTATTGCGTCCAGTTGCATCCTTATACGGCACAATAATATTCCAATCATAATAACTATGCCATTTAACGGTGCCGTCTTCGCGGAAACTTAATTCCATGAACTTGTCGTCACCCGCAATACCACCGCATTGTTTTTCTGGATAAAAGATTTTATAACCGATTTTGTTCTGTGCGGCCCGACCGATACGCATGGTCGGATTTTCTTCATGAATAACCATGCGTTTATTATTGGCATAGAACACCTGGAAAAACGGAAAAAATAAATCACGCGGTTCAAAACGTAACGGTATTCCGCGTGCCTTGAAATATTCCGGCTGTAAAACGGTATTGTTTGCCATGCAATAATCCAAACGCGATGACATGATACGAATTTTTGTATTATCAAAATGCTCGTCGGTGGCAACGCGACATATCAGTTCGCGAACCCCGTCCAATGCGGCTTTTGAACGAAACCTATCAACAGATACATCAAGTTTAAGTATTTTTCCGGCACGCGCCAGTTTTGTCTGAATTTTCTGCAAATCCGAATATATCTTGTCACGATTTGGTCCAAATACCCATCGGCAATTTGTTTGAATATTATAAACGTCCGAATTTCTCAAATTTATCGAATCAAATACACGCAGCATATAACCGGGTGCAACATCATATATCAAAGACCATTCACCACCGGTCATGCAGGTGCCCTTCCAATGTTTCATTGAATTTTGATAATATGCAATATCGGATACCGGCAATACCTGCAATGGGTTATTTGGCCCGGAGCACTCAAAGCAGCGTACACAATTTTCATCACACCGATTGGTGCAACGGAACCTAATATCTATCGGGACACCGCGCCATGCGTCCATAAAATGCCGACGCGAAAAGGCCGCGATAAACTTATCCCGAATAAACGCAAAAATATTTTGCCGGCCTGCCGCATCCGCATCATTATTGCCCGATATTAAAATAACATTATCTTCATCCATATCAAGGCATATTTTAATACAAAAAACATTCTTGTCAACAAAAACAATTAAATACATCCCACATTTTGAAGACGCCGCCCACCCCGAAACAGATGCCGCGGCACGCGAACAGTTCTTTAATGATGACGCATTGCGCGCGGAAATTGATGCAATGTTTGATACCGTCACATGGCGTGGTTAAACACGCGCAAAATAAGGTGCCTTCAACTTACACAAAACACACTTGACAAAAATAACGACAAGTGCTACCATATTTATAAATTAAAAAGGTCAAATGTGGATAAAAGATTATTGGTTAACTTATCAAAAGCTGTGGCAATGCCGCTATTAGTAGCGTCCGTCTTAAGCATTATGGTTCGTTCGTTTATACCGCATAATTTTTTAATTACGGCACCGATGACATCTGTATTTTACATTTACCTTACAAAAATGCGTCACAACACATCATGGCGCAACGCAATTGATATAGCGGCGGCCGAATTTGATAAATTGTGCGAATATTTATCGCGTCGTCGTTAACTAAAACTGATTTCTTTCTTTGCGCGCCTAAACTTTATTAAATCGGCGGAAAACACATACACGTTCTCGGAATGTTCTTCGCCACCGTTTGCCGCCGTGGCACGGTACACCTCGCGTGCACCTTGGGCGCGATAAAAACCGACACTGCAACTGTCGTCTGTATCTATGCGCATTCTTTTAACGCCGCGGGCGGCGGCATCGTGCATCATTTCCATAAACAGCACGCGTCCCGCCCCGCCGCGATGCCACTTATCAACAATCAATATGTCACATTCCGCATCAAATTGGCGCGCAATACCCGCCGGCGCATAGTTATAGACATTATAGTATTCACGCAACGCGCCACGGTTCCTTACCGCCAATGGCAAAACGAAATGAACCGCGCGCCAAAAGATGCGCCGAAACGCATGACGCCGTGCATTTTTCTGGGAATATCCGGCAAATCCAATCGGCCGACCGTCATTCGCTGTTAAAACCAGCATATCGGTATTTACAGCAAGTATTTCGGCGCAGTAAATCCAATCACATAGGCGCCCGGCACCGGTTGACCGCTTGGCCAAATCCCATTCAGCCCCAATCATACGAACCAAATGCCGCGCATCACCCAACTTAAAACATCTGATATTATTCATATATCAGATTATATCACATCAAACAATGAACCACATAAAAATTATTGTGCCGACGCGTTGTTTTTCTGTCTGTCTACAAAACCGGCAAAATAAGCCAAATCCATTCCAAGCGCATCCAAAACCTTGGCCAGGCTTTGCAATGACACCCAGCGCGCCTTGCCGTCACGTGTGTAACGTTTGCTTTTATTAAATGTCGTGGAACTCAATCCGCTTTGCTTGGCCAATCCCGAACAGGATAAATTTTGCGCCGCCGCCATTTCATCCAGCGCATTCCAAATTTCTTTATGTGTCATTTCCCCTCTCCAAAAATTTTTTCTCATACAGCCCATAATTTATTCGGCTTACCGTCTTATTATAGTTGAATAAAGGAATAAAATCAACTTAAAGTTATTATGATTTTAATATTTATAAAGTCGCACGCGCACGATAAGGGCCACGGTGATTTTTTACAAAAAAAATTGACACTTGAAAAATTACGGTCTATACCACTAAACATAATATTTCCAAAGTTGCAGACATGACAAACGACAAATTAAGCCGCAATAAGACCATAAAACTGCCCCGCAAAGTACAAAACGAGGGCGGCACTGCAAACACAATTGAAGACCTGTTTTCCGTCCGCCAGGGTTCCGCAACCGGATTTGATGTAAAATTCAACAGCGAAAAGGAACGCGCCAAAGCCGACCAAATCGACTGCGAATTGGATCAAATTTCCAAAATATCACCGGAATCAAGCGACCTGCTGGTAATAACGCGAACCAAGAAACTGGGGGCGTACATTTTTGCAATAACAATCAAGACGCCACAGAAATTTCGAAGCATATACATTCGCCGCCTGCATGATTTGTGCATTGACGCATTGGACTGCATGTACCACGCAAACGCAATAAAGCAGGATTCACCCGCCAACAAACAGCGCCGCGAACAATATCAGACCGATGCGATTATAAAATTAAAATTACTGGGGTATATGGCGTTGCTGGCGGAAAATGCGGCATGCATATTACTGCGCCAGTATAAACAAATTTCCATACTGCTGGGCGACGCGATAAATTTGTGCGCGGCCTGGCGGAAAAGCGACAATGAAAAATGGGAGGCAAAGAACAAATAAACAACACACAGATTTGAAATCCGAAAGGTTTCAAGCAAGGGGGAACTTATATTTACGAGCCGGCTTTCTGGTCGGCCTCGTCCAATGAAAACAGTAATGTTCGTTGCGCCGACAATAATGGCGATAAGAATTGGTATAATCCCAAAAATCGCAAAGTTGCCGGCCGCCCCGATTTGCTCTTGAAGAGAAACGACAAAGTTGTGATTGGCAAAGCCACAATGTTTCTATACAACATGCCAGATATGCGGATTTTACATAAAACCCGCCCGCGCACAGAGCAAAGGAAGTTTCCTCTTTTCCAACCGCTGTCGGCGATATGCCCAGTGCGGTGGATAAATAAAAAACGCGTCGCGTTTCAAGAAACATCACGCATTTTAACGCAACCGCTTTATAGTGCTATTGGGTGTTTCTTTTTTTCAATGGTAACAAAATGACACTGGATGAAATATTCACATTTGAAAACCTGTTTGACGCGCACACGCAATGCCGCCGCGGTAAACAACACAAACGCGGAACGATAATGACGGAACTGGAACTGGGGCAAATCATAAAAAAATTGGCATCTGATTTAACGCAGCGAAAATACCGGATCGGGAAATATCGTGAATTTAAAATTTACGACCCCAAGGAACGAATAATACGCGCCCTGCCGTACAAGGACAGAATGGTTCAAATGTGCTTTTGCAAAAATGCAATGGCGCCACGATTGGAACGGCGCCTGATTTATGACAATGCGGCGTCGCGTACCGGCCGCGGCCCGGATTTTGCGACGCGGCGCCTGCATGGGTTTATGCGGTCGTCATTTATCACAAACGGCGGCAACGGTGCGTATTTTCTAAAGTGTGACATATCAAAATATTTCCCCAGCATAAATCATGATATTTTATTGTCAAAACTGCGCCGGGCCGGATTTTCCCCGGATGAAATGTGGTTTATGGAACAAGTAATCCACTCAACAAATGCGCCATGCGGCGTGCCCCTGGGCAACCAGACCAGCCAGTGGTTCGCATTGCTGTATCTGGATGAAATAGACCGCCTGATAAAGGAAAAACTGCGCATTAAATACTATGTGCGATACATGGATGACTTTGTTTTGATTCATTCGGACAAGGCGTTTTTGCAGCAATGCCGCACGGCAATTGAACGCGCCTGTGCGGAAAAATTGAAACTGCGCCTTAATTCCAAGACACAGATTGGCCGATTAAAAGACGGGCTGGACTTTCTGGGGTTCAACCATAAACTGACCGATACGGGCCGCGTTATAAAAAAGGTGCGCGCATCCGCCCGCCTGCGCCAGCGTCGCTATCTTAATACAATCGCAAAGTATTATATGAACGACATTGTGGACGATGAATATTTACAGGCGCGATGCGCCGCATTTCGGGCGCATTTGGCGGGAACCGGATCACAAAAATTCATAACAAATGAAATAAACAGCCTGCGTCGTCGCAAGCGATTACAGCGCAAATGTGGCAAATAAATATTTAAAACCTTGTAAATTGCATAAAAATAGGGTATAATTTCACATAACAGGGGATGAGAAATAACAGATGCCGGGATACAAGTATTATGGAAACAACATTTCTAACCGAAGATCAAATATGGGGCGATAATGCCCTGCCTGTATTAAAAGAATATGGTGTTGCCGCCGCCCCAACCGATTTAGCCGTTATATTAGGCGCAGTACTTGGCGGCAAATCAGTTGACAAAGAAAAACATTTGTCTGGACATTTCTGGTCGGCCTCGTCCGATGAGGGCAGGCTTGTTCGTTGCGCCGACTATAATGGCGATAGGGATTGGTATTATCCCAAGAATCGCATAGTTGCCGGCCGCCCCGCTTTGCCTAAATCTTCCACATCTATAATTCGGTCGAGCGCAGCGAGACCGAATCGCAAAATTGGAAATATTCAAGTAATCGAATACGGCACATATCCACAAACCGCCGCCCCACAAAAAATCGCTGATGAACTAGAATCCGCCTATAAACGCCACAGTCTGTCCACAACGGGCAATAAATATACGTTTGATACACGTGCCTTGGACGATTATAACAATGGCTTTTCCGGGGCGGATTATGATGAATATGCGCACAATGGCAAACGATACATCCGCGTCTTGGGAAAACCATACGACGGCGACAGTAAAACCCACGACGGGCGACAAATAGAAAAAGACAAGGTTTATTGGGTCGAAGTCCAACCGGTTGAATGGCTGGCCGACAAAAGCGGCGTCTGGGTATCGCGGGAATCGCTGTTTGCGGGCATTCGTTTCAATCCGCCTGGTGCTTATGACGGCGATTTTTCCAAAACGGAAATGAACCAATACCTGAAAAAATATTTTACACCGCAATTAACGCAAAGCAACACTTCAATTCACACCGCCACACGTGACGCATCGGCCAAGGAAAAATTTACCCAGGCCGCGAAAAAACTGTCCCATGGCGTCCAGGTAATTGATGAACCGATGCCAATCAAAGAACAAATCTCGTTCTATGTAAAAACCGGAAAATCATTTATGCTGCACGGCCCCAGTGGTATCGGTAAAACGGCCCGCGTCGAAGCAATCGATCCGGATTTGACCGCGGTGCCGTTATGGAACGGCGTTCTGCCCGAAGATATTGTCGGCAAAGTGCGTTACCCGAACGGGAATATTGAATCACTGATGACGCCGTCGCAAACCGGCGAAGACGCAATTGAAAAACTGAACGGCGGCGGTGTATGGGTGGCGCCGGACTGGTATAATGAACTGACGCGCAAATGCGCGGCCGAACCGGACAAAACGCACGTCCTGTTTATCGACGAGGTGACCAACGCCAAACCGACAACGCAGTCTCTGATATTCCATATCGTTTTGAAAAAATCAATCAGTCCGTCAAAGGGCAAACTGCCTGCAAACGCGGTTGTTGTTCTGGCCGGAAATGACAAAAGCGAATCCGGCGCGGCATACAATATGCCCGCGCCCCTATTCCGACGCATGTCGGGGCATATCCGTCTGGAATACAATCTGCCGGAATGGTTGGAATGGGCGTCTGAAAAAAGCCGCAAGCATCCCAAAGACCCGGCCCGCCTGAATGCACACCCGTTGATTGCACAATTCCTGGCGGCCAACCCCCAGGCGTTCTATTCAAATTATAACGAAGAAAACCCCGAACAATGGGCGATTGACCCGCGCGGCTGGGAACAAATATCTGACATCATATACGACAACGGCAATACAATCCGGCGTGAACTTATTGAAAACAAAATCGGCCGGGAAAATGCCGCCGCATTAATGGCCTTTGCGCGCGAACCGATGATTACACTTGACGATGTGGTAAACGGGACATACAACACGGACGACATTCCGCAAAATGCCGACATGCGCCTGGCGACCACATTGAACTTGCGTTATGCCAACACGCGCCAGGTGAAAATCGTCCGCCAATTCATCCAGCAACACTTGGGGGCGGAAAACTTGGCGATATTTGATTCCCTGTGGGTGGGCGATGACCCCGAACGCGCGATTCAAATCACACAAATGCAAAGTTTTATAAAAGAGGGGCGATAAAACATGACACCTGCACAAAACGCAAAACTAACCCAGGTTTTACAGTCAAACGCGACATGGCCGCTGATTATTGTGGGCATGATGGCGGCACGGGCCCCGAATGCAACCGTTATACCTGCGACAATTGCCGAACGCGACCTGCATAACGACACAATTCTAATAAAACCCTACATTGTGATTGACGGACTGGACAACATATCCGCCGACGCACAGCGCAAGTTTGTTCCCCTGCTAAAAGACCGGCGAACCGGAATGCATAAACTGCCGGCGGATGTGCGTATCATTGTCCCGGTGCGTTCGGCCGACAAACTGTCAAAACAAATAAAAGACCTGGCATTGATATATAATGTTTGACCAACTCAAAGAATATATTTTCAAAGCGTCCGAAGAAAAACTGCGCCAGCAGGAAGAAATAGAATACGTGCGCGATCGCGTGTTGGCGAAATTCCCGTTGCTGGGGACAACCATGGCGCGATTGAAAACCGCTCCCGCAAAGGTCATTGATGACGAAACAATTGACACCGCCGCAACGGACGGACGAACAGTTTTTTATAATCCGGACTGGTTTATGCCCCTGTCCGACGATGAAAAGGTGTTTGTCTATGCGCACGAGGTGATGCACGTCGCATTCAACCATATTTTGCGCAGTGGCAACCGCAATCACAAGATATGGAACCAAGCCACCGACGCCGTCATAAATCAAATATTAAAATCCGAAAGCCTGCCGATGCCGGAAAACGGTGTGGATATAGCCGATGCAATCCAACATTCCGCCGAAGAGATGTATGAAAAATTGTTGCGGGAAAATAAAAACAACAAAAACGACAAAAACGAACAGGCCGGCCACGACAACCACAATATTTGGAAAAAGGCACTAGAACGCGCTGAAAAAGAAAAACAGAAACAGAAAAATAATAATGGCGCCAGTGGCGACGAAAAAAACGAAAAACAACAAAACCAGGATCAGGGTGGCACCCAAAATCAGGCGCAAAAAAATCAGTCGGAAACGGACAAAAAAAATTCACCAAACGACAGTGAAAGTGAAAAAAACTTTCCCCAGGAAAATCAGCGCACCCGGGCGCAGCGCGCCGCCCAGGCCCAGCGCGCCTTAAGCGCCGCAAAAAATCATGCCATGAACCAGGCCGCCCGGGATTCCGTCCAAAATTTCGGTCCGGTCGGCGAATCCGACGCCGTTGTTGATTGGCGCCGGGTGCTAAAAAAATCACTTGAAGAAGAGCATGACAAATGGTCGTACCGCCGCAGCGACGAAGATAATGATTTTATGGCGCGCGTTGAAGAACTGGACGACGAAGAACGTGCCGACACCGAAGTCATGCTGGACACCAGCGGTTCGGTCAGTGAAAGTTTTCTGCGTGAATTCCTGCGTCAATTGAAACCGCTGCTAAAAAACGGCAACCTGCACGCGGGATGTTTTGATGAACTCTTTTACGGCTTAAATGACATCAAAACCAATGACGACATTGACAACTTTAAAATTATCAGTCAAACCGGCGGAACACGATTGGATGTGCCGGTCAAATCATTTTCAAAAAAACCAGATATAAATAAAATAATTTTTACCGACGGATATTGCAGTCCACATGCAATGCCTGATGCCAGCACACGAAATATAAAAAATTTGATATGGCTGGTCTATGGCAATCGTGATTTTCACCCGATTTGCGGCCGCGTGATACAGATTGACCCCACCACAATCCACAACAACTTTACAATGGTGCCACACGCGGCGATTATTGACCCAAGCCATCACCGGTAAATCGGACCGGCACTATAAAACAATCTGCGGCCATTTATACGACCCAACTATACCAACACCCAAAATAACCAAATAGACTTTATGCGCAATGGCGATGATTTAATTCTGGCGCGGCCGGTGGTGCTGAACAAATGGACAGGTAGCAATAAGTATAATACGGGACGCGCGGGCCTGATGACACGGACCGATAATCACAATATGATTGTGCTGGCATTTGCAACTGCCTGGCGTTATCGCACGGCATATGAAAAACATGGCGATTTAGAATATGCTATAAAGTCCGAACAAACATCATGGCGCAGTCTGTATCACTACCTGAATCTGGCGTATATGCACCCTGAAAAAGTGAACAGTATTTTATCCGGCAAAGAGCCATGCAGTACGGCGAAAATCTTTGCAATTGCCCCAAAACACCAAATTTAATTGCTTTTTATCGTGTTTTGTGGTATAGTAAAAGTGTACTAATTTTAGTCGGCATTGTGCCGACTTTTTTATTTTTCAAAAGGATTTACAATGGCATTAAAAGAATACACCACAATGACAACCAAAGATTGGTTGCGGGTCGCCAGCACCGCATACAAGGCATATGTAAAAACAAGAACAGGAAACAATCAAGGCACATCAGATGACGAAGAAAAATGCGATGGCATAATTCAGGTTGGCGGCTATACCCGTTCCGATGGCGCAAAAGTTGGTGCATATGAAAGAATTTGCCCATATCATTATCAAGGCGGGAAACGTCCAAATGAAGAAAACAAAGAGAAAAAATTTTCTTTAACCACAGGAATTTCTTCAAGTAGTAATGCCAACAGCAATGATGTTATAAAACTGAAAACATACTTAAACAAAATGAATTATTACAAACCGGAACCGCGCAGTGAAACAGAAGACAAGTTTCACGGGTATCCGAATGACGCCTTGGTGGATGCGATTAAAAACTTTCAAAAAGATAATGGATTGATTGCGACCGGTAAAATATTTCCAGGCGACGCGACTGAATCTGCAATAAACAGTAAATTTGAATCGCACGGCGTGACATTTGAATATCCAGTGAATACAAACAAGAATCAAATCGCAATATTTGATGGCAAATCACTGACATTGTATGAAAATGATAAAAAAATAAAATCATGGGACGGAATGTCTGGAAAGCCTGATTATCAAGGCAAAGAAAACCAAGGTTTAAAAAATAAAGGCCCATTACCAGAAGGTACATACGTTGCAAGGCAGTCAAAGATACAAAATATAGATCTAAAAAATGCTGCTTTGGGTTCGGCAAGCGCTATCGGCATAAAAGCCGGCGGATGGCCAGGTTCTTATTATTCATGGGGCAAGCACAGGGTTTGGCTGGAAGCATCACAAGAAACAAACACATACAATCGAAACAAATTTAGCATACATGGCGGTTGGCGCCCAGGTTCTGCAGGCTGTATTGATTTGACCGATGGGATAAATACTTTTATTAAAGAATTAGAAAGTACTGGCAAAGACTTGGTTATTAAAGTAAAATACGAATAATGAAACGATGGCAAAAGATAATTTTCGGCATATTCTTAGCAATACATGCGTTGATTATGTATGCATGCGTTTATGATTATTATGATGCAATTATCAAAAATTGCGCGGGCTGGGGCCCGGGCTTTGACTGTCCTTGGGGCAGTGAGGCCATGGGGGTTGCGTGGACAGATCCATATGTATACATCTCCATGCTAAGCAGGGATTTTATGATGTCTATTGTATTTGTTATGTTCTCAATTCTCGCAGTACATAAAAAGAACTATACAATTGCAATCTGGTTCTTAGCATTACCGTTATTGGTAGGTTTTTGTGCTCATATTGCAGAGATACCGCTGTCAGCATCGATTATGTTTACACAGACATAAATTGTCTTATAAATGGTAAAAACAGGTATCGGCATGAAAAAATATGTTCATATTATATTGGCATGTGTTGCGGCGATTGCATTTTGTGCTTTTATGATATTTTTTTTGGGATTTGGCTCTTTTTAACCGAGTCGGCAAGATGTGTAGCATCTGGGAAAATATATTTTACGAATATGGCAGAAGCGAAAACCGTATGGCTGTATTGATGGCTGATATGGATATTTTGGGTGTTTTTGGCTCTTTACTGATATTCGAAATTCCAATGTTGGAACTGTTTATGCGATATAAATATTGGATAATGTTAATACCTGTTATTGGCTTCATCTTATTTTTGTTTATTGCGCCAATAACTTTATGTCCGGTGTAATACGGATGATATTAGAACACATGTTGTTTTAGGCTTTCCACTGCCAAGGCGAAAAAGGCCAATGTATAGAAAGTGGTTTTTATTTGCCAATTTTTGAAATTTCGCGATATACCGCGGATGAGTTATAAATAAAAAGCCCCGATTGCCCGGGGCCTTGCGCGTTATATGTTTGTATATTTAAAATATAACTGATTCCTGGCGGAGGTAGATAATTATACGGTCTATTGCACACAACAACAGGGAATTTAATTCAAAATCTATCTTTTCTATTGATTTTTTAGCCAATTTTTGATATAATCTTCGTTAAGATAAGCAGGCGATTTTGTCGCCGTTTTTTATTGCTCTGCCCGATGTCGGCGGGGCTTTTTTATTACCCAAAGGAATAACCATGAAAAAGTCACACATTGTCATTTCCGACATAACATGCATGAAAGAAAAGTTCTGCATTGCCGGTTTTGACACGTATGAAAAGCGTATGAAACGTCTAATGATTGACGGTGGATATTGGGATGCGAATCAAATTCCGGCCACATATTGCGAAATACTTGTTGATAACGAAGAATTCAAGGAGCCACGTGATTACCCACACCGAACCGAAGATGTAAATATAGATTTTGATTCAATTGAAGTTTTGCAAGAATTTGAACCAGGAAAAGATCTGGCAAATGCTTTGCGCGATAGCGTTTCAAAAGATATCCAGGGCATATTCCATCATCAGGTCAAAGAAGATACCTATGTGCCACAGAAAACCAAATGCCCTTCGTTGGGCGCCATATTGATTCCGGCACACAATATTGAATTCTTTACAGAAGACGGCAAATTACGCGCCCGTATTACAGACTATTCCAAACAAACATATGAATTAAAGGTCAGTTGCAAATACCTGCGTGATATATTCGAAAAAGACAAAGATGTCACAGGTTTGAACAATGCTGTTGCCGCCAGCCAGTATGCCCACTGTCGCATAGGATTGGCACGAAAGTTTCTTATGCGGGAAAATCATTGCTATTTGATGTTAAACGGGCTATTTTTGTATTGATATGACAAAGATTTTTACGATTGGTTTTAGTGGTAAAAGTCCTGACGCGTTTCTGGATGTGCTAAACGCGGTGCGTGTGCGTGCTGTTTGGGACATACGCCTGTGGCGAACAAGCATATACGTGCCATTCTACAGTGGCGACAGTTTGGCGGGTGTGCTGGGGAAGCGGTACGAATATCACCCAGAATTCGCCCCAAGCACCGAAATCCTTGCCGGTTACAAAGATGGCCGCATAACCTGGCCTGATTATGAGCGTATGTACCATGAATTGCTGACCACACGCCATCCGACCGCAGGAATGACACCGGACGCGCTTGACCGCATTTGCCTGCTATGCACTGAAAAATCCGCCACACAATGCCACCGACGCATTGCTACCGAATACATTGCAGCACAATTTTCTGATATTGAAATTGTGGATTTATAATTATCCCCCAAAATCTAGTGTACAAGAGCTACTAAAAATCGTTAATGTCTTGCATGCCCTGCTTATTGCTACATAAAAATTCTTACAATCCATTGTTTGTGCATCTAAAACAATCACGTTATCAAATTCTAAACCCTTTGTAAGAAGCGTAGAACCAATACACTTACTATGTAAGCTTCGACCTGCTTGGCGTATTTTGTTCTTATATGCATACATTGAATCACATATAGACATATCAGATATAGCAGCATCTTTCACTGCTTTTATTATGGCGTTCAATAGTTCCGGGCGCTGATATTTTAATTTAAGTTCATCTTTCATGAATTTGACGATATAATGTAACGATTGTTTATCTATGCAATTGTTTTGCAATTTTTCGATGTGGGATTTTAGCAAATTGCATTTTTCTATATCCGATTGACTCCTTTTACATTTTAATCCTGTTGCATTAAACCAGTTAGCAATATCTGTTTTATTAAATATGAATGATTCGCAAATTTCTTTAAATAAAGAAAATTGTCTTTCAGATGTGCAGAGATCATCTAATTTGGCCGATATATTATAAAAATCTCTATCATCAATTGATTCAATTAATTGAAACCGCTGCAACCCCAAAGAATTACGTAATTTTTGTCTCTGTTTTATTTGCCTATTATCTATTATCAGTATATTATCATAGGTATTAGCTAGTCTCAAAAGGCTTCTTTTATACAAAGTATCCTCATAAACACCACCAGATGTTCGTATAAAAGTTATGCCAGGCCTATCTACCGACAAATCTATAATGCTATCTACTTCAATATGTCGTCTAATTTCTTTTATGGACTCCCCTAATTCAAGATTGTTGCTATTTGTACTCCTCCACCGCCATGGTATTTCCAACGTTCCTGCCTCATCTGAAAAATCACATAAACACTCATTAAATTCAACCAGTTGTTCTCTAAATTCAAAAATACCTTGCAGAGGATCGCCTAGTACATGCATTGGAATAAAATCTTTCAGTTTCATTAGCATATTATGCTGTTTTAACGTACAATCCTGATATTCATCAATAAATATACCTGTATATGTTTTTTTGATTATTCCAATTATTGGTCTCTTTGAAAATAATTCCGTCGCTTTTTCAATAATAATATCATGAAATCCAACTGCCTTTTGTTCTGGAACTTGATTTGCCATAAATCCTAGAACATATTTTTGAGCATAACCGCATATTGTTTCAACATTATATGCGGATGGTCGAACTCCTTGTTTTAATAGTTTTGACTTTATTGAAGCCACACCTGCGTGAGTATGCGTTAAAATAAGCTGTTTCCCCTTATTGCGTTCATACGTATACTTGATACACTCTGCAATAAATTGCGTTTTTCCATAACCCGCCGGCGCAATCACTTTTGTCTTTAAACCACTTATAAACGTCTCTATATCTACCATTTATGCGTCAATCCATTCTGATAACGCGTTCCAAACTCTTTTCATATGACAGTCAGAAACCGCCCCCCAATTCGCGAATATAGTATTTCCCAACGTTTCAGCCTTATCAATTCTTTTGTACCATTCTCTATCTTTGTTAATTGACAATTTTGCAATTCTAATTCTATCTCTCTCAATATCAACTACATTTCCCAAGGAAGAAGTATCTTCTTTTGAAATTATGCCTTCTATTACATCCCAAGGCAAATCTTTAAAAATTTGATGTTCTATATCATTACCGTCTTCAGAATCAAAAACCTGTATCCCATTGTCCCTCAATGCTTGTTTCTGTCCATTTACATCGGCTCTATCAGAATCTAAAAAAACACACACATCAAAGCCTAAGTCCTTTATTTTCTTAGCTCTATCAATTGCGCTACTTCCTTCTCCTACAATATAAAAACAATCTTTAGATGCCATTGACGGTAAATTTTGTTTTACACGCCAAGAATCCATAGCTCTGCATATTCCTATTTCTGTTTTTCCTTCACAAACAATGATTTTATTACAAAAAAATCCTTCAGGGTTTGCTCTAACAATGGCCTGCCAATTATCTTTTGAAGGAATATTTTTAATATACACATTTTCTTTGTCATCGAACTTTTTTACTAAATATAAATCATTTGAATTAAGTTCTACAATTGCATCTCGCGAATGAGTAGTCAGAAAAATCTGCCCCTTGTTTTCATTTTTTAACGATGATACTATTTGTCTAATTCTATCAGGTTCCAAACCTTGCTCTATTTCATCTATCAACACAATTCCACCACGTTTTGCCAGAGCTAATTGTATCGCCATAGAAATTATACGTTTTGAGCCCTTACCCATTAAACGCAATGGGATATTATTATCGTTATTTAAACATACCTTGTTATCTTTGATAACAATATCCTTAAAATCAATTGATGTTTTCATTGCACCAATATTTAATCCCAATATACCTACATATTTTGTTACTTCATTTATTGCACTTTCTGTTTGTGGAAACCCCGCGCTATCTATATTTATTTTTACTTCACGCAGCCTATCAATAATTATATTACGCTCATCTGTTTCTGACGAAAAATTCTTCAACAATTGATAAAGAGGCGACCCCTTACTCCAAGAAAAATGCTTATCAACATAGTCAGATATAAAAGAACAGTTTAATTTTGATCTGTCTGTTGCGGATATCGCTTTGGGCTCCTGACGCCCAGTCACCATTTCCCATTTTGGTTCCAATGTTTTATCCACAGTTAATCTAATAGTATATACATCTTCCAACTCCGGGTTATCTATTACTTCATCTGTAATTTCACCCGTACTTTTATTATATTGTCTTTTGTATAAACCAAATTTATCTTCTGTTTGCAATATATCCGGAATATTTGCTAATGTAGCCTCTATTTTTATTGGTTGAGTAACATCTGCATTAAAGAAGTCTGTATCATAAAATTGCAAAATATGGCTGGGGTATAAAACATAATAAATAGAATCCAAAATTGTTGTTTTTCCGCTATCTCCTCTACCAATTAAGCAAATAAAATTTTTATCAAACGTTTCTGAAAGACATTTGATTCCACGAAAATTTTCTATATCCAACTTTAATATATTACTCAAGCTGTTACCTCTATTAAATTACTAATAATTTTACAAAGACAATATATAGAATTCAAGCACATTAATTTTAAGTAGATTACATTATTTACATAGCAGCAAAATCCCCATAAACAATCAACTTGATTTACTTTATTTATCACGGTACACTTTTCTCTTGAACCCAATGGGAATTGGGTTCGGGGCTGTGGTGGCCCGCAGACGCGGCATTTGTCGTTAAAATCCCCCGACTTTGGTCGGGGAGCCGTTCGCTATAAAACAGGGCTTGCCCGAAGGCTGCGGAGCATTCGTTTGCTGACACCAACTCCCCGGCCGTCAATTCCGTTGACGGTCTTTGATTTATAAACAAGGGGAATTTCTATGATTATTACTACAGATTTAGATCTCTCAGTAACTTTATTCGTTGTATGCATTACCGTGATTATAGGTGGCGTGATTAAGCGTGCAACAGCAAATAGTAAAGCCAAAGCCTATGCTGAATATGTAGAAGAATGCAAAAAGTCCAAAAAGGAACCACTGGATTATGTTTCGTGGGAACGATTGGAAGCCGCCGCCCCACGATCATATGCAGACGATGACGATTGGGAATAAATATGAATATTACAGAATCCGTTATTTCTGCATTTATGAATCTGAAACAAAAGCATCGGTTCTTTGTATCCGAGGCGGATTTTCAAGCATCTTTTACATGGGAACTGGCGCAAGTATTTCATGACCGACCAGATGTTAAAATATACCGTGAATTTCCTGTGCGCGTATATGACACCCAGTGGCGTACAATTTATATCGACATTTTGATTGTTGCCGATGGTCAAAGGTTTCCCATTGAGTTAAAATACAAAACCAACACAATAGACTCTGACGAATTATATGAAGACACTGGCATCCCGATCAGAGACATATTAAAACCACAAGGTGCCAAAGACGAAGGCAGTTATGACTGTTGGAAAGACATATCACGCATAGAGAAATTAGTTAATATCGGTTTTGCCCACAGTGGTATCTTTATATGCATTGCAAACGACAAATATTATTGGAACGGCAATTGCGGCGAAAGTACTCTTGGCTACGCATTTCGTATGAACTCGGGTCATAAATACGGTGGTGAATATAACTGGAATTTGGCAAATTGTGCAAACATAGAAAAGTTGCTAAAAGCGCGTCCAAATTTACATATCATGAATGACTATGAATTTGCCTGGCAGGACTTCTACGAGATGCGGGCACAAAATGGTTTGTTTAAGTTTTTATTAATCAAAATCCCATCAACGGAGTAGCAAAAATGACGAAAATATCGTTTATTATATTAGGCTTATTAAGTTTAACGGCATGTGCTACGGAAACAAGAGCTGTAGAAGTTTAGCACATAGATCCAGAATGGGAAATCTATAGTATTACATACAATGTAAAGCTGATCTTGAACAATTGTCAATATGACGACGACTGGGCCGATGAGCAGAGTTACATCTGGTCTGGAAACTTTGAAAACACACATAAATCATTCTCGTTTACAACAGCCATGGGGGGGCAAAGGACTGTCCCTGTGTATTCTGGTGTTTGTTCAGTAAAAAAATTCTAAAAAGAACGCTGTTTGTCCTGGGAAAAAGATTGCGTTATTGAACAAAAAGATGATCGATATTCAAAAACGCCCCCAAAGGGGCGTTTTATTCATTGTTGCATCGCATAGTTTATGCACTAGGTTAATGCATCAACCTGGTCTTTGTATTTGCTGTTTGGAAATCCCAACAGCTCTTTCTTGAAATCTGACTACCATGGTGCTTCCTTTTGTGGGAATTTCAATGTGCTGTTTTCTATCAAAGCGCTACACCCTATCAGACGCGAATACAGCGTAGAGCCATACCATTCGTTTAACTTGGCATGTTGGGATTCTGATGACGCATCCACAGATTTTTGCGGATCGTCTATTATAATCCAGTCCGCCCCACGCCCAGTCAACGTTCCACCGATATATGTAGCCATACGCCCGCCACTGTGGACGCAATGAGGCACATAAACATTCAAAACGCACCATACGCAGAAAAAAAATCTTTGTTCAATCATTGGTTGATAAAGTTATATACTCGCAGGAAAAACTGATATTTTATCTGATACCAGACGTGGCAAAATTACAACCATTCGCGGCCGAGAACTTTATAAATCAGAAATCTGATCCGATGGAATTTACGGTCAGCGATAGTCGCATCGTTATAGCCGTCCCGATTGTCCTGCGAAAATATGTGCATACAGTATTTGATAAAACCAAGAACGGCGTCTTGACCATCACCGATAACAACCACCTAATCCTTAAAGCCTTCGCAACAGCATTGCGGTATCGAGAGATGTATGAAGAATGTGGCGACACCGATAAAATCATCGCCATGTAACATACATCCCCACGCCAGTTTTACCGCCACCTTGACCTAGCATATATGAATCCGGACAAAATCAACGAAATTCTGTCCGGACGATTAAAAATTAATGTTAATGATTTGTTCCATATTGCTACTGTAAATTATTTATAATTATTTTGTGTTGTTTTCTTGTTCTACTTGCGCACTAGCAATTGGGGTACTGACGCCATATACTTTTCTTTTATTCAAAAAAACTTCTCTCAACACTTTGTTTTCGCGTTTTATTGCAGTATCTAAATCCACAGAATGGTCTGGAGCTTTAGAAAAATATTCTGATAATATTTGCCACTTCAAATCGGATTTGGCGTTTTCTATATCTTCTTTATTTTCAAAATCAATTTCACGTCCCAATACGATACTAACACTTTGTTCATTCATATGCGTGATTAACGCCTCTATCGCTGATATTTTTCGTTTCTCCCCATTAATTTTTTCATACACATTAAAAAGGGCATTAAATATTTTATACAAAACGAACAATATCCCTACAAACAGTAAGGCATTTGGGATTTTAACAACAACTATCGAAAGTGCCGCATACACCCAATTCCAACCATTTGGCACAAGACTTGCATTGATAAGGTTCAGCTGCTCTGAAAAAAGACTTAAAGTTTCAGAGATATTGCAAAGAGAAAAACAGCCAAGAATTACCGCCAACACAATTGCTCCAAACATACACCGTCCATAAAAACGCATGTTTTTAACGGACTCTTCTTTGAAATCTTTGACGCTATTTATAATTTTTATATTTTTTTCGATCTTCGCCTTGTGCTTTTGATATTTTTCATCCAATAGCTTCGTTTTGTTAGCTATTTCTTCTTCTCGCTTTTGAGCGGTCTCTTCCAACTCAACAATCCTATTTTCTAATTGTATTTTCTTATGATTCAAAGACACCGCAGGATATTCACCCGTATCGTCTTGGAGGCCAATTTTTGTTTCCAACTGATCCTGTGCTGTTTTCAACTGATTAATATTATTAATCAGCGCATTCTCCTCCGATTTATATCTGGTCAAATTCTGTGTGTTTACAGAAATATCTGACTGTAAGGAAGTCAATGTATCTTGCGCTTGCGATATTTCATTTTGTAGTGTCTGTTTTTCCGTTTCCAATTGTTTATTTTCTTCAATAAGTTGTTGCCTACTTAATGCTAATGCGGAATTTGTTATGGGTGCCATTATTTAGTCCTTTTATTTTATCACGTTTTATGTAGGATTTTTTTAACAGTTTTCAAGGGATAATACGCAAAACTGGCATCCTTATTTTAGGCAAGGTATGCTGCGCGAGGAATTATGGTGTGATTTGGTGCGAAGGCGAGTATACACCGGTACCGTTGCTGATAAAAATCCTCGGATTCCGGAGCAAAAGAAACATCCCGCGGGATTACCGTGGGATGCGTCACATTCCTGGCGGATGGGGAGGGATTCGAACCCCCGGAAGCATTGCTGCTTCAACGGTTTTCAAGACCGCCGCAATCGACCGCTCTGCCACCCATCCGAAACTAATATGCGTTGTCTATTTTATCCTTTTTCTGGCGAAACGCAACTGTAAAAATTATAGCGCCGGCAACAAACATCAACCACGACAGTAACTGCCCCATGGTCAGCCAGTTTGTGCCAAACAAAAATCCAATCTGTGCATCCGGGGCGCGAAACTGTTCGCAACAAATGCGCGCCAAGGCATACCCCATTCCCAGCGCGCCCGACAATGCGCCTGGGCGCGTGCGCAATTTTGTAAACCGCCACAGGCAATACATCAACACAAATAACAGCACGCCCTCGGTTGCGGCTTCGTACAGGGGACTTGGGTGGCGTGGTCCAATTCCGGTACCGACAAATTCAACCGCCCACGGAACATCAGTCGGACGCCCCATTACCTCCATATTTATAAAGTTCGCAATACGTCCGAAAAACAAACCAATCGGTGCAATCACCGCCATTATGTCCAAAATTTTCCACGGATTAACTTTATTTGCCCGCCCGAACAACAGGGTCGCCACAATCACCCCGCAAAGGCCGCCATGAAAACTCATCCCACCATGCCAAACTGCAAAAATTTCCAACGGATGCGCGATAAAAAACCACAGGTTATACAGCAATACATACCCCAGGCGCCCGCCCAAAATCACGCCTAAAATAACCGCCGTTAACAAATCGTCAAGCTGTTTTTTTGAAAGTATGACATCACCGTCACGCCGCATAAAACGGCGAAACAAATAGTATCCGATGACAAACCCTGCAACGTACGCCAGCGCATACCAGCGCACATCAAGCCCCATAACGGAAAAAGCGACCGGTGAAATCGGGTTAACCACAACAGCCATCTGCAGTCCGCGTTTTATCGTACATTCTGGGGAATTACATGCGTTTTTGCCGCATTGCTTAAAATCTCTTTTAAATTAGCAATTACGGTTTCGCAACGCGAAATCACCACAGGGTTTGGGTTCGGTTTTGCGCGTTCCGCATCCAGCTTTTCCTGAACGGATTTCAATTTATCACCCAAACTAACAATACCATCACGTACGATGCCGCGCCCTTCCAAGGCTTCATTAAGATCACGCGTACGAACGGAATACTCGGGTCGGGGTATTTTATGCAATCGTTGATTTCTGCTCATTATTTATCTCACCTTTAAAATACTTGAATTTGCATCGGCATTGTATTATATATTCCATAAATAACAAGGAGAAAATTATGGCAGAAAAACACGCAACACAAAAAGCCGTACGCGTGACACGTGCGACAAAGTCAGATGTCGCCCAAACGCAATCGGGTGGTCTGGAATCATATCTGCGGCGGATTTTCGCATTGATGTTCGGCGCGGTCGCGGTCACTGCAGTGGCGTCACTTATAACAATGATAACCCCGTTGTGGGGAATGCTGTTTACCGGAACGGGGATGTCGGCACTGTTCTATATTTTAATGTTAGGCGGATTGGGTCTGTCCCTGTGGGCACAGGTTCGTGCATTTTCAATGAAGCCGGCGACGGGCGCCATTATGCTTTTCATATATGCGATACTGGTCGGCATTGTGATGACACCGTTGTTGCTGCTTGCGGTGACAAATAATCCGTTCACAATCTTATTCGCATTCGGCATTGCGGCGGTAATGTTCGCGTGCATGGCCATGTTCGGATACAAAACGGTCAAGGACCTGTCTTTCATGGGCATATTCCTGCAAATGGGGATGATTGGCCTGTTGCTGGTCGGTCTGGCATCGTTTATATGGCCGACAATGCTGGGCGGAACATTCGGAACAATCGTTTGCTTTATCGGCGTATTGGTATTCGCACTGTTCACGGCATATGATATGCAGACTTTAAAGCGCGCATATGCAATGGGCGGCGATGAAACTGTAAAAAATCAACTGGCGGTACTGGGGGCATTGCATCTGTACATATCATTCATTGCGATGTTCGAGTATCTGTTGAGTTTGTTAAACAAAAACTAAACACAAAAGGCGAAAAAATGGCATATAAAATAGATCCACAAAAATGTATTGCGTGTCACACATGCATGGGCGCATGCCCGGTATGCGCGATATCGGTCGGCGCAGACGGCAAATGCGTAATTGACCCGACCAAGTGCATTTCATGCGGCACATGCGCGGCGGTTTGTCCGGTTTCAGCGATTGCACCCGACACAGGCGCATAAATAAATCGCGAATAAAACCTAAACGGGGCAATTGCCCCGTTTTTTTAATTGCAAAAAATCGAATTCGTTATAATATATGCACTGTTAATATTTTAGGGGTACAAATAAAATGCCAGCAAAAACAATCAATGATATTGTCGCATTATGCAAGCGGCGCGGTTTTATATTCACAGGTTCTGAAATTTACGGGGGACTTGGCGGGGCGTATGATTACGGCCCGTATGGCGTCGAATTGATGAAAAACATCCGCAATGCATGGTGGAATGCAATGGTTTATTCCCGCAATGATATTGAGGGACTGGATGCCGCGTTGATTTCTAACCGGCTTTTATGGAAATATTCCGGACACGAAGGCAGTTTTTCCGACCCACTGGTCGAATGCAAAAAATGCGGCGCCCGCATGCGTCAGGACAAGATGAAAGACCAGACGAAATGCGACAATTGTGGTTCAACGGATATTACGGAACCGCGCGCATATCAGTTGATGATGGGGCTGTCCATCGGGGCAATGGCCGACGGCGCAATCAATGCGTACCTGCGTCCGGAAACGGCAACGACGACATATACTAATTTCAAGAATGTTCTGGACGCCAAGCCCCACAAATTGCCGTTCGGCATCGCCCAGATTGGCAAGGCGTTCCGAAATGAAATTTCCCCGCGCGGCTTTGTTTTCCGTATGCGCGAATTCGAACAGGCGGAAATGCAGTACTTTGTTAACCCGGCCGACGATGAAAAACAATTCGAACATTGGAAGGAAACACGCATGAAATGGTGGGTGGATGTTTTGGGCATTCCTGCCGCGTCATTGCGCTTTTTGCCGCATGAAAAATTGGCCCATTACGCCAAGGCCGCGGTTGATATTGAATACGCATTCCCCGACGGCTTTGACGAGGTTGAAGGCATCCACAACCGCCAGGATTTCGACCTGGGGTCACATACGAAATCCCAATCGGAATTCAAAATCAGCGCCAAGGTTATGGAGAACAAGGACAGTACGGTTAAATTGTCGTATTCCGACCCGCAAACCGGCGAAAACTTTATCCCGTATGTCATTGAAACGGCGATGGGGGTCAACCGCGCAATGCTGGCCGTGATGCACAACGCATATACCGAAGAAGAACTGCCGGACGGCAAATCACGCCTGGTATTAAAACTAAAGCCGTGGCTGTCCCCGGTCAAGGCGGCGGTGATTCCGCTGGCGCGAAATGTTCCGGAATTGCTGGCGACGGCGGTCGATATTGAAAACGCACTGCGCAAATTACAAATCGGACGCATTGAATTGGAAAATTCGGGCAATATCGGTAAAAATTATCGTCGCCATGACGAAATCGGGACCCCGGTATGCATAACAGTCGACCACCAGACGACAGAGGACGGCACCGTCACCATGCGTCACCGCGACACAATGGCGCAGGAACGCATCAAAATCGCGGACGTACCGCGCCGGGTTTTGGAAATTGTAAACGGCCTATAAAAAAATCCCCCAAAACGGGGGGTTTTTTGATATAATACATTTGATAAAACCAAAGGATGACGAACATGAAAATAGCAATTATCGGATTGGGCAGTGTTGGTTCGGCCGTGGCCACCGCGGTAAAAAACACGGGGTTCGTACACGAGATTGTTTTATTTGACCGCGACGGTGTGCGCGCCCGCGCCGCCGCCGAAGATTTGGGCCACGCCGCCAGTTTTGGATTTGATGTTAAAATAACCGCGGCAAACAATTACCGTGCAATCCGCGGCGCCGACACGGTCATAATCGCAGCCGGGGCAAATCAAAAACCGGGCGAAACACGCATGGATTTGTTGAATAAAAATGCAGATGTAATTCGTGACATCGTGCCAAAGATAATGGCGAACACGGACCCAAAGCATGTAAAAATCATTGTGGTCACGAACCCGCTGGACGTTATGGTAATGCTGACCCAGAAAATATCCAAACTGCCGGCGGCGCGCGTTATCGGCACGGGAACCATGCTGGATTCGGCGCGCCTGCGGACAATATTATCACGGCAACTGTCGGTATCAACCCAGTCGGTCAACGCATATGTTCTGGGCGAACATGGCGACAGCAGTTTTGTCGCATGGGATTCGGCATGCGTCGGCGCGATTGCAATCAACGATTTCTGCCGGCAGGTAAAGGTCCCGCTGACGCAAACCGCGCGCAACACAATTGAACACCGTGTACGAAACGCGGCATATGAAATCATACGCGGGCGCGGTGCCACATGGGACGGGATCGGCGCGGCGGCGGCGGATTTGCTACGCTGCATAATAAACGATGAACGCCGCATCATGACCGTCAGCAGCGTAAGCGGCACCGGCGCCAATGCGGTTGCGGTATCTATGCCGCGCATTGTCGGGCGCGACGGCGTTGCGGCGACAATAATGCCAAAACTGTCCGCAGATGAAAAATCCGCACTAAAGAAATCCGAGAAAATAATCCGCAAAAACTATGATGCGATAATAAAATAAAAACGGGGCATGTCCCCGTTTTTTAGTCTTTATTTTTAATCGCATATGTTTTATACTTTTATTAAATACGCAGGAAATGTGGATTTGGAACTTAGAAAATCCCTTATACCTTCGGTGCGTGAAATTCACGCATCGTTAAAAAAATGGCATCAAATTTGATGCCCCCCGACGCATAGGTCGGGTTGTCGCGGTTATAAAACAGGTCTTATCCAAAACCCGCGAGGTCATTAAGGTATATGATTTTTCTAACATCCCGGCCACCACATAATTGGTGGTTTTTCGTTGTGTATTAACAAAGGAAGGGGAAAAATGCGCTTCACAACAAAAATGTTAATATTACTAATAGGCCTGTTTATCTCAAATGCTCGTGCTAATCAAATATGCGGTCTGTTGACATCCGATGGCTGGCTGTCAGAAAATGGCAATTTGTATGAATGCCTGGTTGCCGACAATCGATCCGACACACGAACCGCAGAATTAATGGCCGAATACTTTAACGAAAAATTTTCCGGCGCATGTCTTGAATATCTGGACATTCAAAAGGTTTCCAACGATCTGTCATCATTAACATACTGCACGATTGAAACATATGGATGCCGTGCCGAAGAATACTATACACCTGATGGATGCAAGCCATGTGGGAACGGCAACCATGCCGGCGGCACCGACGCGCACAACAGCACAAAATGCAATTATTGCTATAATGAACACTATTATTATTCAGAAACAGACGATGATTGTTATCTATGTCCCGACAACGGATACGCCAATGATGTTGAATCACCCATAACAGACTGTTACATAACGCAAAGTAAAACAGGCACCGATAAAACCGGTTCATATGAAATGAGTGACACCCGGTGTTACTGGACGGAATAAATTTCGGTCGGATAACAATCATATTTATATCGGGAATTCCCCGTGTTATCATCAAATCGTACGGGGGAAATGATATGGATAACGTAGAATATGTTTTGTTTGACAATGGGCTCGGCTTTAACGCAGAGAAAAACGGCCAACATATTGGTGAAATAACTTTCGTGCGCGTGGGACTTGATAAACTTATCATAGACCACACGGATGTCGCGCCCGCGTACCAACATTCACAAATAGGCCTGAATCTGGTGCGTCGGGTTGCGGGACTGGCGCGAAACCAAAAACGCAAGATTATACCGTTGTGCCCGTTTGCGCGTGCAATGTTCTGTCGGTATCCGGAATTTGACGATGTGCGCTTAATGAACGCGCATTGATTGATTTAATTTGCCTAAACTATATTTTTTTACTAGCATGCCTAAATCAAGGGGAAGGACATGCAAAACAAAAAATCCGCATTTCTGTTATTGGGGCTTATATTTCTTAACGGTTACGTCAGTTTATCGCTGGAACTGGTGATACTGCGCCAACTGGGGTTCTATGTCGGTTCCAGCGCCGTCATTACCAGCATTATAATGGGAACATTTCTGGGGTTCATGTCATTGGGATATTTCCTGGGGTCGTCAAAAAAAATATCACCCAAAAATATTTGCCGTATTCTTGGAATCAGTTTTATCGTAATCGCAATATTTTCATTTCTCGCAGCCAGTTTCCCGTTGATTTCAAACTATTTCACATGGCTGTACCGCATCGGGGCAACACGCGCAATCGCCCAGACATTCATATATTCGTTTGCAATGCTGTCAATCGGGCCGTTTTTATTCGGGTTTAACACAACACTTTTGTCACGCGCACTGCACGAACATAATACGAATTATACCGGGACAATAATGGCATGGGACACAATCGGATCGGTTTTGGGGTCCCTGCTGACAACACTGATACTTATGCCGTTTATCGGTGTGAATTATACGGTTGCGGCAATTGCAATACTGGCATGCACATGTGCAATATTGGCGCATCCCCGCGTCTGGACAATACTGGCATCGCTATTGATACTTGCGCCGACAATGTATATAAACAGCAATAAATACCAACGTCATAATTTCGGCATACTGGTCAACAACGCCAATTCCACGATTTCAGTTTCACAATATCCCAACATGCGCATTCTAAATATGAATGGTTTGCCGATGTCCGTATATGTTCCGGCAACAAACACATCGGCGGAATACATAAATTATATAAACGATAATTTCCTGTACACCATGCCGAACGACCATGTGCGAAAAATATTGGTTTTGGGGGCCGGCGGGTTCACGGCCGGACTGCGGGACGAATATAACGACTACACCTTTGTCGACATAGAACACACATTAAAAGACATATCCGAAGAAAAATTCTTGCATCAAAAACTGACGCCGAACAAAAAATTCATAGTCCAAGATGCCGGACAGTTCTTAAAAAACACACCGGAAAAATATGATGTTATTCTGCTGGACGTGTATTCCAATTCTTTTCAGATACCAGAGGCATTTATAACCGCAGAATTTATGGAACGCATAAAATCGCGCGTCGCGCCGGACGGCATCATAATAATGAATGTAATCGCAACCCCGAATTTTGCCGATGATTTCAGCCGCGTTTTCGACAACACTTTTCATGCGGTGTTTCCGGCAAACACCACGCGTCAAATTATCGGCGACTTTAACCCGTGGGCACCGCCCAATGCGGTGAATGTAATCTACGTTTATTACAATCATAAAAACGATAACCGCATTTATACCACAAACAAAACACCGGTTATATACGATAGATATTAAAACGGGCGGGGATTACCCGCCCTATTATTACATTTTTAAGTTTTCCAACGCGAAATCCCAATTCACCATTTTATCCAAGAATGAATCTATAAAATCAGCGCGTCTGTTTTGATAATCCAGGTAATAGGCATGTTCCCATACATCCAGGGTCAAAATCGGCTGCATGCCGTGGGCAATCGGCGTTTCGGCACCCGCGCCCGCGATGATTTTTAATTTATCACCGTCGCGCGCCACCCAGGCCCACCCACTGCCGAATATTCCGGCGGCGGTTGATTTGAACTCGGCGCGAAATGCGTCCGCCCCGCCAAAGGCATCGGCGATTTCATCCGGAACGCGCCCGCCGCCACCACGGCGCAGGCAATGAAAAAAGAAATCATGATTGAAAACCTGGGCCGAATTATTAAAAATTTTGGTTGCGTTTTCCGCCGCCGCCTTTTTTATAATTTTTCGCAGTGGCAATACCTCGTACTCGGTACCCTCAATCAAATCGTTCAAATTGTTTATATATGTCGCCAAATGTTTGTCATGATGAAAATGCAGCGTGTTTTCAGACATGTCCGGTTCCAGTGCATCATATTCAAACGGCAACGGAAATTGTGTCAATGTAAACATGTTCATGTTCCCCCTTGGGGTTGATTGTGCCGCCGCCCGGCGCAAAACACAACAGGAAAAATTTACACCCCATTTGGAAAAAGCACTTGCACCCGGCGCCATGGATTTCTATAATAAAAAAACCAAGGATTAAGGAGAAAATATGCAAAGATTATTTAAAATGGCCGCGGTATTGGCGATGTCTTTTATTGGATCCGCAAACGCGGCGAACATAACCCTGTATTATTCGCCGACATGCCCGCATTGTCATCATGCGCGCGAATTTATTGAAAGCCGCCTGGTCTATGAATACCCGCAAATTCAGGTAAAAAGCGTAAATGTCATGGACGAAGAAAACCGTGACGAGTTCTTTAAGACTTTGGAAAAATGCGAATATAACTCCGGGGGCGTGCCGGTTTTGGTAATTGGCGAAAAATGTTTCCAGGGCTATGCCGATTTCATGCAGTCGGATATCCGCACCGCAATAGAGGCGGATTTACCCGCCGACGCCAAGACCGAGGCTGCGGAAAATAAAAAGGCCATGGATTCCGACGCAGACGCATTTCGTGCCGCGCACACGGACCGCGCGGGCGTTGTTACGGAACAAATCGCAAAAAAAAACTCTAATGGGGCGGGCAATTTCTGGTTTTACGGATTGCTGATTGTATTGGTATGCGCACTGGGTTTTGTAATGCTGCGCGGCAATAAAAATAAACAATAAATAACCGGGACAAAACAATGTTTGATTTAACCGCACTTGATTATGTTTATGTGGCCGTCGTGTTGGCGTCAACAATTTGGGCGACATTGCGCGGTGGCATTTTTGAAACGGTTGCAACCATGTCATGGGTTGTCGCTGCGGTGGCCGCACGATTTGCATCACCTGTTTTGGACAAACTGCTGCAATCCTGGTTCGGATTATCCGAATCTACGGTCGGTACGTTAATCGCATCGTATTTTATCGTATTTTTTGCGATATTGATGCTGGTCGGATTCTTTAATCAGAAGCTGCGCGACCGTATTCAGCGCAGCATTATGAATGTCACCGATCACACTTTGGGCGTCATCTTTGGCATAACGCGCGGCGTTGTGGTTATGGGCGTCGTGTATTGGATTGCGCTGTGGTATTATTCGGATTCACCGTTTTTGCCGCAATGGATTGCGGATGCGCGCACGCGCCCGATTATGCAATTAACGGCGGTAAAACTGGACGAATGGTTTATTCCCGGCGGCGAAAACAAATTATTGGCGCGCGACATGACCGGCACACACGAAGCTATGGAGATTTACAAAAATCTGATAAACCCGGCGGTTCTTGATAAAAAGAATTCTGACGCCGCCCCGGTATCGGGTAAAACAGCCGCGTCGACCGAACAGGCCGGCGAAGTTCAGGCCGAAACCGGATACAAGTCTTCGGAACGAACCGCACTGGAAAACCAGCTGCTGCAAATTGAGACGGCGGCGCGCGCCGAAGAAATTCGCGACGCGGAAAAAGATTTTAATGAATAAAAATACAAATGAATCAAATCCGCCGATTGGCGGATTTTTTTTTGCGGATTCGTTCCTAGTGACTTATGCGCGAACATATATGATAATCACAATATACAAGGAGAGAAAAATGTTTCTAAAAACCAAAATATACTTCACTATTTTTTCACTGTATGAAATTCTGGCGGGAATTCTGCTGCATTGTCCGCGCACGTGCGATGCAATGTTCGGTGGGAACTTCTGCATGTCCGGCGGATACAAATACTTTATCGGCATGGTTGTGATACCGTTGCTGGCGCTGTTGATATGTATGTGGATACATGAAATATTTATTGCGCACCGTCATCATCATTCCCTGATGCACCGCGCCAAGGATGCCGCACATGACGCATGGGACAATGTAAAGGAACGCGTTTCGGCAAACATATCGCGCGCGGACATCGAAAAATTCCTGACGGCGGCGGCATTGATCGGCGTAAAAAAATATGCCAGCAAACATCCGGAAACAAAAAACACACTGAAAAAAATATTCGCGCAATCCGATGTAAACATCGCGGACATAATCAACGAAGATGACGATGACGACGAATATATGGAAATGCGCCATACAACACGCACAGCGAATTCGACCCGCGGCGCAAAAGCGCATACAACCACTGCCAAGCGCAGAAAATAATTCTCACGCCCCACGCGCCCCGGAAAATTCCGGGGCGTTTTTTTAACACAAAAACAGCGAAACAATGATATAATCCACATTGACATGGTTTTAATTCGCCCAAAAAATTTACCGCATCCTGGACCGGAAAATCTGAATACGCTATGCGTATCGGCAAACCGGATACTTAAACACGCCCCGATTTTCGTCACAGATTTCACACGCCCGGACATCGATCCGCGAAATTATTACAGTATCGGCCGCTACTATCATCCGAACCCGGAAACAGCAGACGGCCTGCCGTGGGTATCACGCGACGGAATTGCGAACCCGGCGGCCGATTACGGCCCCAAGGCGGCCATGCGCGAACTGGCGCGCGATGTGTTGCAACTGGCGGTGGCCGGATTTTTTATTGATGAGAAATATGCCTTGGGCGCGACGGAACGCATGACCAAATGGTTTCTTGATTGTCAAAACGGAATGCGGCCCCACCTTGAAAATGCGCAAATGGTACCCGGTGTAAACACGGGACGGCCCGCCGGAATTATTGATTCGCACATGTGGCTAAATTTTGTTTTGGCGACGGATTTTCTAAATGCGACGATTACGAATAACGATTTTTTCGACGGCATGCGCGAATGGTTCGGGCAATATTCAGACTGGCTGATGTACAGTTCCAACGGCATCGCTGCGCGCGATATCGGAAATAACATTTCTGCATGGTGGGCGGCCCAGATAATGGCGTTTTCCATATTTGCCGGAAACCGCGACGCACAAATTCATGCCGCCGTCGACATGTACAAGCGGCTTATAAACGAACGGCTGGATAACGCGGGATGCTTTTTCGGTGAATTGCGGCGGACGCGTTCGCTACATTACTGCCTGTTTCATTTAAATGCGATGACATTGATTGCCGAATTGGCGAACGGCATCGGAATTGACCTATGGAATTGGCGCGGGGTTGCCGGATTTGGGATTGAACGCGCGTTTGATTTCCTGGCTCCGTATTTGTCGGGCCGGGCCGCCTGGCCCCATACGCAAATAGCCGCCGAACAATTTCCGACATTATTTTCATTTCATTTGGCGGCATGTCGACTGGGGCGCCCCGACCTTGATAAAGTCAACCAAATGCAATCACGCGCCGCCACATTTGGCGATATAATGGGCCCACAGTGGATTTGGCCCAAATAAAAAATCCGCGGGACCCCGCGGAAATTCTGGTGCCAGTTGTCGGACTTGAACCAACGACCCTCTGATTACAAATCAGATGCTCTACCAACTGAGCTAAACTGGCAACGGGTTTCACTATACATTGTTAAATTTATAATTTCAAGCCTAAAAATTCATAATTTATTTGCTTTTATAAAATATTGATTAAAAATATACGGCAAAGGATTGCAAATGATTAAAATACCCGAATTGCTGGCCCCGGCCGGAACATTGGACGCCTTCAAGACCGCGATTTTATACGGCGCAGACGCAATATATGCGGGCCTTCCCGGTTTTTCAATGCGGGCGCGTGCAAAAATCACCACCGAAGAGGTAAAGACCGGGATTGATTTGGCGCACGCGGCGGGTAAAAAAGTTTATTTGGCATTTAACTTGTTCGCACATGACCGTGATTATGCAAACATGGACCGCGTGCGGGACGCGATAAATTATCTGCGTCCGGACGCGCTGATTGTGTCCGACCCGGGTGTTGTCATGTGGGTACGCGAAAACCACCCCGACATGAAAATTCATATTTCAACCCAGGCCAACATTTGTTCGGCCCAATCGGTAAAATTCTGGGCGGCCGCGGGGGCCAGCCTGTGCGTGCTTGCGCGTGAAGTATCGCATGATGAATTCAAGTCAATACGCGCCGCGTGCCCCGACATAGGGCTTGAAATATTTGTTCACGGCGCCATGTGCATGAGTTATTCGGGGCGTTGCCTGCTGTCTAACTTTATAACGGGGCGGCCTGCCAACCGGGGTGCATGCGCCCAACTGTGCCGCTGGAAATACGATGTTATTTTGCGCGAACGGGAATCGGGGCTTGAAATGCCAATCGAAGAGGACGACCGCGGCGCATATATAATGAACGCCAAAGATTTATGCCTGATGCCGCGCCTGCTTGACGTTGTGACGGCGGGGCCTGATTCACTGAAAATAGAGGGACGCAACCGCAGCGAATATTATGTCGGCAGTGTTGTTCGCGCATACCGCGCCGCGCTTGACGCGATTGCAAAAAACCCCGAAAACTTTGACCCGGCGCCGTTTATGAATGACCTGAACATATTGGAAACACGCGGGTATACGACTGCGTTTTTTGACGGGCCCGTCACACATGACGCACACGATTACGACACCACGCGCAGCACATCGGATTATCACGCGGCGGGCGTCGTCACCGGAACGCGAAACGGCGACATAATACTGGAACTGCGCAACGAAATACGCGCGGGCGACGAAATAACATTTTTATCACCAATCGCCGATAAAATAACCGTAAAATTGCAAAACATAATAAACGCCGCAAACGGCACGGATATGCCCAAAATGTCCGCAGGTCAAGGAAACAGCCTGATTATCCCGGCCAAATGGCTGAACGGCGCCGCCGATAAATTACCCGAATACACATTGGCGTATAAGCATAAATAACCTCCACCATGGGGGGCTTATCATGCCGCGCGGCCATAATTTACCTTCTGATTTAACTGCATTATCATCATTTGCCGCATTTTTTGCTGGGCCATGGCATAATTGACATTTTTGTCAGCCGGCATTTCAGTCGCGCGATATTTGCCGATAACATTATTCAAAACTGCCATTGCAGAACCAACCTCCCTGTTTGCAAGTTGCGTCATTTTCACCAGCATTTTGGCCCCACATTCAATTTCTTTGTCACGGTTTTGATTTGTCATCATAACCTTGGACCAACGGGTTTTGTGCGCCGCATGCACCTGGCGCAGATACATTACCGCCGGATTATTCGCATTTTTTGCCCCCAGCATTGCATCCACCTGTGCCATTGCGCGATGCCATGCCGCGCCCACGGTCCCGCCGCGCAACCAGTTGGCCAGCGCAAGTCCGAAATATAACTTGAAATACGCGGCGGCCAAATTTTCTTTTTCCGCCTTGGTTAATTCAACTTCCTTTTTAGGGCATTCCCCCATAACAATGGCCATATTTTTTTGAAACGCATCATTCATTTTGGCCTCCTTTTATCAACTTCGTTATATATATAGGTCCGTGGGCGTACTCTTTCAAGTCCGATATGTCAAGATAAAAGTTTTTTTGACTTTATTCCCAGCCAGTGTCATTATATGCGGGTTCGTATCACAAAAACATACTGTTGCCAATAATGGGCGGTGTGGATACGGGCCCCGGTCTTGCCAATAATGGGGGCCGTGGAATTTCATCTAACACAAGGAGTTAAATGATGAAAAAATCTTTGAAACTGGCGGTGGCGGCATCTGTGCTGGCGTCGCCTGCAATGGCGGCACAGACAACACTTTCCAATATGGAAAACCCGTTGTACATGCCGACACAAAAAACATTTTATTCGAAATTATCAAACGGCATTATGCTAAAGGTTGCGGATTCATCCGACGCGCATAAGGCAAAAAATCACGACGGCAAGGTTGAATTCCCGATTATCCGTATTCAGGAAGAAATGGGATACGGCATAACAGACCGCTGGGCGGCACACTTTTCCGTGCAATACACGCACGACGACGACATCAGCCGCACAGGCTTGTCTGCAGGCCGCATTGGAACGACATACCGCCTGCTGAACCAGTATAACGGCTTTGTCTGGGATTTGTATGGCGACTTGCACCTGGGGGGCATTGGTGAAATGCGCGGTCAGTATAATGTAAAAATGGACCGTCAAGCATTACTTGGCAATATGTCCGGTGTAACTGGAATATTTGATTATGACAATTATTCCAATGGTATGTGGGGTTTCCATGTTGGAACCAGATTTGGTCGTGTTTGGAATGAAAGATTAACCACCAGCGCATTTGTTGAAGTACTGCGCACATTTGGCGACGATAATAATACAATCCGTATTGTTGGTGACAACACCCCATTAAGCACATTAACATTACCAAACGGGCAAACAGGCATACTCTCCACAGCGACACTGTTGGCCGCCATGGGGGCACCAAACCAAGTTTCTGTCGATTTGAAATCCACAACAGAAGTTAATGCCGGATTAAATGCGTTCTATCAGTGGTCCGACCGTTGGTCAACTGGCGCATGGTTCCGCTATAATCACCATGCTTCTCAGGGTGTGGAAAAAATCACAACAAATCTAAATGCAAATCTTAAGCCTTTGGCAACTTTGTTGGAACAGAAACTGGCCGATATGGAAGACGGGTTTGATGAATACATCATCGGTCTGTCGGCGGCATATCAGTTCACTGATCATGCCCAGGTTGCGCTGTATGGCGAATACACATTCGACACCGCCGAGAAAAAATCCCAAAACGGCACCGATGTTAAGGCCGAAATGGGCGTTCGCGTGAACTTTAGATTCTAAAAAACACGCAAAACAACAAACATATATTGGACACTTAACCCGCCACCCGGCGGGTTTTTTGTGTGCAAAAATGCTTTGCGCACCACCCCATATCATGATATAATAAAAACAATAGAATAATGGGAAAGGTATGAAAAGGTTCAATATTTGCGCCATATTGGCGGGAATTGTCATTGTGGCATCGCACGCGGCGAACGCCGCATATCCCGCCGCCCAGGCGGTCACGGTCAACGGCCAGCAGGTTTACCTGCCGTCCAGCAACAGCCGCGTTGTCGGCACACGCATGCCGACGCAATCGGTCACAACACCGGCCGCCGCCGCACCGACACGCATAACGGGTTCGCTACCGCGGGTGGGTTCAACCGCAACCGCTGCCGGCCGCCAGTATTATCAGCCGGCGGACTATGACCGCTTGGCCGACAGTGGCTTGTACGTCGGACTGTCCGCCGGATATTCGGCCAGTGTTATGGGCTCTATGCGGGCGGATTACACCGGCGAAACCGACGCTGCGTTTGTTCCGGGTGCCTTTAAGGATGCGGATTTCAAGACCGATACCGTTATCCCATTGCAACTTTCCGTCGGCGCGTCAATAAACAATGACATTCGCGTGGACTTTTCATACCTGCGCTATTCAAACATATCGTACCCAAACACCATTGAATCATCAAACGGCAGTGGCGGTTATGTCCAGGCCCAGGTTGACGGCGGCGCCGTAACCGCGAATGCGACCATGCTGAACATATATTACAACATTGATTCATACACCGGGTATTTGGCGGGCGGTTCCCTGCGGCCGTATATTGGTGCGGGCGTCGGTCTGTCACTAAACACGATTGCCGATTATGTGGCATATGACAACACGTTTTATGAAATCGCACCGACGGATTCTAACGGCAACGTTATCGCCGACGCCGGTAAAATAAGCGGCGTTTCCGATGTATACGCATATCACAACGGCGGCACAACGGAACAATTGGCCTTTATGCTGGAAGGGGGGCTGACCACCGAAATGGACGGCGGAATAAAACTTGATTTCTTTGTCAGATACGCAAACCTGGGGCGCGTCAAGACATCGGGCAGTATTGTCGTATCCCAAACCGAATGGCTGGCCGACGGTGCCGGTGGCGAGTATGAGGCACCATATGACAGCGTATTTCACTATACAAACTGGTATGAAAGCGGCCGCTTAAGCATGGTTGACGTCGGCGTCAGATTAAGACTGCAGTTCTAAACATACCGCACGCATAATGCATTGGGGACACGGAGAGAGAATGAAACACCAAACATCATTTGCATGCTATTCCCTGTTTTTAGGGCTGCTGGGGGCGGCGACGGTGCCGCATGACGGCATGGCCGTTATACGTGTCGCGAACCAGGCACCCCGCAATTATGCCGATGCATATTATCAATTGAACATGGCGCAAAACGCCGCCCAGGTCACCGACCCGTATGCCGGCGTCACAACCACCTCCGCGGCCAAGGCGACATTGCAATTACCGGTTCGCGTGGCCAATGCGGGCTTGGCGGAAAAACTGGCGCGCGGCGAACAATCTGACAATGTGACGATACCGCGCCTGGAATCATGCGCAAACATTTATCCAAACGGCGAATTTGCATGGGACACACCCACGGCTGGCCGCGGCACGGGCGGCGCCCAAACATGCGTTGCGGTTGTTGAAATGCGCGGCTATCAAATGGGCCCGGGCGGCACGGATTTGGTGTTGGCGCGTGCAAATGTCGCGGCGGGCGATGCGGTAAAATGCAACATTTCCGAATTTCCGGAATCTGGGTACACGAACGATGTCGGCAATGTCGTTTTTCCCGCGGACGCGGAACCCACAACCGATGACGTAATTCGTGTTTTGAACGAAGAACAAAAGAAAGGCGCCGGATACAAAATCGCGGCGACAACAATTGTCGGTGCATTGGGCGGCAACATCGCCGGCGGGAACGAGGTCGGCGAAGACGGCCTGATGGGCACCGGCAAAAAGAAAATGAAGGGCACGCTTATCGGGGCCCTGGGCGGTGCGGCGATTGGTGCGGGCAACGCATATTCGGGCAAGGTTGCCGGCGACATGATTTTATCAACCGGTGTTAATGCCGCGGCGGGCAGTGCAGTCGGCAACATAATGGCCAGCGGCCAAGATGTCCTGCGCATTGAAGATTGTGAATTACCCGACAAGCAAAAGACAACATGCTTGTGGGGTATGCTGGTTTCAAAAAAGCCGCTAAATTTATCTGCCGCAACCCAACCGGAATACAAGGCCGCATTTTACAATATTGAAACAGAAGAAACGATTGTCTGCAACGGGACACCCAACGAGAGTGGCGAATATACCGGTTGCACGCCGACGGATTTAATATCAATAACCCTGGACGCATACCCGGACAAGGATTTGGAGGCCGCACACGGCGAAGGTTTCAATAAAATCATCGGCCCGAACAGCGGCGCAAACCAATTCCATATTGAAAAGGGCCAAACCGGCACCAAGATTATTCAGGGCAGTCCATACGACGGCACCGGCATTTATGCAAAAATATCCGACGCCGGTATTCCCGACAAGCAGACCCAGGCACTGATTGCGAACTTTTCCGACAAAGCGTTCGGCATGAAAAAATCCGATTGGTCGGATTGGAAAAGGAAAAACGCCACCAGTGCGCAAAACCGGATTTACGGCCGCAACAACAACGGCAACGCATTTGAATTGGACGGGACTTATTCTATCCAGGATTTTTACCCGATGTACAAAAGCGCATCCGACGGCGGCATAATTGATTTCGGAAACAAGGCACGCTTAAAGGGTACACTTATCGGTGCGGGCGCGGGCGGCGCAATGGGCGCATTCACCGCATACCAGGGCGCACAAAATGATATAGAGGAACGTTGGGTTGCGGCCGTGCGCGAGTACAAGGATTCATTACAGAAAATATACTGCATAACGGGATCACGATTCCTGACCTACTACAATGACACAGTAATAATCCCGAACGAAAATCAGTAAAAGCGCGCCCCGGTTATCCGGGGCGTTTTTTATTAGGCGATTTTTTTATCTTTTAACTGCATGTATTTGTCCGACACAATATCATGCAGTGCCGCCGCAATTTGCTTTCGGTCCATACCGTGCAAATCGGGCGCCGGCAGAACCGTTATTTCAACCATAAATCCGCCGATAACCATGATGTGAAATATCTGCATAAACGCACTGCGTTCGCGCGAACATAGCGGCCCGGTCTCCATATCACGATTGTTAAAGTATCCGTAATGCTCGGCCAAATCCTCATCGCTTATTGGGGCCCCGTTGCGAAACCGATAGTGCATGGCCATGGGCTGAACCATGACATCGGAATTTTCCACAAAGTTAAACAGTGAACTTTTGAATTTCTTTACATACGCGCCGTTGGTGGTTGTGCCCTCGGGGAATATATACATCGGGTACTTTACCCGCGTCACCGTTTCGGAAACCGTTTTTAATGCCTCGGCCGCATGCGACGGACGGCGATCGACAAATATCACACCGAACTTTTTCGCAACCCATCCGACAACCGGCCATGATTCAACTTCCTTTTTTGCGACAAAACTGCCGCCGAACGCAATCGGGTATGTCGCAATTTCAAACAGCGATATGTGGTTTGACACCACCAACAACGGCCGGTGCACCGGCAAAGTCCCGTGAACCTTTATCTTTATCCCGGATAAAAACACCAAAAACCACATAAACACGCGCATATATCGCACGCCTGCGCGCCGCGGCAGCAGCATAATTATCGGCAATTGCAAAATTACGACAATCCAAAACATCGCGAACCGCACCGCGGCCCATGTGGTATTAAAAATATTTTGCCGGCGAACATGTGACATGGGTTTATTCCTCTGTATCTGTGGCGGCGGATTCTTCCTCTATCAACTCGGCCTCGACCGCGTCTTCACGCAACAGGAATTCAACAAACGCGCGCATTACTTTTAACGGGCCCGTCACCGGGAACATCGCAATTTTTCCAATGGTCTTTATCGCGCCGTCGGCGTTTCCGTCCTCTAAATCATCCAATGCGTTTTCGCGCCCCAGGAAATGCTTCTGATATGCCCTGTCAATATTCTTGGTGCGCAGCATTACAAACACATCGTATGAATTGAACGGCGCGTCAATAAACACCCCTTTGCCGAATGTGGCGCCCAACCGCAGATAACCCTTAATCAGCGGTGTCATTTCACGCACGGCGGCGTCTTGGTCGACAAAAACCTCTGGCAAAATGTTCATGCGCGACAATTTCGGATTTATGCCATCCGCAAAGTTTTCGGACAATACCGTCGCACGCAAATTCAGCGGTGACAAATGATTGTAGTACAAATATGAAATCGCCTGGGCCGATGCGGCGGGCTTGGAACCGACCCACGACGCAACCCCGAACAGCACGCCGATTTTACGACGCACCACATATTCGCCCAGCCCCGCCCACAGCATGCGCATCACCAGTGCGTTTTCACGATATTCGGCGGCAACGCATGCGCGCGACATTTCGGCAATGTTGCCCTTGTACTTTTTAATCTTGGAAATATTGTATTCGGTTTCGGTGTAAAATCCGCCCATTTTTTCGGCCGCCGCCCGGTCAATAATCCGATATGTTCCAACGATTTTTCCGTTGTGAAACACCGCCATATATTCGGCAAAGCGGTCATACGCATCATATTCCTCGCGCAGGCTTTTCTGCTCTTCGGTGGCGCCGGCGCCCTCTTCCTCGACAAAAACTTCATAGCGCAGTGCGCGGACCTGTCTGCGTTCTTCTTTGTTTCGGGTAAGTCTTACTTCAAAATCACGAACCTTGATAGCCATAAATAAATCCTTTGTGTATTCATATACACAAAAATGGTATCAAACAAGGCGTCGATTAGCAATTGTTTTATTTTAATTTTTCGGCCAGTTCGCCAATCGCAATTGCATACCAATTTGAACTGTTCCATTTCTTGATTCGATAAAAATTTGGATATGTCAGGTACGCCGTTATCGCCGGCATCGGTTGAATATCAGTATCGGCAATATACGCATCACCATACTGCGCGGCGGGGTCTTGCGCGATGTTTGCTGATGCGGCCGCCGCGGCGGCGTGGCGCGCATCATATTCGGCGCGCGCGGCGTTGATTGAATTTACATCCGCGACCAATCCCGCGGTCATTTCCGATGCGGGTATATTCGTACCGTCCGGGTTTGTGACGCCCATCGCCGCCCATTCAATCAATGTCTTTTTCGTATCACCGTTCAGCAGGGACACATCAAAATCCGCCGGCAACACAACACGTCGCACAATGCGTTCATTCTTGTTCCAGCCCAGTTTATTCAGGTAATTTCCCGCGCTGTGCATTGCGTCGCCGACACTGCCTATAATGTCGACACGACCGTCGCCGTTCCCGTCAACCCCATACTGCGCCAATGTTGTCGGAATAAACTGAAAATGTCCCATGGCGCCGGCCCAACTGCCGTGAATATCGTTTATATCCAGTTTGTTTTTATCCGCAATTTTCATCAGCGCCAACAATTGATTGCCAAAGAATGTTTCACGCCGACCGTCGTACATTAGCGTCAAAAACGCATCGGTCAGTTTATGCCGCGACTTTAACGCGCCATAGTTTGATTCCATTCCCCAAAATGCGAGTATCACATGCGGCGGCACACCGTATTTGGATTCAACGCGATGCAGCATTGTCGGATATGTCGTGCGCATTTTTTTACCGTTCGCAATGCGCGCGTCATTGACCGTCCGCCCCAGATATTCATCCAGCGTCAGTTTGAACTCGGACTGATTTGCATCGCTTTTTGCAATTGCGGGAATAAAGGCGGGATACTTTAATGTGGCGTCAATCGTCGCGCGCGATATGTTCTGGGCCGCGGCGCGCGTGCGAACATTTGACAATATCTCGTCCCAGCGGTTCAGGTCAAATTCACCGCGGTCCGCGAACGCACACAGCGGCACAGTACAGAGCAACATGGCGACACGCGCCAGTGATAAAATCTTACACGACATAATCACACCTTAATTTATTTTTATCAAAGCGTTAAAACGCGTACTTCAATCCCAGATGCAACCCAAACGATTGCCATGTCGCGCGCTTTAGGGAATCGGTCACATCCTCGGTATGGGCGGGGGTGACAACCCATTTTGGCAACTGAACGACCGTGCCATTTTCCAGTGTCACTTCTTCCAAAACATACTGGCCGTTTTCATCCAGCAAAAATTCGCCATATTCCGCGATATACAGTTTTCCGCCGATTTTCCCGACATGAAATACATCCATGTCAACCTTTAGCGCCAATTGCAGCCGGTTTGACAGTCTGTAATTATACTCCATTTCCGCCCGATATGAATAGGAACCGTTGCTGCCTTCGTCCAGGAAACTCGGGTTCTGTTGCCAATCGTCGCGATTGGGCCATATACCCTCTGACGAATATTTGGGCAATCCGAACTGGACATAAAAACGCAACTTATCGGACAGTGTCATTTGCTTTTCAATTTCCAGCCCGATATAAAAACCGCTCCATGTCGTGTTATAAATGTGCGTTGTGCCGGAAACAATGCTGGGGCCGTCACCGCCGATAATAACGCAATCACCGGGCCCAACACCCCAAGGAACATACGGATCCACCGGATTTACGCCCGGCTTATAATCGCCGGTCACCAAATCATCACCCAACTGGAAAAATCCGTTGCCCAATGCGGTGCCCGTATTTTGAACCAACTTGATGTCTTCGGGCGACATGCAGACTTGGTACCAGCCCTCCGGCGGGGTGACATTTGTATCCCCGGCGAAATAATTACCCGCCTCGTCCCCATAGACATACTTTCCATCACTGGTCATCAACGGCAGATATATGCCGGGATTAGGATAGTAATGGTCGGACATTTTCAAGTCATGCTTGAATATTTCATACCCGATTGACGGTGACAATTTCCACCCGCCAATATCCCAGACATGATGCGCGCCGAACCCGATGCGCAAATGATTGGTTTTACCGCTTTCATCACCCATGGAAATGGTAAATATGCCGTATTCCGGCTGCGCCTCGTCAAACGGTTTCAAGTCATAGTCCATGGACAGACCGCCGTGCGACATCTGGCCATAAGCATAGTCCGCATACGCAAACATGTCGAAATTGCGCAGGCTGAAATTATGGCGCGCGCCGACATTGATTTCATTGAATATCATGTCGTCCCATTCCAAAATGGAATTAACGCCCGTTTCAAATTCAAAATCGGCAAAGCGGCGTGAATATCCCGCATAAACATGGGTGCCCTTTTCTGCATCGGCCGGCAATGCGATTCCGTTTGCGGTCATGGTGCCCGAAATGGTCGGTGCGGTTGCAACCGGCACCTGATATGAATACGTGCGGCTGCCAACAACCTGCTTGCTGCCGGATTGGCCGACATATTTGGTGTATCCCTGACTTTGATAGTCGGAATATGCCGCCTGGTTCACGGTTGTCGGGGCATTGCTTTTGTAATACGACGGGACACCTTCGCTGCTGGCGGCCAGGGCGGCAACAGGCGCGAAAATCCCGCTAAAAAATGAAACTAATTTTCCTTTCATACCTAATACTTTCACATCATTATATCATATAAATAAACCTTGCGCCAATAAAAAACAGCGATACAATACCCGCATGAACTGCGCCCACAACATATATATTCATATCCCGTTCTGCATGTCAAAATGCAATTACTGCGCGTTTTTTTCTAGGCCCTGCGCCAACCCTGATTGGGACGCATACGCGAACGGCATTTTATCCGAAATCGACAAATGGGGCGACGCATTGGGACGCGTAGCGGTGCCAACAATATTTTTTGGCGGCGGAACGCCGTCGCTGATGCCGGTGAAAATATTTGAACAGATTATTGCGCGTCTGGCGCGGACATTTAACCTGTCCAAAGATTGCGAAATTACATTGGAATCAAACCCGGGGACATTGACCGACGACAAATTGTCGGATTTCATGACGGCCGGAATGAACCGGTTGTCAATCGGCGTCCAAAGGTTAAATGATGACGAGTTAAAATTTTTAGGGCGACGCCATGACGCGAACGCGGCGCGCCGTTTGATTCAGGCGGGGTTGCATCGCGGGCTTCGCGTGTCGGCCGATTTTATTTACGGATTGCCGGGTGATGATGCGCGGTCCGTCGCGGCATTATGCCGTGAAATAAACAATCTTGGACTGCGCCACTGTTCAATGTATGAACTGACAATTGAACACGGCACACCGTTTGCAGGAATGAATTTGAACATGCCGGACAACGACGCAATGGCCGAAATGTATGACGCGATTGACGCCACACTAAACATGCCACGATACGAGGTGTCAAATTACGCGGCCCCGGGCGACGAATGCAAACACAATCAAAACATTTGGGACGGCGCACCGTACATCGGCATTGGCCGCGGCGCGGCGGGCCGGCCATTTATTGCGGGCGTGTGGTACGAACAATTGGGCGCGGGGGAAAAGTTTGAAAAACTCTCCATGAACGCCCGCGCGGTTGAAATGGTGTTGACCGGAATGCGGACACGGCGCGGCGTAAAACTAACGCCATGCACACGGGGTGTGATAAACATGGATTTTGCGCACGGCGCCACCGGTCTTGTTGAAATTTCAGGCGACCGCCTGCGCGCCACAAAACAAGGCATTTTGATTTTGGATGATTTGATGATAAAATTGGTAAAATAAAATGGAAAGCAAATTCTTGAACATTATCGGCATAATTTCGGTTGCGATTGCAATTGGGTTTGCCATACACAGCACAAAGGGAACAAAAATGACAATCGGAATTCAGACGCAAAACATGGACACAACCATAAACCCGGGAAACGATTTTTATGATTATGCGACACTTGGCTGGCGGCGTGCGAATCCGATTCCGGACGATTATTCCAGATATGGCGCATGGGAAATTATACGCAACACAAACCTGGAACGCGTGCGCGAAATCGCCGAAACCGATAACGGGAAAATTGGCAAGCTTTATAAAATTGCGATGGATGATAAAAAACTAAACCGCGACGGCGTAAGCCCGGTTGCGCCGCAAATAAAAGAAATTGATGCGATAAAATCAATTGATGAACTGCCCGCGTTTTTGGGGCGCATGCACGCCATAACATCCACATTCTGGGGCGACGGCGTGGACCTTGATGAAATGGACAGCAACCATTACCTCTACTATTTATATCAGGGCGGCATTGGCCTGGCGCGCGATTACTTTTTCGACACCGATGAAAAGTCGGCGGAAATTCGAAAGCTCTATAAAAAATACATTGAAAAAATAACACAAAATTTTGGCATTGATGCGAATCCCGAAAAAATATATGCACTGGAAGAACGCATGGCCAAATCATTTTACCCAAAGGAAAAACTGCGCGACCCGCATGCAAACTATCACAAAATGTCCGTCGCCGAAATAAAGAAAGAAATACCGAATTTTGACTGGGACGCATATTTGTCGGCACGCGGCGCCGCGGCGGCAACGCACATCAACATCGCACAACCAGAGGCTATAAAAGAATCCGTCGCCATAATGCACGACACGGATTTGGAATTGATAAAGTCATACCTGAAATACCAAATTGCAAATTCCGCCGCGTCCGTTTTGGACGATGCGACATATGAAATCGCATTTGATTTCTATAACCGCGCCATGGCCGGACAAAAGGAACAAAAGCCCCGCTGGAAACGCGCAATTGCAATGTTGGATGGGTCAATCGGGGACGAAATCGGGCGCCTGTATGTTGAAAAATATTTCCCGGCGGCGGCGAAAAAGCGCATGCAGGATTTGGTTGAAAACCTGCGCCGGGCATACGCGATGCGCATTGAAAATCTGGAATGGATGTCGGATGACACGAAATCGCGGGCACTGGAAAAACTGGCGCGGTTCAATGTAAAAATCGGATACCCAGACAAATGGATTGATTACAGCAAACTGGAAATCAAGGATGATTCATTATGGGAAAACATGATGCGCGTCGCACGGTTCGAAGACCAATACTGGCTGGACAAAATCGGTCGTGAAAAAGACCCAACCATATGGCACATGAACGCGCACGAAGTCAACGCGTATTATGATATGTCAATGAATGAAATTTGTTTCCCGGCCGGAATATTGCAGCCGCCCTTCTTTGACATGACGGCCGACGACGCGTTTAATTATGGCGCAATCGGGGCGATTATCGGGCATGAAATGACGCACGGCTTTGACGACAGCGGCCGCAACTTTGACGCAAACGGCAACATGCGCGATTGGTGGACGGCCGACGACGCCGACGCATTCAACAAACGCACAAATGTTATGCGCGAATTTTTCAACCGGATTGAAATCGCCCCCGGCGTAAACGCAAACGGTGAATTTACACTGGGCGAAAACCTGGCGGACTATGGCGGAATGACAATCGCATACACCGCGTTCAAGAACTTTGGCACCCCGTGCGAAACGGTAAATGATTTGACGCCGGACATGCGGTTCTTTTTGGCGAACGCCGGCGCATGGGCGCAAAACATCCGTAGCGACGAAGAAATCCGCCTGACAAAAATAGACGAGCATTCCCTGGGGCGCAACCGTGTCAACGGCATATATCCGCACATTGACGCATGGTACGACGCATTTGGGATAAAATCGGGCGACAAAATGTATGTTGCCCCCGGCGACCGCGTTAAGTTATGGTAAGGCGCAAAAATAAAAATCCCGCACACGCGGGATTTTTATTTTTCAAACACCGCAAAGATTTCCCAGTGGGCACTACCCACAAACTGATCGACGGGAACAAGTTTTGTTATTTTATACCCGCCACGAATCAGGGTCGCCGCATCGCGGCGAAATGTGTCCGGATTGCACGAAACATAAATCACGCGCGCTACATCCGATTTAATCAGTTCACGGCACTGCGCATCCGCACCGGCACGCGGCGGATCCATAACGACGCAGTCATATTCGCGCAACATGCCCGGCGTTAGCGGATTGCGGAACAAATCGCGCGACGCGCCCACGCCAAAAATATCAAACCCGCGCGCATTTAGTGAAAATGTAAAATTCCCCAGCCCGCAAAACAAATCCGCCACGCGGCGCGCACCACGCGCGGCATCAACAACCAACGCCCGCAGCGCCGATTCCCCGGCAACAGACGGCTGCAAGAAACCGTTTGGCGGATATTCAACCGAATTTCCGTCAAAACTTATCCGCGGGACCTGCGTCTGATGCACGACGCGGCCATTCCATGTCACACGAATTACGGGCAGACGCGCGGCCGCGCGCGCAAACGCCGCATCAAAATGCGGAACATCCGAATTTATACAAACATCAATTCCATTGTCGCACTTCGTCACCAGGCACGATCCCGCCCCCGGCATCGGCAGCGCGGCCAGCGCCGGCAAAATATTATTTATGTCCGCATCCAAATTCGGGCAATTTCGCACGGGTACAATATTTTTAGACCCGCGTTCAAACATTCCAAATTCACCCGCCGCGAAACAGAAATCTGCACGACGGCGGCCGCCCGGCGCAATCCAAACGGGGTCATCGGTCGGGGTGACGCCGCGTAATGCACCTAATTTTTTTTCGCGATAGTTTTCATCTGCAAAATCAAATTTGCACCCGCCGCAACGATTAAAGAAAGGACACATCGCCATAATTTATTTTAGAAATTCACGCGCGCGCCCGCCTGGAACTGATGCGCGGTCGGCGCCAGGTCGGACACACCCGCGACATCCGGGGTCATCATGTACAGATAACGGTACCCCAAATCAACCGCAAAGTGACCGCCCATTTCAATCGCGAACCCGGCCATAACATTAAAGACCGGCACAACCTCGTTCCCCAGTTTTACGCCGTCATCCGCCGACAACCATGCCGCACCCGCGCCCGCGCCAACATACGGGACAATCGTCTGCGTCCGAAACAGGCGGTAAATACTATCGATTCTGGCGTCAAATATTGCGTTTATCATCGCCGTGTCCGCCGTCATTTTCAATTCGTTCCATTTCGGGGCAAGGCGGGAATAATTCGCCTCTAGCCGGAAAGTATCATACAGGCGCACGCCCGCCATTACGTCGAATCCGTCGGTATTTTTGCCCCCCAGATGAACATTTTTGTCATCGGTGAACGCGTCCCACATTGAAAAGTTATACGCCCCACCGATGTAAAAGCGGTGTTCGCGCGCATACGATGTGCGGTCCGACCCGTTTTGGGCGCGCGCGGCGGCGGGGGATGCGACCTGCTCTACCCGGTATGGGATTGCGGCATTTGCCGATAATGTCACCAGGCCCAACAAACCAAACAATATTTTTGCTTTCATCTTTTTATCCCCTATCAGAAATTAACCCGGAACGACGCGACAACATTGCTGACGCTGGCGCTGGTGTCACCCTTCCAGCCAAAGCCGTCACTAATCATCAACTGATATTGATACGCAATGTCAACGCCGAATAAATCATTGAACATTATGTTAAAACCGATTTCCGCACGCGGCGCCGCCAAGACCAATCCGTCCGCACCATTTGCGCCGTCAAACCTATACTGGCCCACACCGGCGCCGATGCCCATAAACGGAACAAATACGCGCCGCCGCGTCACATCGCCCGTTTGAACATAGCGACGCGCGAAATCAAAGTACAGCATTCCGGACAGGGTCTGGAAACTGGCCCCGTTGTCGGTATGCGCAAAATTAAGTGTCATTGTTTGAAAATCGATTTCCGTGCGGACAAAGGACGACAAATTCCACCCCAGCCCGATTTCGGCGGTGTACCCGCCGCGGGCATCATATTCGGTGGCATTGGATTTTGCCGCGCTGGTCGCGGCTCCGATGTTTAGCCCCGCGCCCGCGCGCATATACATTGTCGTCGGGACAAAGACGCGCACATCGGACGCATCCACGGCATCCATTGTCTGATACACTTCGTACCCCAGTTCACCGGGGGCGGCCGCGCTGGACGCGACATCAATGGTTTCGCGCACCGTCACAATATCCAGCCCGCGCTGAATTTCCGATTGTAATTTTTTATTGTTTGCGGCATCGGCGGGCCCCGAAACGCACACCGCCGCCATTAAACAAAAATAAGATATTTTTTTCATGCTTTTACCTGCCTGTTATTATCGGTCAAATTGTATCACAAATTGCGACTTGATTCCAGCCCGATTTACGCGTACCATACACATCATGAATAAAGCGAAACAAAATTCGGATAAAAAGATAGCCCTGGTCGCAGGTGCGCTTGATTTGCCATTTTTCACACGCGACGCATTACGGCGTGCGGGCTGGGATGTGTTTGTGGTGGGACTAAAAAACTTTTATGACCCGCGACTGGAACCGGACATGGTGGTGCGCCTGGGGGGCGGTGGTCGTGCGGTGCGTGAATTTCGCCGCCGCGGGATAAACAAACTGACCTTTGTCGGGGCGTTGGGTCATGTAAATTTATCGGACATACGGCCGGATTTATGGTCGATATTCGCACTGATTAGCATTATGAAACATCAACGGGGGTATGATTCAATGGCGGTTGCATTAAACAAAGTTTTGGAAAAGCGTGGATTATCGGTTGTCGCCGCCCAGGATTTGGCGCCGGAATTGGCGTTTGAAACGGCGGGGGTAAAGACCAAGACGCGCCCGAGTGCGCGTGACCGGCGCGACATTGAACGCGCGATTGAGGTATCACACACAATCGGCGCGGCGGACATAGGCGCATCGGTTGTCGTTGACAAGCAGGTCTTTGCCGTAGAGGCCGCCGAAGGCACCGCCAAAATGTTGGAACGGGTTGTTGCGATGCGAAAAAATTACAAGAAATCATCGGGCGTGTTTGCCAAGATGACCAAACCCGGCCAAGATTTGCGGATTGACATTCCGGCGATTGGCGTTGATACGGTGAACGCGGTTGCGGACGCGCACCTAAAAGGGATTGTGGTCAACGCCAAGACCTGCTTTGTCGTGGACAAGGCAAACGTGATACAGCAGGCCAACCGCCGCGGCATATTTATAATCGCCATGGACTAGGGCATTTTTGCCATAACCATTTCGATAAATTCAGGCCATGTCGTGTTTGTTGCATGCAACATTCTATCCACTGTTTCAAATGTCGGAAACCGCGGGCGACCGGTGCGGGACGCATAACGCTTTGACGGGTTGAACGCGGTTAAAGTCAATCCCGTTATACGCGCCAGACCGCATGCCGTCAGTCCATTATTCGCCGCGAGTTCATCAATCGCCGCCCACAACGCGCCATGAAATTCACGCAGAGCCCCGTCTATTTTATTTAGCCACATTTAGACGCCGTATTATATTTAATATCATTTTCTTGTCCGCGTCATTCATTTGGCACAGACACCGGATTATATCCCGCATTGTTTGGTCATACACGGCGTTGTACCGTTCAACCTCGCCAAACAATGTGCTAACCGGCATTTCCATTGCCTGCGCGATTTGAAACAAACGCGACGCAGATATTCGATTACCGGCGGTTTCATATTTTTGTAATTGCTGAAAAGTGACACCGATTTTACGCGCCAAATCCTTTTGTCGCATGCCAAATTTATTGCGCCAATTTGCAACAATTTGGCCGATATAGACATCGATTTCACTTGGCTTAAATGGCCGACCAGACATGTTCTTATCTCCCCTGTTTTTTATTAAAAACAAAAACCACTGGAAATTATTTCAAGTGGCTGGAGGATAGAAACAATACGAAAGTCGATTGCCCTGTTTATTTAAATATATCACAGGCCTCCAGCCATTTCGACTGGACAAGACAATGCCCACGTGGGCTTCTTTCGTATCTTGAGGTTTCTATGCCCCATTTGCAACAGGAGTAAATACCAATATGCGTTCCGAATTATATCAGTTGCAGGACATATTTCCACAAAAAAATGCGTGCTACTAATATAAAAACCCATCAAATAACAGACGGGCTGGAGGTTAGTATTTGCACGCTTACTTGCTCACCGTCTATTCAATATATTCAACGGCCTCCAACCCTGTCGGATTGGGTTTTCGCCCACGTGGGCGATAAGCGCGCGGCATACTAATTCCGCATAATGGAACACCCATTACAATTAGTACTATATCCTATATTTATAAATTATGCAAACAATTATTACGGGAATTAAATACACAATTTCGCATTATTAAATAATTAAAATGGTTGGAGTTAAAATGATACTCAAACGTTATCCCGGCTTATTCAATATATTCGCCGACTCCAACCAACACTTGGTGGAGCATTTTACGCCTGCAGGCGGTTCTAGTGAGCGAGATTTCAGCTCGCACTTTTTTGCAACAGGGGGATGCCCATTACAATCATATTGTATCACATACATTTATAATTGCAACCGCCAAAATCTCTAGAAGACCGGGGCGGGAGTTACAGAACACATTACCAGAATGTGCCGATTGAAATTCAACCGGTCTCCCAACCCCGGATAGGGTTGAAAGTTTTACGCCTTTGCAGACAACTGGTAATCGAGTTCTGTATTCTCGAGCAACGGAACTCCCGTTGCAACAAGTACTATATCCTATTTTTTATCATATTGCAAACAATTATTACGGGAATTAAATACACAATTTCGCATTATTAAATAATTAAAATGGTTGGGTGTTCGTAACAATACAAGCATTGCCCGCTTTATTCAATATATTCAGCGGTCCCCAACCAAATGGCTGGAAGTTAGTAACTGCACAGTAGCATGCAAGTGATTTATTTGGTTATTCATCACCATCCAGCCAGATTATATTTTACCGTACACCACGCATACTTGCAAACAATTATTACAGGAATTAAATACACAATTTCGCATTATTAAAAATTAAAATGGTTGGAGCTGAAAAAGATAGTAAAACTTATCCCGGCTTATTCGATATATTCGCCGGCTCCAACCAAATGGCTGGAAGTTAGTAACTGCACATACCATGCAAGTGATTTATTTGGTTATTCATCACCATCCAGCCAGATTATATTTTACCGTACACCACGCATACTTGCAAACAATTATTACGGGAATTCTGGTATAATATTCGCATAAATAAATTTGTTGAAAATAACAAAACCTTATTTTATAATATACTCAACGTGATGAAAAATCACGCCGGGGTGTCGAAACCCTTAGTTCATTGATGTCCGTGGGGACATAAAAAACTCCACACCATATTTTAATAATGGTTGGAGAATGGTGGGATAACCAATACACCATACTATTTTCATGAGCTATAGTTTCGAATCTCCAACCACCTTGTTTTTTTCCCGGTGGTTATTATTTTAAGTAAGTATGTTCCGGTGCGGGGTGATTTGTTTCTCATCTCCCAAACAAAAAGAAAATGGGTCGCATCGCCACCGGAACACCCGGTTTCAAAAATCCCCGCAAAACTGCGGGGATTTTTAAGTCTAATTTCATCCTTATTGTCGAATGATGTCGTTCACCGTCACCTGAAACACAACGGCACGGCCCGCCATTTCCGGATAATAATTCTGGGGGAATGTAATGTTGACACTGCGTACTTCGCCAACCTCGGCCCCGATCAGTTGTTCTTCGAATCCGGGAACGAACGTGCCACTGCCCAGCGTCAACGGATAATCATGCCCCGTGCCGCCTGGAAACTGAACCCCGTCCATATATCCCGCAAAATCAATTACAACCGTGTCGCCAACCTGCGCGCCGGCATGACTGTCGCACGCCGCCACACCAAACACACCGCACAGGCCCAATACCGCCATTATCTTTTTCATATTCGCACGCCCCTTTTAATTATTATACACGCAACGGAAACCGTATTCACGCATGGTGGCGCCTTCGGCCTCTATCCGGTAATCAAAATACGGTGTCGGGCGCATTACATCAAATGACGGCTTGTCATAAACCATGACAATGCTGTCCGCGTTGCGGCCGCATACGCGCTTCATTTCATAATCGGCAACGCGCGACAAAATCGTGCGCGCATCCCCGTCGACATCCATTCCGTCCGCATTCTGCATCAGGCGCAACCGCATTTCACGCAAATCCGTGTTGCCCAACAATATCTGAACGCGAACCATGGCGCCCTTATACTCCTGCCACCTGGTTTCCATGCGCGCCGTGTTCCAACGGTTGCTGTTCTGTTCCTTTTCCGCGGCGGTTTTTGGTTTGTATGAATCAATGTTCGCGTATTGGTTGTCGGGCTGCATAAATGTGCTGCTGCGTTCGTTGTACAGTGGCGCATCCGCCCCGCCCTGGGCAAAATCGTCAACATTGTACGGCGTGTCTTCGCCCGTTGCGCACCCGCCCAGAATCAGTGCACCGCAAATTGCAAACAGTAATGATTTCTTCATGGCAATCTCTCTTTTTTTTGATTTTAACAAATAAACCTTTTTGATTCAAGCGGCGATTTATGATAAAATCAAAGCATGGCAAATGTTGTCTTGGAATCTTTGTTAAAACCGTTGGAGGATTTTTATAAACCCTCCTTTGTCGAAGAAATCGCAATAAATCACGCCGGCCAGGTGTGGATGCGCCTGCACGGCGCGCGCGTGCCCTGGGTGTCTTATAACAGCGAAGTGTTGTCCAAGCAATATCTGGTCGACCTGATTCACACGGTGGCAAATATTTATGAACGCCCGTTTGACCCGATTCACGGCGTGCCCGTGGTGTACGCAACACTGCCGGGGAACCACAGGTTTTCCGCAATCGCCGGCCCCAATGTTCAATACGACGAACGCGATGTGACGGGCGGCGTCGCCATGAATATTCGCGGCGGCGGTGCGGTCGACACCAGTTTTGAAAACTATCACCTGCGGCGCGGGGAACAATTGCTAAAGGTAAAGCCGCGTGAAAACATCCGCCCCGATGATCCGTACGACCGATTGATGACCGCCATAAATGACGGCAGTCCCATTTTAATCAGCGGCGCGACCGCCACCGGGAAAACAACATTCTTGAACCATATGTTGACGCTGATTGATAAAAACAGCCGCGTCATCACCGTCGAAGATGCCCGCGAAATCCGCGTCCCCCAGGAAAACCGTGTGCACTTTGTCCTGTCCCGTACGGAACAGAGCAACGATTTCAACTATGCGCGATTACTGGATTTGGTTGTCCGCATGACCCCCGATGTCATAATCGGCGGCGAAATTTCAACCGACAATGCGTCGGTGCTGTGGGAAATGCTGGGGACGGGGCATGATCATTTCTATACCACAATTCATGCCGAAAGCGCCGATGCCGCATACGCCGCGTTCGCCGACCGTATTCTGCATACCCAGCCCGCGTACAACCGCACCGAACTGATTGCGGAAATGAAAAAGAAAATACGCGTCGTGCAGTTGTCCCGCGACGGGGCCCTGCGCGCCGTGACAGAGGTTGTATAACCCCACCGCCCACAAAATCCCCCCCTTTCCGTTTCCCATTTTTATCTTGCATGGTGATTTTTATGCTCTATAATGCCATGAAATAAAGGAATACAAGATGAATAAAGAGCCATTGGTTATCACGGATGCCGCAAAGCGTTCAGTTAATGTTGAACACGAAATAAACCTATCAAAAAAATACAGCGATGAAAAATTAGCGCGCGCCGCCAAGGCCGAACAAAAAAGGCTGGATACCATCGACGCCGTCACCAACCCGATTGTTAATATATTTCTGTCGTTTTATGAAATAATAAACGATTTACGGCGCGGCGCGAAAACAAAATAAAAAACGGGCAAAACGCCCGTTTTATTTTTCTTAATCATTCTTTAGCAACTTTGCGCGCATCGCGTCAAATTCCGATTTGGTTATAATTTTTTCCTTGTACAATCTGGTCAGTTTTTCCAGTTTATCCAGGTTTTCAATCACGCAGTCCCCGCGCAGCACCAGCGACAGTATCAACGCCGCAAACCATGTGACACCGAAAAATACCCCCATCCACGCCAGCAGTATTATCAGCATACGCTTGCCGCCGCATATTCCGCGCTGATTCGCAATCATTATCGGAATATAGATAAACGCGCATACAAAAGCACACGCCATCATAAACATTAAAAACAGTGCCAAATATTCAACAAACATGTCGTTCCCCCTTTTTCTGAAATTCTAACGAAAAAATTCCCAGAATTCAATTCTTTTTATCTACATAAAATTTATTGGATTCACATCAATTTTCACGCGAATATTGGCGGGCGTGCGAACCTTGGCAATCCAATGCGCGACAACCGGCTGCAACTGGGCGGTGGCGCCGCCCGAAATCAAAAACCGCATTCGGTACCAGTTGCGAACCTGATATACCTGGGCGGCGATTGGCCCCATAATCTTTGCACCGTGCAAAACCGGCGCCGCCGCACGCAATGCATCGCAATAATCGCGCAGGGTGGTTTCCTTTTGCCCTTCTATTACCAACGCAATCAGTTGCCCGTATGGGGGCATCGCCGCCGCACGCCGCGCCGCCATGTCGGACGCCATAAACGCATCGCGGTCGCCCGCACAAATCGCATTTAATACCGGGTGCATCGGCTGATATGTCTGCAGTAAAACGCGCCCGGGCGCCGTGCCGCGACCCGCGCGGCCCGCGACTTGGAATAATTGCTGGAAAGTATGCTCGGCCGCGCGAAAGTCCGTACCGAACAACCCCATGTCCGCATCCACCGCCCCCACCAGCGTCAAGTTCGGGAAATGATGCCCCTTGGCCAGAATTTGCGTTCCGATAACAATGTCAATTTCCCCCGATTCCATTTTTGAAACAATTCGTTCCAGTGATTGGCGCGACGAAATCGTGTCGCTGGAAACCAGGGCCACGCGCGCCGCTGGGAATTTTGCGCCGACCTCTTCCGCTATCTTTTCCAGGCCCGCCCCGCGCATGGTGACCGCCCCGCCACAGTCGGGACATACATCCGGCAATGGCGCCGTGCGCCCGCACATGTGGCACAGCATGCGCGACAACCGCTTGTGATATGTCATGCCCACACTGCAATCGGGGCACGCGGCGACCCAGCCGCACTTTTGGCACTGTACAATCGGGGCAAACCCGCGCCGGTTGATGAACAGCATCACCTGCTGGCCGGCCCGCAATGTTTGCGATATGGCATCGCACAGCGCGGGCGACAAATATCCGTTTCGCGGCGCCGCATCCGTCGCGTCAGTTGAAATGCGATACGGCACGGGCCGGCTTTCGCGCAAATCAATCGTTTGAATTTCGGGCAATGACGCACCGCCAAAGCGCGATGTCAAACTCAATCGCCGGTACTTTCCCTGATTTACATTTTTCAACGTTTCGGCGGCGGGGGTCGCACTGGCCAAGACAACGGGGAACCCGGCGATTTTTGCCCGCAGCACCGCCATGTCGCGCGCGTGATAATTGCCCATGTCTTCCTGCTTGTACGATGTGTCGTGTTCTTCGTCCACGACAACAAGGCCCAACCTTTGCCACGGCAGGAACAATGCACTGCGCGTGCCGACAACCATTCTTATGTCGCCCCGCATAACGCCGCGCCAAATTTCACGCCGCCGCGCCGCGGTTAAATTACTGTGCCACACGACGGGCGGCGCGCCAAAGCGCTTTGCAAATCTATCCATAAACTGTGCCGTCAGGGCGATTTCCGGCATCATCAGCAGAACACTTTCGCCGCGCTTATATGCGCGCCATGCGGCGTCAAAATAAACCTGGGTCTTGCCGCTGCCCGTGATTCCATCAAGCAGAAAAACCGAAAATCCGCCGCGCCCGATTGCATCCGCGATTGCAGATGCGGCCGCCGCCTGCTCTGCATTTAATGTGACGGTTTGGGTGTCATGATAATCATAAACAAATTGTTTTGGCGGGGCGCGGAAATCACGCGGCGCAAGCGTGCCGTTCTTTATCATCGCGCGCACAACCGCCGCCGATACATGCGCAATGTTTTGAATATCCGACGCGGACATCGGTTCATTGTCGTTTGATGCAAACGCGTCGGCAACGGCCTGGCGATTGTCAGTCATGCGAACGGCCGGGGCGGATTCAAATGTGTACAATTGTTCCATTCGCGGCGCGCCAAAGGCGTCCGGCACATTCAAAATCAAACGCAAAACGGCGCCCGGCGGCATCATTGTCCACGCCGCCATTTTCTGAATCCAAATTAAATCACATTCGGGAATTTTCGAATCCAGAACTTCTGTTGTGGGTTTAATTTTCTCTGGCGCAAGGCCGCTGTCGCCGGGGCCGATAACAACGCCGACATACGGCCGGTTCATAACCGTCACACGGACAAACGCGCCAGTGGGGGCATTTGCCGTCAAACGGTAATCATACCCGGTGTTAACCGCATTAGGTATCAAAACTTTTACAATATCGCCCGCATTGAACATACCCATAAAGTACTTGTTTTTTTCGTTTTTTTCAATACCATTATTTGCATAAACAAACACAGGGACGCATTATGTGGAAACTATTTTTTGACACATGTTATTTATTTAGTTATCTGATAATCGGGCGCCGCAACCGGCGCTGGTTTCGCGAGGTGAAATTATTCGACTATCGCCGAAAATTGAATCTTTTGCGCGGCGCATATCCGGAACTGGACTGGAGGCATGTCTATATGCGCAAGGGCGGATGCAGCCTGGCGTTCATGGTAAACAACAAATATGTGTTCAAGGTTCGCAAATTTAACAGCGACATCGAATCAATCAAGCGGTACCACTATGAAAAACTGGTAACGGACGCATTGGCGGGCGTGTTGCCGACGCGTATCCCCAAAATGACATTAATGGAACTGGACGGCCTGCTGTTTAGCAAGTCCGAACTGATACCGGGAAAAATGCTGATTGATTTGCCGTTGAAAAAACTGATTGCAAATCGCGAAAAATTGGGCCGGCAATTGGGCGGAATAATTTACAAACTGTTTAATTCAAATATTTTGCCGGAATTAAAGCCCGCAAATTGCGACCCGGTCGACTGTGGCTTTATACACTGCGACATGTGCAGCAATATTGTCGCAAATCCCGACACCATGGACATCACGGGAATAATAGACTGGGAATTCGCACATTACGGATCGTTAAAGATTGATTTTATCGGCATATTCCGCGTTCGCCGCAAAATGCGCAAAACCGACATCGCGGTCGAGGCCATGTGGGAATACTATCGCCTGCGCGACGCGGCGCAAAAGGCAGGGACGGCCCCTAAAAAAGCGCCAATCAAAAAGAAACCCGCCAAAAAAACAAAATAATACATAATTTCCCATTCGCCCCACCACGGGGCGATTTTTTATTCCCCCACTCGCGAAATATATTGACAACATAGATTTTTGTGTTATATATTAATGTGTAAATAAATTATTACGGAGAGTGAAATGGCCAAAATAGTAAAACAAGTTTTTGAAGATTATAAAAAATATATAACGCAGTGTGTTATAGAAGAGTTTGGCACATCCTATCTAGTGGCAAGCGAGGTCCAAGACAACTGGCGTCTTGAAATCAAATATAGCCCGGAATGCGAAGAAATGCTGTTGCTTAAAACAAATGTGTTTATCCGCATGCTTGAACACAAAGACCCGAATTATAGAAATTTGGATTTTCTAAAATCGCTTACCAACAAGATTTCTTCTTATCTGGCGCTATATATAACCAGCAAAGCACCAAATGCGGACTATAACACATGCCTGTATCAATTACGTGATAAATTATACACCAATTCATCATATGTGCAGAGTCTGGAAAATAATTTAAAAAGCAAAAGACAAAACCGCCATATAGCTATTTCAAATAAGTCGCAAAATGCCCAGGACAAAAAAGTGAAATTTGAACATGGCGCGAAAAAACTTTCTTATCAGGAAAAAACGCGCGAAATTATCACACACAGAATCAGCAAGATAAATCCACGCATGAAATAGCCCCGGGCGAAACATCGGTAATTTCAATATCGGCGGCGAACTGGGTACGGAACCATGTTCGCTGCCGCTTTGCATATTGATTGGTCTTTGTCGTCCAATCCTGAACGCATGCGTCACGCGATACCTCGCCACGCAGATAACGGCATAACTGCACCGCACCGATTGCGCGCGATGCGTCCAAATTGTTGCTTATTATATTTTCCGCCTCTACAATTGCGCCACCGGAAATCATTTCCGAAATCCGCGCCGCAATCCGCGCGCGCAATATTTCGACCGGCGGGTTAATCAGTATTTTTCGTGCGTCACCCGCCACCGCGCCCATACGCGGTGCGTTTTGAAATTCCGCCAAATGATGACCTGTTTGTAAAAACACCTCGACCGCACGGGCGACGCGTTGCGGGTCGGTCGCGCCAAAATCCGTCGGCAATAATTTGCGCGCGGCGTCAATATCATGTTCAACCATATCGCGGGCCCGCCGCCGCGTCGCCGCGTCAATATCCGGCATGGGGGAAATTCCGTTCAAAATCGCATTTGCATAATACCCGGTGCCGCCAACAAATATCGCCGGGCGCCCCGCGCACCGCGCCGCCGAATATTCATGACGCGCCAAATCAAGGTAATCTGCCACACTGATTTGTTCCGATAATGGCAATATGGAAAAAAGTTTATACGGCACCCCGTCAATTTCGTCTGTAATGTCGCGGCCGGCAAAGGGACTGGCCGAAATGTTTTCAATGCCGCGATAAACCTGAACACTGTCGCAATTTATAATCACCGCGCCGATTTTTTTCGCCAATCGGTGCGCAAAATCAGATTTCCCGGATGCCGTCGGCCCCACAACAAGATAAGAAGAACTATTATTCATGTTGATAAATTATAAATGCGGGATTCGCAAAATTCAATTGTAATATTGGAATTTTTAATGCTAAAATAAGACCGTCCAATAAGTAAAAAGAAAGGAAAATATTATGTCAAAAGTAAGAGTAGCAATTAACGGTTTCGGCCGCATCGGCCGTCTGGTATTACGTGCGGCATTGGAATCGGGACGCGACGATATTGAATTTGTTGCGGTTAACGACCTGGCGCCGGCGGAACAGAATGCGTACCTGCTGGAATATGATTCCGTGCATGGCAAACTGCCGATGGAAGTTAAACTGGACGGCGACTACATCATCGTCGGCAACCAGAAAATCAAATGCATCGCGGAAAAAGACCCGACAAAACTGCCCTGGGGTGAAATGGATATTGACATTGTTATGGAATGCACCGGTATCTTTACCGCCGCAGACAAGGCCCGCGTTCATCTAGAGGCCGGCGCAAAACGCGTTCTGGTTTCCGCCCCGTCGGCGGGTGCAGACGCCACAATCGTGTACGGCGTGAACCAAGATACATTAAAACCGACCGATTTGATTGTGTCCAACGCATCATGCACGACAAACTGCCTGGCCCCGGTGGCAAAGGTTTTGGACGACACATACGGCATCATATCGGGCTGGATGACAACTGTTCACGCATACACCGGCGATCAGCAGTTGCTGGACAAAAATCACAAGGATTTCCGTCGTGCACGTGCGGCGGCACTGTCCATGATTCCGACCAGCACCGGCGCAGCCAAGGCAATCGGATTGGTTCTGCCGAAACTCTCTGGCAAACTGGACGGTATGGCAATCCGCGTTCCGACGCCCGATGTATCGGTTGTCGAACTGGTTGTAAATTTGGAAAAAGATGCAACCGTCGACGGCATCAACGCCGCGATGCGGGCCGCTGCATCACGCACATTCGGCTACAACGACAAACCGCTGGTATCCGTCGACTTTACCGGCGACGCGCACAGTTCCATTTTTGACGCATCCCAGACCAAGGTCTTGGGCGACAAATTGGTTCATGTGACCGCATGGTACGACAATGAATGGGGTTTCTCGAACCGCATGGGCGACACAGCCGTCGCGATGGGCAAACTGATTAAATAATCAATGCCGAATAAAAATCCCCGTGAATCACGGGGATTTTTTTGTGTATGGGATTTCATATGTTTATCTGTCGCGTATTCATACTTATAGCCATACTCAAATTTATGAAAAAAAGCGCTTGCATTTGAAATCCAGACAGTATAATATACGTAACGCTTTAGGGGTTGTAGCTCAGCTGGTTAGAGCGTCTGCCTGTCACGCAGAAGGTCGCGGGTTCGAGCCCCGTCAATCCCGCCAGTAATTTACCGCAGTTATACTGCGGTTTTTTTATATTGATTGACGGGGCGAGAACCCGGCGGGTTCGTCTGCGGAGTTGGCGAAAACAAGTAAAACGCTGTTTGAGCCTTACGAGCGGAAAGGGGCCCGACGCAAAGGCGGCGGGAATTACAGCCCCGTGGTCCCGCCAGTAATTTACCGCAGTTATACTGCGGTTTTTTATTTCGCCCATGTTTCTTTTCGCGTCACCACATGCCCGCACATGGGAATATTCGCCCCCTTGATATTGCATGAAATAAGTTATATCATTATTTCATATCGAACCAAAAATGGAGAAAAAGATATGAAAATCAAACTATTCGCATTCGGTGCGTGCGCACTGGCCTTGGCGGCATGCGGCGACGGCACACAAAATCCGGCCGCGTTAAAGGGTACAAACTTTATCGCCGCATCGGGTGATACGAACATAACACTGTCATTTGCAGAAAACGAAATGCGCGTAAATGGCCAGGTGGTGAATCTGTATAACGCGTCTTATACTGCGAACGGCGACAACATAGAATTTGGCAACATCGCATCAACGATGATGATGGGCCCAGTGGAATCAATGGAGGTTGAACAGGATTATTTCCAATTCCTGTCGACGGTTGAAAAGTATGAATTGAAAAACGGGCGTCTGACGCTTAAAAACGGCGCAGGCCGCGAAATAGTATTTCAACAGGTTGATGAAATCGAAGAAAGCGAAACCGTTGAAGTGTTTATGGGCGAATAACAACGTCTGAAACGATAATACATTTGGCTTGACAATGAATAAAATGCCGGTTATAATTTGCCGGCATTTTTAAGTTTAACATTTAGGAATGCGGCAGTTTTGGCCCCATCGTCTAGAGGCCTAGGACACCGCCCTTTCAAGGCGAGAACACCAGTTCGAATCTGGTTGGGGCTGCCAAATTGGATTACCGTTCATATTCATCAGAATATCGAACGGTTTTTTCATGCTGTATAAGGCTTTGCCGTCTTTCAGGACACAGTTCGAAAGTAGTAAATTCAATAATGCTCTTTTTTGCTCTACTTTCGAACTCTGCTGCTTTTGGTATTCCAACTATGATTTAAACTATATTTATAGTATAATAGACTGAAACATACTTGGAACAGGAATCTTGGAATGAGTTTTTTATCCGAACTTTCATTACGTATTCATATTTTACGATACAGGGTCGGTTTGCGAAAAACTTTGCCCGCGGCGATAATAAATCGTGTTAAAATATCGGAATCTAATGAGCCAATGATTGATATCCGCAAATGTCATGACTTTTTCTTTGGCAATGGATTGGAACAGCGCGATGCGGTTTATGTGCGTCGCGGTGTTTATGAGCGACTGATAATGGTGACGCAATCTTTACCCGGTGAATATAGATTGAAGATAATGTCTGCACACCGGTCTTTGCCAGAACAACAAGATTTATGGAACCGACAAATGGTGCGAACACGGGCGGAAAATCCGAACGCATCCGAATCTGAACTGATAACAATAAACAGACGATTTGTTTCCCAACCACATCATGGATTTGGCGGTCATCAAACCGGTGGTGCGGTTGATGTGACACTATGTGATACAAATGGTGCAGATGTCGGTTTGGGCAAATGGCTAAATACAGACCCGATTATGGGGGGGCACGAAAACAAAACGTCTGCGCAGAATCTTAAAACGCGCAATGTGCGCGGCCGGTTTTGTTAACTATCCGGCGGAATGGTGGCATTTTAGCTATGGTGACCGTATGTGGGCGGCGTATACAAAACGTTCAAAATGTTTTTATGGTTTGATTGAATCTGTTGAATAGAATGATGGTTTAAATCGTTTCGCATGAATACCGGATTTCAACAAATTTCTTAAAATCATTTGTTATGAAATTGCATAAACACGTCGGCCCAAAGTCCCCCCATGCGTGTGTTTTTTCATCGAAACCCGCGTTCAAACAAACACCTTGCGCCCTGTTTTTGTCTGTGTTAAAATAATAATGAATCCAATGGGAATTGGGTTCGGGGCTGTCGAAAGCTCTCCAAAAAGCGGCATTGACAACAATGTTGAATCCGCCAATATAGGCGCAATAGCGTCTTTTATTGTATCACCCCACCAGTCACAGGTCGGGGAGCCGTCAGTTATAAAACAGGGTTTCCCGAAGACTGGCGGAATCAGTCTTTTTGGTGATTTTCGAACTCTCCCGACCGTCAAATTTCCGTTGACGGTATTTTTATTTTAACGGAGAAAATCATGTGTATAAAAATATTGATGCTGCGTTTTGTTTATAAGCCGCTGTGTGTATTTCTTTCCGTATTTGTTCCAAGTTCAAAATTACGTAAAAAATTAAGGCAAAAAATATTATATTCACGCGATTTCCCCTACCCGCGTGTTTTAAGTATTCCAGAAACGATAAAATTACTGCAGAACGGCGCATCAATTGCCAGACTGGGCGACGGCGAATTTAATTTGGCACTGGGGAAACGCGCAATATGTTATCAAAAAAACAGCCCGGAACTACAAAGGCGCATGATTGAGATATTGAAAAACACAAATCATAAATGCCTGGTTGCGATTCCGCCCAAACCCGAAAGCGGCTTTTTTCGAGAGTACTTTACCAGATACCCGCGCATTTTGAATTTTATGCGGCTAAATACCACATACGCAAACGCAAATATTTCCAGGAATTCCGATTTCCTGGTAAGTGCAATGGCCGAATACAGAAAAATTTGGGCAAACCGCGATGTTGTGTTTATTTATTCATCGGCCGGACGATTTGAAATCACACCGGATATTTTTTCAAACATTCGAAAATATGAACATATTGATGTCCCCCCCACTGATGCGTTTGAACAATATCGGCAAATTATGCAACAGGCAAAATCATATCCGCATGACCGGCTGTTTTTAATTTCATGCGGCCCCGCGGCAACAGTTATTGCTTATGACTTGGCGAATCTGGGATACCAGGCCATAGACATCGGGCATTTGCCGAACTGTTTTGCAAATCAATTGCGTAATGCGCCGATGCCCGAAGATTTGCCGATTTCAAAATAATATTCAACAGGAGACACACTAATGCAAAAACGTAAAATAATAGACACAATAATACACCCGTATTTTTTATTAAAACGAACATTTTTACATTCATTGGACTTATTTATCCCGAATAAAATACGCAGAAAATCCGTTCAGGCATATTTAACTTTTGGAAAAATAAAGGAAACGATTAACCTGCAACCGTATCCACATAAAATCGCGGTTGCATTTTGTTTTGATGAAAATCTGTGGCGCCAGGCAACCGTTACAATATTGTCCCTGCTGGCAAATTCACCAAAACTATCCTATGACATATATTGCGTAACTGATGTTGCACATGCACATTTGGCGCCTCTACAGGAAATTGTAAACCTATACGGAAAGCGCAGCACGATAACTTTCCTAAAACCAAACAAGGACTTTTCCCAGTCATACTGCGGCGCGTGGTCTGATGCAATTTATTGGCGTTGCATGCTGCCCAAATTACTGCCGGATGTCGAACGGATAATTTATGCGGATGTAGACACCGTATTTACATCCGACCTGCGCGAGGCAGACCAATTGGCGATGGGCGAAAATCTGATTGCGGGCGTATATGACAAACCGGGCCGCGAATACATAAACAGCGGATTTATGATTATGAATTTAAATAATATGCGGCGCGGACGCATATACAAGGAAATGATAGAATGGTCGCAAAATCATGAAACATCGTTTCCGGATCAAGATATGCTGAACGCGGTTTGTGCGGGCAAAATAATGAACATATCGCGAAAATTCAATTTGCAAATAGACGGCGCCTATGATGCGCTAAAGACAATGACACTGCAACAACGCCGCGACTTAAAATCACCCGTAATGCTGCATTATGCGGGAAAACAAAAGCCATGGAAAATGGAGATTCACAACTTCCATTCATTTGACATCTGGCGTCGCTATGCGTCAATAACCGAATTATTTTAACACTTACAATGACAAAAATCCGTATGCCGAACACAGGAAAAAACGATAGGAATTTTTGCCCATAGCATTACACTTGATGTTATAGATATAATTCAACCTGATTTAGAAAAACAATCCTAAAACAGAGAGAATGGAGGCAATCGCAAAATGACACATTCAGGTTTGTGGGCGGCAATAGACAAAGTCGCGGAATTATTACACCTATCACCGTCTGGTCTTGCCAAAGAATGCGGATTGGATGCAACGGCATTCAACCCAAGCAAACGCCTTTCAAAATATGACCAGGAACGCTGGCCGTCGGGAAAAACAATATCGCTTGTAATTGAAAAATCCGGCATGACGGAATCCGAATTTTTTGAAATGGTGCGCGAACTGTCCGGCAAAAGCAAATAAAACCGGCCGCCCCTTTCGAACGGCCGGTTCCCGGATTACACCAATTTCGCATCTTTTAGCAATTGCTCTAAATAGGTGCCGTGGATTTTTTTCAAGCCCTGCTTCCCCAAGACTTTTACTATCCACGGCAGGTCTATGTCACGCAACTTCTTTTTATCGTTCAGATAATATATGCTGCGCAGCAAAACACGAACATCAAAACACGAATCAAAAACTTCCGGAACACCGCGGTCTATGTTCAACAGAGTGTACACGGCCTCCATTGCGGTACGCACGGAATATTCGGTCGTGAACACCGTATCGCGCGGGGTTTCCGCATAGTTTCCGATAAAGGCAAAATTCACGGACCCTTTTGGCACGACCAGCGGTCGGTCGCCCATCGCGCGCGGCATAAAGTATGTTGTGATGTACGGCATATGGCACGGCACCGTGTTCGCACTGTTGTGTGCAATGTCTTCGATTTCAGAAACCGGCACGCCCATATGGTACAACCATTCCGCGCACAGTTCCGCCCCCGTGCATTCCGTAATCTTTTTCTTTACATAATTGCCCACCGTATCGGACAGCAATCCGTACGTCCACACGATTATCTCGTTCGGTTTCTGGCGGCGGAAATGCGGCTGGCGCGAAATGCTGAACCCATATAGCCAATTGGAATCCTTTATCGTGACGGGGCCGCTGGAAACAATGGAACCACTGTGCGGATTTTTCTTGCACACCTTTTCAATATACGGCACGACACGGTCATCGGTCAGTGTTATCGTCGCCGATATAACCCAATTGGCATCAGGTATGTTTTCACAGAACTTTTCCGGGCGCCCGAAATCTTTTGACTGGGCGGCAATATTTTTCCACAGTTCCCAACTGCCGCCAAGCGTATGGTGCGCATCCGGCGCGGTATCATTGTCGCCGTATGTCGTGCTTTCGGTAATAGACCCGTTTGTTATAAACACCAAATCCGTCGGGGTTAATTTTATATCATGCTTGCGCCCGGCGCGCACCGTTTCGATTTTGGTTGCCACACGGCGCTTGGCATCGCCCGAAAACAAAACATTCACAACGCGCGTATCAAAATGAAATTTGACCCCGTGCGATTCCAGGTACCGCACCAGTGGGGTAATCAGCGATTCGTACTGATTGTACTTTGTGAACTTAAGCGCGGACATATCGGCCAGCGAGCCCACATGATGCACAAAGCGCAACAAATACCGGCGCATTTCCATGGCACTGGCCCATTTTTCAAACGCAAACATGGTCGCCCAATACAGCCAGAAATTCGATTCAAAAAACTCATCGCTGAAAACCTGGTCTATGCGGACATCCTGTAATTTTTCTTCTTCGGTCAAGACCAGGTCGATTATTTCCTTTATCGCCCCGGGCGTCAGGGTCAGTTTCCCGTCCGTCTTTAACCGTTTGCCGCGATTAACGATAACGCGGGTATGCGAAAAACTGGGGTCGGCCTTGTTAAGCCAATAAAACTCATCCAACACTGAAATATTTTCATCTTCCAACGACGGGATTGAACGGAACAAATCCCAGAGTGTTTCAAAATGCGCCTCCATTTCGCGGCCGCCGCGAATTATATATCCGCGTTCGGGGTTGTATATGCCGTCCATGCTGCCCCCGGCCAGGTCCAGTTCTTCAAAAATCTGAATTTTTTTGCCGTCCATTTGCCCGTCGCGAATCAAGAACACCGCCGCGGCCAGCCCCGCCAAACCGCCGCCGATTATATACGCCGACTTCTTGTCGACATCAGCGGGCTTAACAGGGTTTGCAAACGCCTCATAATTGCCGTTACTGAAATACATCCAATCTCCTTTTGGTTTCGTATAACAGTACGATAATATAAACATCCCGCATCGTTAACAGGACAGATTTCACCATATCACCATAGGAATTTATACAACTTGCTTTATTGTAAGAACTTATGATAAAGTTCAACTATAACTTGATTTAATTCCTAATTAAAACAAGGAGAGAGAGAAAATGACACATGACGGCACCTGGGGTGCATTAGATAAAATCGCAGAAAGGCTGGGGCTGTCTGTTTCGGGCCTGGCCAAGGGATGCGGTCTGGACGCAACCGCATTTAACAAAAGCAAGCGCTGGACCCGTTATGGCAAGCCCAGATGGCCGTCGACCGGTACGGTTGCCAAGGTAATAGAATTTGCCCACATAACCCCCGAAGAATTTATACAACTGATGCGCGAAGTATAAAAACGCCCCGTTTGGGGCGTTTTTATAATCTTTCTATCGTCCGCGGATATGCGGTGACACCTTTGCCGCCAGGTATCCCATAACCATTATTGCAACGGTTATGACGGCCAAATACCAACGCAAATAATCATATCCGCCGAATACCCCCAGATATATCAGCCCGACATAGCCAATCCAGCGCCCGATAAACAACGCCGCATCACGAAACACAAAATATTCCACCCGGTGATTTTTCGTGACGCATTTTGATTTGGACACATTAAGTGAATTTACACTGCAAACCTGGTCGGCGACTTGAACGGCGCTGGCCTCGCCCAAACGATACAGCAAAAACATCAGCGGGGTTGTCCACACCAAGAATCCGCCCATCGTCATGGTCAAAATCAACATTGATGCAAGCATAAATTTTTCATACATGCTTTGCCGGACATATCGCCCCATGGCCCAGCATACGAATACCGAGATAAATGAAAACACCGTTGTAAGAATACCCAGATTTAAATTCGTGTTAAACATGTAAACGGTGTACATTGTTATAATTGTTCCCAATGCCCCGGACAGGGTAAATCCGCGTAAAATCTCGATAAAAAATATAACGCGAATAATCGGGAATCGCATCATGCAACTGAAAAAACCCAGGAAATCAACCGGCGCCCTTGACCGGTGTCGCGACGAAGAGATAAGCAAAGTTGCGGCAAATTCCAACACCGCCAATATCAGCAATACATAAGCCACCTGGACATACGAACTGGTTGAAATGAACAACCCCAGGGCCACCGGCGCGACGATTTTTGTTAAAAATGACACGGCGGAATTTAGTCCGACATATCGCCTCATCTGTGCGACGGATGCCTTTTCATGCAGCATTGTGTGCATCGGCAGATAAAAGAACACGCCACTGATACCATACAGAATACCCAATGGCATTACATATTCAATAGTTTTGTCGCCCAAAAATATTATCAACAGCAACAATATTATTTTAGGTATCAGATTAAATCGAAACACTGCGACTTTGTTTCGGCATTTAACCCAGTATGCAATCGCAAAGAAACCGACTGCAATCACCGCGTAATAAAACAAATTATATATACCGACGGCAACTATTTCGTTTGACGCGTTTTGCATTATAAACGAAGTAAAGAATGTAAGCAGGAACAAATCCGATATTTTATGAAACGCGTTAAACAATATCATTAAATTTAGGTCACGCGACAATTTTACCGGCGTGTCTTTAGATTTCATAACTCTCTCTCCAGGAATAACAACGGAGGGTATTTTATCACAAAAATCCTATAAATGGAAATTTTATGTAAACATTTGACAGGGGCACGCCCGCATTGCATAATAAGATTATGAAAAGAGCATTTTTATTTTTGGTTGTAATTTGCACATTTGCGGTGTCGGCATGTGGCGTAAAATCCGAATTGGCGCGTCCGAACGATTCATATCCGCGCAATTACCCGATATATTAAAAAAACAGAAAAATATATTTTGGTGCGGGTAAGGAGACTTGAACTCCTATGGATTGCTCCACTGGAACCTAAATCCAGCGCGTCTACCAATTTCGCCATACCCGCGGTGCATACATAAAAACATTTTATGATAAAAAATGCTTGATTTCCAGTAAAATTTACCCTAAAATCACACGCAGAATAAGAAAAGGCATATAAAATGGCATCTAAAAAAGGCAATAAGGAAGTATTTGCATTGGCGAATCCGGAAACGGGGTACTTCTATATCAAATCTAAAAATACCAAGTCGGAAAATACCGCCGGCAAAATGAAAATGCGCAAATACGATCCGAAATTGCGCAAGCATGTGGTTATGACCGAAAGAAAAATGCCTCACTAATATTTGTGACGCATTACGCAATTTGAAATCCCCGCACCCGCGGGGATTTGCTTTACTAGAATATATATTCCAGCCCGATTGTGACGGCATGCCGGCGCCCCTTTAGCGTTGTTGGCACATCCAACGCATCAAAGTCAAACCGCGCCCAGGTGTGCAGCCAGTTCACCTTTAACGACAACCCGTCGTATAACCATATCCGCGCGCCCAGCCCCAATCCATAAGTGAACGCCAGTTCGGATATGTCGAGTAATTCATCGTCATACGATATATGCCCGATGCCAAGTTCCCCCATTATAAACGGCGTGGTTTCAAATGGTAATATCGGTAATTCCAGCCGCGCCGTTAAATTTTGCATACGGAAATCATCAATATCAAATCCGGCCATATTCGCAGATAATGCGAAAGCGCCGGTGTTATACCCCGCACCGATACTGTAATTGCCAAAGTGCCCATGATACGACACAGAATCAGACACCAAGTCAGCAATATTGATTTTGATATTTGATTTGGAATACGCGTCCAGCCCGGCATAAATAAAAAAGCCCTCGTCCTTTGGGTCACCGGACAGGCGTTCTGATTCGGCATACGCGGTGTTCGCGGCAAGAATCGTGGCCAACACGACCACGGATATTTTGTGCATGGTTCATCCCCCATTGTTTGCATTTATACAAAAACAAAAACCACTGGAAATTATTTCAAGTGGTTGGAGGTAGTAACAATACAAAACGAATTGCCCGGTTATTTATATATATCCCGGCCCCCAACCATTAGTTGGAGTGTTTAACGCCCGCACAGGCGGTTTTGTATAAGGGTTACTAGCCCCATTTGCAGCAGGACAGCCCATTGCAATCATATTGTATCATATACATTTACAATTGCAACCGCCAAAATCTTTTAGAAGACCGGGGCGGGAGTCTACAGACACATCTTTGGTATGTGTTGGTTTATTCAATATATTCACCAACCTCCCAACCCCGAATGGGTTGAAAGTTTTACGCCTGTACGGGCAACCAAAGACCGAGTCTGTATATTCTCGGGCAACAGAAATCCTGTTGCAATCGGTACTATATCCTAAATATCCGGAATATGCAATAAAATAAAACTGGATTGCCGCGGTCGCACTGCTCCCTCGCAATGACAAGGCCGAGATTAAACGCCCGGCAAACGAACGTTCGTATATTAAGTTCTTAATCCCTTTGTCATTGCGAGCGTAGCGAAGCAATCCAGTTAATAACACTCGCAACACAAATTATTATCGTATCCAAAACATATCTTGTTCAGACAAATCAAGCCAATCGGGATTTATTGATTCTATCAATGCAATTTTATTTTTGCGCGAACCAGATTTTAATTTTTTCTCTCGTTCCAAGGCATCATTTACATAATTAAATTCTTCATAATATCCCAATTTATTGCAACCATATTTTGCGGTAAATGATTTTGGGGAAACTTTTGTTTTGTGTTCATGCACGCGGCGAACAACATCATTAGTGACGCCGACATACAGGGTGCCGTTGCGTTTGTTAAACATAATATAAACATAAAATTTATATTCTTTCACTTATTAAACTATATCATATATTAGATTTTATTTCATATTATTTACAGTTGCCATGTGATTTAATAAATTGATTATGCTGCGCGCAATACCACTGGATTGCTTCACTTCGTTCGCAATGACAAGTTCGTTATTAAGTTCTTAATCCCGTTGTCATTGCGAGGAGTGTTAACGACGAAGCAATCCAGTAAATAAATACAATTGGCACAAATAAAAAAATCCCGTCGGTGATGAAACACCGACGGGGCTCCCTTCCTTCCGGATTGTCCGGAAACTTTTGTGACCCGCAAAATATTTCGGGCTATTATGCGGCGCGCAGTGTGGCCGGGCTTTCGTCGCCCTCTGCCGCGTCCATTATCTTTTTCGCCTCGGCAAAAACCATGCCCTTTACACGCAGCGCCAATGTCTTGGTATCCATGGTTTCGGCCGCAATGTCAAAGTTATCTGTGCGTATCTGCAACGATACATACGCCCCCACCAGCGATGTGCGCGGCAAATCTTCTATTGAACGGGGCGCGTTGTTGTTCCCAATCTGTAATTCATCGGCCAGCGATATTATCTGCCGGTCTTCGTTCACCCATACCGTCGTCGTTAAAACTTGGTTCAGGGCAATCATTATTTCTTTGATGTTCTTTGGCATGTGCGGGTCCCTCCTTTCTGGGCTGGTGTTAAAATTTCAACCAAACTTTGTATTTACATCGTGTATTTACAAAAATTTAATTAAAATTTATTGTTTCGTTTTTTGTTTTTCGCGAAAATCCGGTTTTTTGGCGGATTTTCGGGCTTTTTTGTTCTTTTCCCCTTGTCTATACACGAATCATAGAACAAAAACGAATCGCAGGTCAAGCGAAAATTTCATTTATTTTAATTTTATTTTAATTTTTTCATGTTTTACTTATAAAACCATAAAATCCCATAATTTGATTATAAAATGTCATTGACAACCAAATTTTGGCATGCTAAATTTTAATCGAAGCCAACCGAAAGACCGCGGGTCGCACCCAAACAAAGGTTAAAATGTCATTGTTTCTCTCATCTTATGAAAATCGTTTGGATAGCAAGGGGCGTATTTCCGTACCCGCTTCTTTCCGGGCTTCGGTTTCTGGCGACAGTTTTCCCGGCGTTGTGCTTTACCGTTCTTTTACCAACAATTGTATCGAGGGCATGACCATGCGCCGAATGGAACAATTGGCCGCCGCGGCCGATAACAGCATGGGCGTCTTTGACGGGGCGTTGGACGATTTGTCGGCGATGCTGTTTGCGGATGCGCGACCGTTGTCGTTCGATGTGACGGGCCGCATTGTAATCCCGGCGGATTTATTGGCGCACGCAGATATTCATGACACGGCCGTATTTGTCGGCCGCGGCAACAGTTTCCAGATTTGGAACCCCGACGCATTCCGCGCCGCCCAGGAACGGGCACTGGGGAACCTGCGCACGGCGCGCCCGAATATAAAAATCGGCGCATAATAATCCAATTTAATTTTTATAAAAATATCCGCGGCCGTGCGGCGGCGCGAATGTACGGCACGCCGGTCGACGCAATGCCGCGGACGTATCACGCGCCACAGTTTTCCAATTGCGCGCAAATAAAAATCCCGCAGGTTGCGGGATTTTATTTTATGGTGTCGGTGCCGTTTCTTTTTTGCAAGAACCATTATTATCTAGTGCCATTCCGGTCGGACATATGCACTGACCGCTATTATCACGAACCGACCCGGTCCATGTACCGTTGGATAATACGCATTTGCTTTTCTCTGTAGTCAAACTAGTATTTACCGCATCATCCAACCATTCATGAATCTTGGCATCGGCCGTCACATTTTCAGACGACTCGCCATTAACACTCATACATGTGCCGATTATGGATTTGCACGCACTAATCGACGCATTGGACGGATTGGTGGTGTTGTATGAATATGTGTTATATCCGTATGTCGTGCTGTTCCGGTTCAGACAGGTCACCACCTCTGAAACGCAGGTTTCCGCATAATCGGACAGGATTGTATCCTGGGCCGCTTTTATTTGTGGCAGAACGCGTTCCATATAGTTTTTAATAACCTGGTTATTCGTTTGATATTGGTTGTTCGAAAAACTGTAATCCTGGCACATGTTCAGAACAGATGCGCACATACCGTCGGCCTTGCCAGTTTGACTGTCAATTCGGCCGATTTTCTGTTGCAGGAAATTTGCCATGACGGAATCCGCCTTGTCCGGGAATGTGCTGGTCACATACGCACTGATATAATCTGACAGGGTTCCGCTATCCCATGCGTTTTGGCCGCTGTTATAATTCCAGGTCGCATAGATTGTGCCGGTCTTGCTGTTTTTTGTATCACCGGGCGTTCCGGGCAAACTGCCCGCGACAACATCGCCCGCAACAATGAATTTGCCCGTCGGGTCCAGACAGTTTTCATAATTCGTGCCGCAGACGAAATCTTCCTGCATGCACTTGTCCAATTCCGTCACGCATTCGCGCAGGTTGTACGCATTCTTTTGCTGGGACACCTGCAGACGCGCGTTTTGCAGCAATACCTTTGCATTGCTGACCATTGATGACATTTGTGCATTGGACTCATTCAGGCTGCGTTCATACGCGATGCACTGCTTGTCAATTTCCAGGTCATACGCGTTTGTGATGATTGATATGTCGACACCCTGGGCCTGGCAACTGTTCAGAACGGACGCCTTGCACCGGGCGGTTGCGGTCTTGTAAAGTTGCGCGCCGCGCTGGTTGCTGATGCTGTTTGTGGCGGATGTGTTCAGTATGCTGCCTGTGCCGATACTGGCCAGATTGAAGCCCGAACTATCCAACGAGAAATTCAACAGCCCGGACAAATCCGTTGAAACGCCCGATGTGGACGATGACGCCGTGCCGGTGTTGACATCAATAATCATGCCCTTGATTTTATCCAGGTTGCTTTTCAACTGGCTGGTGTCTGTGGATGACGACAGTTGTAATTCCGCCTCGGTCGCTTGGAACAAGCTCTCGACCTGGGTGGCCGTTAAACCGATGTAGCGCATGTTTTGCGCAACATTTTGCAATTCTTCGGTTGCCTTTTTCAATGCCTGTTCCGTCTTTTCATAATTGGCCAGATTGGAACTGCAGCTGCAACGCCCCTGATTATCGTCCAGCACATTACAGAAATTATCCATACACGATGTGTACTGTGCCTTGCAAAAATCGGTGATTTGCGCCAATTCATCCATTGTTGCGGTGGTCGTTGCCGTGGATGTGGTTGTACCGCTATCCGTGGTCAGACCCATTTGAATTGACGGAACGCGCGCACTGACGGACGCGGTGGTTCCGCGAACGCCGACGCGGCCGGTGTACAGCGGCGCCGTCACCGTGTTTGACTGAATAATCGATGCGCGCGCGGCAACATTATTTCCGCCCGATGTTGTGACGGTATTGCGCCGTGTGGCGGTTGTCGTGGCCGAATTAGTGGTTGTGGCACTGCGCGCGGTGGATGTCGGGCGAACAGTTCTTGTCGATGATGCGGCGCGGGGCGCAACCGTGCCGTTGGCCGCCGTTGTACTGCGCGCGGTGACGGTCGCGGTGCGTGTGCCGGCCGTACGCGAAGATGTGCCACGCGGTGATACGTTTCCGGTATTGGATGACACGACCCGTGTTGCGGTCGTTGTATTGCGGCCCGCATTGCGCGTTGCGCGCGCCGTGGGCGTTGCGACAACGGCCGGCGACACCGTCGGCTGGGGGGCCGGCTGCGTATTGGCCTGATCCGGCGCAATTTCTTCGTATTCCGCGCCAAACTGAACATAACCGTCATCGGTCATTTCAATTTCGTCATCGTAATATATTGGCGCAACCTCCGCAAATGCGGGCAAAACCAATAATCCACTTAACACGGCAATAAATCTTTTCATACGGAATCTTCCCTTCTATTATGATAATTTTATCACAATGGCGCCCTGCAATCAAATGAAAAATAGGCGTTTGACAATGTGCGATTTGAAATGTTTTGCATATTCGCCCCGCGAAAAAAGGTTATGTTTTTTAATGAATTTTCTTGTAAAATATTGCAGTGATGTATATAATCGCCAAAAAGAATTTTTTAGGGTGGAAAATGTTTTCGCAATTCAAGAAAGTATCAATGTGTCTGGTGGCGCTGCCGCTGTTCGGGTGCACAACTGTGCCGACGACAACGCGCGACCCGCGCCTGAACGGATATGAGGCAAAAATAACCGACGCCGATTTTGATTACGACCCCATGCAGACCCCGATTGCACAGTGCTATGCCGGGGAACTGACAAACGGGTCTGAAATCAGTGGTGCCACACTTATCGAAGACGGCCTATCCGCGTTTGTTATTCGTGCGGCCTTTGCACGCATGGCGACCAAGACCATTGATTTGCAAACCTATATCTACAGCAATGATTTCACATCCCACATTTTAATCGGCGAACTGAAAAAGGCCGCCGACCGCGGGGTCAAGGTGCGAATACTGCTGGACGATTACGGCACACAGTCGGACATTGTCGATGTGATTTTGCTGAACCAGCACCCGAATATAGAGGTCAAGGTTTTCAACACCGTATCAAACCGCACGCGCCTGTTGTATTATCCGCAGTTTTTAATGGATTTCAACCGACTGAATTCGCGCATGCACAACAAACTGTTCATTGTTGACAATGTTGCGTACATAACGGGCGGCCGCAATGTGGGCAGCAATTATTTCTATCCGGAAACGGCATCAAATTTCTCCGATACGGACGTATTGTTCCTGGGGGACATGACGCGTTATGCAACGCAAAGTTTTAATGAATACTGGACGCATCACCTGGCGATTCCGGCATCTGTTTTCCCAAAGGCAAACTCCAAAAAGGCCATGCGCAAATTAGAAGGGAAATTCCAACGTCTGCAGACCGAAGGTGCGGATGAACTGCGCAAGTACAACACGATTATTTCCATGGCGCAGCGCGAATACAAAACCAAAAAATTTGACTTCAGTTGGGGACACGGAAAGTTCTTGGCCGACCCCCCGCAAAAGGTTGAAATGACCATGCGCGAAAAAGAATTGTATCGCGGCGAAATTATCACCGCGCTGCAAAACCTGTGGGATAAAACCCGCAACAATGTTTATTTGTCGGCGGCGTATTTTGTCCCGGGCCAAGGTGGTCTGGAACACATGCTGCGCGAGGAAAATTCCGGCGTCCACCTGACCATTGTGACAAATTCGCTGGCGTCTACAAATGCGCCGACGGTTTATGCCAAGTGGGAAAAATACCGCAAGAAACTGATTGAATCGGGTGCGGACGTTTATGAATTTATGTTGTCGGCGGAAAATCTGCGCGGCAAGCAGCATGACCGCGAACGAAAGCAGTCTAGTTTTTCCGTTCTGCACAGCAAAACAATTGTGTTTGACGACGACATTTCATGGATAGGCAGTTTCAACCTGGATCCGCGCAGCGCGTATTTCAACACCGAAAATGTCGCGATATTTGAAAGCCGTGATTTCGCCCAGAAATTGCGCGACATGATTATAAAGGACACGCAGACATCATGGCATGTGACACTGGACGACGGGCAGCCTGTTTGGACGGGAATGCGTCCGGGCGACCCGGCGCCGCGTGTATATCATCGCAGCCCCGACACCACCATTTTCCGCCGAATATTGAAGGTGATGACGCGACTGGTGCCGGAAAAATTTGTGTAAATAAAACGCGTAAAAAAATGCCGCCCACGCGGCATTTTACTTATTTGAAAAAATCCGGCATTCGTGGTTTTTTACCGTCATATATGGCAAGCGTTCCCGCCTTTAGTGCCTTGGCGTAATACTTGATTTTGAAATCGATTATTTCCAATGTTTTGTTCAAGGATTCCAATTGTTCCTGGGCGACGCGTTTGCGTTCGACGAACATGTCATATCGCTGCTGTATGCTGTCATCGCCGACGGCGACCCATTCCATAAACTGACGAATATCAGTCAAACTCATCCCGGTTTTTTTCAAACACTCAATTATCCCCAGCGCATTTATATCATTCGGGCCGAAATCGCGTATGCCGCCGCGACGCTTTGCAATTTGCGGTAATAATCCGGATTTTTCATAAAACCGCAATGTGTGCTCGGACAATCCGGTCATCTTTGAAACTTCACCTATTCTCATTTTATAAAAAACCTCTTGCGTTAGAGTTAAGTCTAGGGTTTATAATGCATAAAGTCAAGGAGGAAAAATTATGAAATCATTTGTTTTTATTGGTGTGGCGGCGGTCGTATTGGGCGCGGTCGGATTCGGAATTTATAAGTATAAGGAGTCAAAATTGCCAACAGTATATTTTTCGCGTGATATTTCCGCCGCAGGATTGGTGCGCGCGTATAATGCGGCGGGCTGGACACCAAATGGTGCGGTCGGCATCAAAATGTCCACCGGCGAACCACCCGCCAGCAACTACCTGCGGCCGGAGTTAATCGGCGACCTAGCATCACAGGTTCACGGAACCATTGTTGAATGCAATACCGGGTATGACGGCCGCCGCGCGCAAAGCGACGAACATTGGCGCGTTATTCGCGAACACGGATTTTTGGATGTCGCCCCCGTTGATATTCAAGACGAAGAAGGCAGCATGGCCATCACCGTTCCGAACCCGTTGCGCATTTCAGAAAATTATGTCGGAACGCATTTTGCAAATTATCCGTCATACATAATTTTGTCGCATTTCAAGGGGCATCAAATGGCCGGCTATGGCGGCGCATTGAAAAATATTTCAATCGGCTTTGCATCACGCATGGGCAAGGCATGGATTCATTCCGGCGGCACCAGCAAGGATGACCCGTGGCACGGGGAACAGGATGCATTTCTTGATTCCATGGCGGATGCGTCCGCCGCGGTTATCGATTATGTCGGCGCGGACAACATGCTTTACATAAATGTTCTTAACCGCATCAGCATTGATTGTGATTGCAACGGCAATCCGGCCGAACCCGATATTCACGACATAGGAATATTGGTGTCAACCGACCCCGTCGCCATTGACCAGGCCGGAATCGACATGGTGACGGCGGCCCCGAACAATGCGGCGTTATTGAACCGGATTCATGAACGAAACGGCCTGCGAACGATAGAGGCCGCGGAAAAGCATGGTCTGGGGCACCGCAAATACAAGCTCGTTGATTTGGATAAATAAAAACGGAGGGAAAAAATGAAAAAAATAACATTGGCTTTATTCGGTCTGGTCGCGATGCTGGCGGGCGGGGCCGACGCAAAAACATTGGTTGCTTATTATTCGCGTTCCGGCAACACGCAAACCATTGCGGAAATGATACGGGATGCCACCAGTGCCGACATATTTGAAATTACAACCGCCGATGCAAACCATTACCCCGACGAATACAGACCAGCGACGGTTGTTGCCAAGGAAGAAATTGAATCCGGCAATTCCCCGGCAATCGCCGCTACGCCGGACATGAGCCAATATGACACGGTCTTTGTCGGTTCGCCGTGCTGGTGGGGAACCATGGCCGGGCCGGTTCATACATTTTTAACAACGACCGACATGTCGGGCAAAACGGTCGTGCCGTTCAACACACACGAAGGCAGCGGCGCCGGCAGTGTTCACACCGACATTGAAAAATTGACACCGCAGTCGGCTCACAAAAACGGCATCGCAATCCGCGGCAGCGAAGCGTCCAGTTCACGCGACACGATTAACGCATGGGTCAAAGAGATAGGAGAATAAAAATGCAGAACAAATCAGCGGTTGTTTTTTTCTCGTTAAGTGGAAATACACGCAAAGTCGCGGAAAAAATCGCGCATGCAATCGGCGCGGATGCGATTGAAATAAAAACTGCCACGCCGATAACCGGAACATATGATGAAATAGTGGAACGCGCCAAGGGCGATGTCGCCGCAAAACACACGCCCGAAATCGCGCCAATTGACATATCAAATTACGACCACATTATCGTCGGCACCCCGACATGGTGGTACACAATGGCGCCGGCCGTTCGCACTTTTTTAAGCAGTACAGACTTTGCATCACGGCGCGTTGATGTATACATAACGCACGCGGGCTGGGCCGGCACCGGTGTACGCGACATGCAGGCGATTGCCAAATCCGGCGGCGCAACGGTCGGCACATCAATTGAAATTGAATTTGACGGCCACGACATGCAAACGGATGGGGCGAGTGTCGAAAAATGGATAAATGAATTAAAATAAAAACCGGGGCACCTGCCCCGTTTTTAATGATGCGCCGCGATATGCAGCAGTATACTGATTATAAATATGACCGTGACAATACCCAGAATAATTTTTTGGGGCCGGTGCGTGTGCCCGCCGTGACAATGTTCGCATTCACATTTGCATTCGCGCATAACCAGCACCCACGACACCCCCAGCATTCCCGCCGAAAACACAAATATCCACGGTTCCAACCATTCGGGGATTATATGAAAATGCGCAGATTCGGGCGCCACCAATCCAATGATTGACAGTGCAATCGGCAAACCGCAACAAAATATGTGCGGGACGATGCTTGCGACTATTCCAATTTTTACGGCTTTGTTCTTCATGGCTGATAATTATAAATATATTTTTTTCATTTGCAAATCAATAAAGGTAGGCACAAATTCGCGTAAATTACCATTTGACCTTAAAAATCTTATGTGATTTAATCCGTGCTGACGACGGGGATCTCGTCGTTGGGTCTTACTAACCCGCAGTGTTGATGTCAGCGATGACATAAAATATCTCCAACCTGTTATGCGGTTGGAGTGTGCCCAATATTTTGAATAAGCACGACAATTTCAACACATTGTTAGTAAGCTCCAACCACCAGATTTATTTGGTGGTGTTTTGTTTGATTAACCGCACAAAACAAGGAGTCTGGCGATGTCAAAAAAACTTAATATACTGATGGCGGTGTTGCTGTCGGGGCTGGTTCTGCTGCTGGTTTCGACCAGGGCGCATGCCGGCGGACCATTTAGCAGTAAAAACAAACTGGGGGATGTCATGATGGTCATGAGTCCCACATACGCGCTGGGGATGACAATTATGGCCAAAGATTGGGCCGGGACGCTACAACTTGGCGAATCCATACTGGCCGCCCAGGTGGCCAGCGAGGGTATAAAAGCCCTGGAACTGGAACGGCGACCAAACGGCGGGGATAAAAAATCTTTCCCCAGCGGCCATGCGGCGGGCGCATTTTCCGGGGCAATGTTTGTTCACAAAAGGTATGGTTGGAAACCGGCGCTTATTCCATATGCAATGAGCCTGGTCGCCGGCTGGAGTCGTGTAGAGGTCCGCGCGCATTATTGGCACGATGTTTTGGCGGGGGCGGCGGTATCGGCACTGTTCACCTGGGTTTTGGTGGATAAATATGTACCCAAGGGTGTTGATGTCGCGGTCGGCATGGACGGCGCCCGCGTTGGTTTCAAAACCCAGTTTTAATAAAAGCCCCATTCGGGGCATTTATTATTTAGATAATTCTTGGCGTCTATTATTTAGATATTCTTGGCGTCCCCAGCAGGACTCGAACCTGCATCTAATTCTTAGGAGGAACTTGTTCTATCCTGTTGAACTATGGGGACGGCGAAATGTATTTTATTCCTTTTATTTTAATATTGCAAGTTGTGGTTGCCACTTGTATAATGCTTCAAACTAATCAAAAGGAAGGGTATATGGGCAGCAAACTGATAGGCTATGGTTCTTATTTGCCAGAAAGGATTGTCACCAACCAGGATTTTGAAAAAATCATGGATACGACCGACGAATGGATTGTCCAGCGCACGGGTATGCGCGAACGGCATTTCGCGGCGGATGATGAAACGGTTGTTGATATGGCTGTCGTGGCATCAGAACGCGCGTTGGCGTCGGCGGGTCTGACGATTGACGATATTGACCTGATAATAACGGCCACAACATCGCCGGAATTGGATTTTCCGTCCGTCGCGGTTCAGGTGGCGGGTAAACTCGGCGCACAGAAAAATGTGCCGGCGTTTGATGTGCGCGGCGCATGCACGGGCTATATTTACGCACTGCATTGCGCGCGGGCGTTTTTCACATCTGGAATCCACGACCGAATACTGATTATCGGTGCGGAAAAAATGTCGCGCTTTATCGATATGAATGACCGCAGCACGGCGGTTCTGTTCGGCGACGGCGCGGGCGCAATGATATTTGAACGGTCAACATCCAGTTATTCTGGGATTATCGACACGGTTGTAATGGCCGACGGCCGCGAATTTGAAATGCTGCACGGGTCAACGGATCACCGGATTATAATGAACGGTCCCGAAACTTATAAAAAGGCCGTGACCCTGATGCCAGAGGCTGCAAATTATATCATGCAGCATGCGGGCATTACCGCGGAAAATGTCGATTGGATTATCCCGCATCAGGCAAATTTGCGCATTATTCAAAGCGGTGCGCAGCGTCTGGGATTTCCGCTGGAAAAGATTCTGGTCACGGTGGACAAGCATGCGAATACCAGCGGTGCGTCCGGCGTGCTGGCATTGGCGTATGGAATGGATAACGGCTTTATCAAACCGGGTCAGTTGATTTTGTATCCTGCATTTGGCAGTGGTCTGACCTGGGGTGCGGCATTGATTAGGGTGTAAGGAAATGGCAACGATAACAAGAAATGATCTGGCAAACCGTTTGCGCGCAAAGTTTGGTCTGACGACGGCGGATGCGTATAAACTGGTTGATGTTGTGTTTGATGAAATTCGTGAATCACTTATTCACGGGGAAGAGGTTAAGTTCGCAGGGCTAGGCAGTTTCAAGATTCTGACCAAGTCCGCGCGCATGGGCCGCAACCCAAAGACGGGCACGCCGGCGGTAATCAGTGCGCGCCGCGTTGCGTCTTTCCGCCCCAGCACGGAATTTCGCGCATTGGTCGCAAAAAAGAAATAATTGCAGCACATTAAATCACACACCGCCCGTTTGGGCGGTGTTTTTATTTCTGGGACTGATGTTCGATTATATTGACAAGTGGCTGTGGGACAACATATCGTTCAACATTTGGCAAAACGCGCGCCCATGCCGCATCCCCATTACCAACAATGTTTATATCCAATTCGACGCCTTGACACTTTGCACTGGCCAAGGATTCCAGTATCTTGTTCGCACGCGTGTCAATCTGGGCATCTGGGCAATTGACATAAATCTTTATACATGGATTTCTTTTTGCATTGCCGCCATTTGCCAAAGCCAATTCCGACAACAGTTCGTCTTGCTTTTCCGGGTCCATGCTGTCAATCGCCTCTTTGACAACATTGTTGACACTTAAGCGAAATGCCGCCAGCTTGTGTCCCGTTTGACGCTGAACCCCGTCCAGAATATAAATATTCATATCCTTTACGAACAAACCCGTCCGCGTCAGGGGATCTTTGACCTTTGGCGTTTCTACCCGGCCGATAACAGCATTAAAAAATGAATTGGAAGCATTTTGTGCGGGCGCAGGCTGCGTGACCGATGACATATGTTGCGGTGCAGCGGGCGCCGGTTGTGCGGCAGGTTGCGGTCGTGACTGGGCGGGCGTGGGCTGCACGGATTGTGGTTTGGGCGGCGTCGGGCGCAGGGCGTAGCGGTCGCCCACCATGTGAATAACCGCACTGTTCCAATATCCGCGCGCCACGGTTTCGGCAACCGACTGCGGAACAAAATCCTTGCCCTGTTTTATCAACTGCCCCAACCTATCATCGGATAATTTGGAAAATGATTTCATCATTTCAATAAATGAATGTTCGCTGATTACCGGTGCCATGTTTCCCACCTTTGTGCTTGATTGATAATATGCATTATATCACAAAAAAGGACTTCCGTCAAAACATCTGAAATAGATTTATTCTTGCCATTGGGGACAAATGGGGGTATCATTTGACCGGTAAAAAACAAGGATTACACAAATGTCAAAATTGATTGTTGATGGAAATTGGGCGGCGGCCGACGTCGCATACAGATGCGTGGATTTTGCCGCGATTTATCCCATTACCCCCAGTAGCACTATGGGTGAATTGGCCGATGAATGGTCATTCCAGCATAAAAAGAATATATGGGGCGCCATCCCACAAATAATTGAAATGCAGTCCGAGGCGGGCGCCGCCGGCGCAATGCACGGCGCGTTGCAGATGGGGTCTCTCGCGACGACATTCACCGCGTCACAGGGCCTGTTGCTGATGATTCCGAACATGTATAAAATCGCCGGCGAACAAACACCGTTCGTAATGCATGTCGCGGCGCGCGCACTTGCAACGCATGCGCTGTCAATCTTTGGCGACCACAGTGATGTTATGTCCGTGCGTTCGACCGGGTTTGCATTGCTGTCCAGTCACAATGTGCAACAGGCGTCTGACATGGCCGCAATCGCGCATGCGGCGACCCTGCGGTCTCGCGTGCCATTTTTGCATTTCTTTGACGGGTTCCGCACCAGCCACGAAGAATCAATTTTGACACGCATTCCGGACGAAGTTCTGCATGAAATGATTCCGGACGAATTGGTCTTGGCCAACCGCGCGCGCGGCATGACGCCGGACAATCCGACAATCCGCGGGACCGCACAAAACCCCGATGTATATTTCCAAGGACGCGAGGCGGCCAACCCGCTGTACTTCAAAACACCCGAAATTGTTCAGGAATGCATGGATAAATTCGCCAAACTTACCGGCCGCAAATATAATCTGGTTGACTATGTGGGCGACGCAAACGCGGAAAACATCATTGTCGCCATGGGCAGCGCCTGCGAAACGATTGAAGAAACATTGCCGCATTTGCCGGCGGGTCTGGGCTTGATAAAAATTCATCTGTACCGGCCGTTCCCGGTCGACGCGTTCCGCGCGGCGTTGCCAAAATCGGTAAAGCGCATCGCGGTTCTGGACCGGACCAAGGAACCGGGCGCAATCGGCGAACCATTGTATCAGGATGTTAAAACCGTTGTTGGGGACACGGCGGCGGTATTCGGTGGTCGCTATGGCCTGGGGTCCAAGGAATTCAAGCCCCGTGATGTCAAGGCGGTTTATGAAAACCTGATGCGGGATACATTAAAGCATAATTTCACCGTCGGCATTGATGATGATTTGACGGGATTGTCGCTAAAGACCGACCCGGCGTTTGCGGTCGAAGATCCGAATTTCAAAACGGCCATTTTATACGGCATCGGTTCGGACGGCACCGTCGGCGCGGTAAAAAACATTGTAAAAATCGTTGGTGAAAATTCGGATTTGTATCCGCAGTCTTATGCCGTATACGATTCGAAAAAGTCCGGCGGCCTGACCGCGTCGCACATACGCTTTTCCGACGCCCCGATTAAAAGCCAGTATTTGATAGAAGTCGCCGATTTCATCAGCGTTTCAAACTTTATGATTGCGCGCCGCTTTGACGTGTTCCGCGGGCTTCGCGCCGGCGGCACGGTGATGATTAACACATCCATGGCGCCGGATGTAGCGTTTGCAAACCTGCCGCGGGACGCGCAGGAGCACCTTATCCGCATGCGGGCCAAGGTGTATTTCCTGGACGCGAACCGTGCGGCGGCGGAACTGGGACTGGGTAATCGCATCAACACATTTATCATGTTGAATTTCTTTAACCTGACACATGTTATTGACCCGGCGGTCGCCGCCAAGTCAGCCAAGGTTGCAATTGAAAAAACATACAAGAAAAAGGGCATGGATGTGGTCGAGGCAAACTGGGCCGCGGTTGACCGTGCGTCGGAATTCCTGCATGAATATCAGTTGCCGTCGTCGGTATCAAGTTTTGCACCGGATTTTGCGCCGTCCATGACTGCGGACGCGCCCGCGGAAATTGCAGGCACATTGGGTGAAATCGCCGCACAACGTGGCGACGCAATCCCGGTTTCCCGATTCCGCGTTGACGGCGAATTCGGTGGCGGCCAATATCCGGTCGGCACCGCAAAATATGAAAAGCGCGCCGTATCAGACCGCGTTGCAACATGCGATTTGGAAAAGTGCATACAGTGCGGCAAATGCGCAACACTGTGTCCGCACGCCGCGATACGCATCAAAGCCATGACGGCAGACGAGGCGGAAAAGGCCCGCGCCAAAGGTATCATTGTTGTTCCGATGAAAACACCGGAGCTCGGACCCGACATGTACTTTACACTAAACATTTCGCCGGCGGATTGCACGGGGTGCAACATCTGTGTCAAAAACTGCCCGGTCAAGGCATTGGCATTGGCGCCCTATAACGAGGTAGCCGAAAAAAATCAATCGGCGTTTGACGCAGCGCTTGAAATACCGGATGTGCCGCGCGAAAAGTTGAACCTGAATCTGCCAAAGCATATTGAAATGTTGCCGCATTATTTTGAATTCCCGGGCGCATGCGCAGGGTGCGGCGAAACACCGTATATCAGAATGCTGTCCCACCTGTTCGGTGACAGAATGGTCGTCGCGAATGCGACGGGATGCTCGTCCATTTACGGGGCGAATTTGCCGACAACACCATGGACCCGCGATGCGGGCGGCCGCGGGCCGGCATGGTCAAATTCCTTGTTCGAAGACAATGCGGAATATGGCCTGGGGATGCGCCTTGCCTTGAATCAAAAGCGCAATACGTTAAAGGGGCTGCTATTTGAATTAAATATCCCCAATGTTGAGGAAATGTTTAATGAAACAGACCCTGCAAAGCAGCGCGAGGCGGAAACCATGCTGCGAAAAAAACTGGCGACAATCGATAGCCCGCGCGCGCGCATGGCGATGAGTTTGATTGGTGAAATCGTTGACAAGTCCGTATGGATTATCGGCGGCGACGGTTGGGCGTATGATATCGGATACGGCGGTCTGGATCATATTTTGCACAGTGGCGAAAATGTGAACATTCTGGTTCTGGATACCGAGGGTTATTCCAACACCGGCGGCCAGCAGTCAAAATCAACCCCGTTCGGCGCCAGCATGAAATTCGCCATCGGCGGCAAGGAACATGCGAAAAAAGACCTGGGCATGATTGCGATGATGTCGGGCGCATATGTTGCACAGGTTGCCCTGGGGGCAAACCCGGTACAAACCGCCCGCGCATTTCAAGAGGCCGCCGCATTCCCCGGTCCGTCGATAATATTGGCGTATGCACCGTGTATCGCGCACGGGTTCCAATTACAAAACGGCCCCGAACATCAATCGCAACTGGTATCAACGGGTGCATGGCCGCTATATCGGTTTAACCCGATGCTGATTGACGCGGGACAAAATCCGCTATCGCTGGATTCCCAGACTGAAAACCCGACACCGTTGGCGGATTTCCTAAAGACGGAATCGCGTTTTGGTGCGGCGCGTGCGGCAAATCCGAATTTTGACCACCTGGTTGAAATGGCCGAGGATAATAACCGCTACAAGCGCGAACTAAAGCAATACATTGCACACTTTGCAATGCAGAACAAACCGAACAAAAAAGTCAACGGCGAAGGTTAATCCCTTGCCATTGTCGGCGGACAAAAATCCCCCAGAACGGGGGATTTTTTATTTCTTTGTTTATCAATATTTTCGGTTGCATGCGGGGCGATGTTTGTTGTAAATTTATGGTATGAAAAAAATTATTTTGATTTTTGCGACAATGCTGTGTGCCTGCACGTTTCAGACCAAGCATCGCGGCTATGTATTTCCGGCCGATTTGGAATCGGAAATTGCGTCAATAAAAACAACCTCTCAATTACAGGATGAAATCGGCGCCCCCCAGGTAAAGACAATCTATGGCGATACCGTCTGGATTTATTACGGGGCGGACGAAAATTACCGCGGGCCGTTGAAAAAAACATACACAAACCGCACGGTTCTGCTGGCCTGGGTTAATGGAAACCGCGTGACACAAACGCGCGTTCTGCACGATGCGGATTTGCCGCACGTCATGATTGACGAAGGTGAAACGGAAATCCCGGCGGCAATCGAATTGAACGCAATCCAGGAACTGTTTAACAATGTCGGTCGTTTTACACCGGCTGGATTGGGGCAATAAACAACAAAACATGTTTGCAAAACGACTAAAAAATGTGTAAAATAGGTATGTCGAGAGAATAAAAATGAAAAAGATATTTTGTTCCATCTTATTGATTGCCATAACCACAAGTGCACATGCCGCCTTTACATCATGCGGGCCGGGATATGTCTTGGCGACCCATTCCAAAATTGACGGTATTCCCGCCGCCGAATGTCAAAAATTATGGTGCCGTGATTTGGAAACCGGGAAATCAATGGGGTCTGGCAACGCCGCGGCATCCGGGTATCGCGCAACATCCGCATCCCAGGAACTGTGTGATGCAAACGGCAATTGCGTCGAATGCTTTGGCGACCGCAAATGGTGCAGTGGCGAAGTCATGGGCGCATGGAATCCGGAATATGGCGCATACACACGCGGCGGCGACGATACCGCAACATACACATCATATTTAAAGGGTTCGTGCTTTGCATGGCGCCTAGAACAGCCGGACTGCGCAGACGGCAAGACCGCAATTTTGCAGAACGGCGAATGGATATGCACCACCCCCAGTGTTTCGACCGAGGCCGACCGTGCATCCAGCATACGGCGAACCGGCGGCGCACGACGCATATTGCGATAAAAATCCGGGCCCATTTGGGCCCGAATTTATTTTATGCCAAATGTTTGTTTTTCCTAATTTTTGTGATATAATATCCGGTAATGAGAGAATGCAACCGTAAAGAGTATGCAATATGGCAAGCAAGAAATTAGATTTTAAGACCGGACAATATGTAGTGTATCCGACCCAGGGTGTCGGCAAATTATTACGCATAGAAGAACAAACCATCGGCGACCAGAAAATCAAGATGCTGGTGATTGATTTTGAACGCAACCACATGACTCTGCGCGTACCGTTGGAACGGGCGGAAATTTCGGGTTTGCGTCCGTTAATCACATCCAAAAAGATGGACGAGGCAATCGCCGCCGCCAAGGGCAAGGCGGGCGCAAAACGCATGATTTGGGCGCGGCGCGCGGCACAATACGAAGAAAACATAAACTCTGGCGACCCAATGAAACTGGCCGAGGTTGTACGCGACCTGCAACGGCGCAGCGCGGCCGACACCATGACATTTTCGGCGCGTCAATTATACCTGCGCGCACTGGAACGCATGGCCCAGGAATTTGCAATCCTGCACAAGATTGATTTGGACGAGGCATCTGAAAAAATAGAAGATATTCTGGGCGTGCCCAAGGAAATCGACTTGAACGCCATTGACATTGACGAAGACGAAGAAATAGAAGACGAAGAGTCATAAAAAATAAAATCCCGCATTTCGCGGGATTTTTTTATCGCAGATACATTTACTTTGCCTTCTGCATTTGTGCTGCATGTTGAATCATAGCTGCACGTGCGCGTTCGGATTTCACCACCTGACGCACCATTTCAACCATAATCAAATTACGATTCCCGCCGCGCCGCATTAGAAAACCGTTACGCGGCACACCGTCTATTTTCAATATTTCTGGTGCGATTTCTACACCCAGGTCTGCCGCAATTGCGGCAAATTTATCGCCCGCGCCGGTGCGTGGCACAACAAACATATATTCAACCATTTGACTTGCCCGTGCACCGGTCGTCACCTCGCGATTGATATAACCATAATCGGCAACAGCATCACTGATTTTTTTATACGTGTCTTCCAAATAAGTCATAATCAGACTGTTTGCAATCCAATCACGCGTTTGATTTTTTTCATTCATTTATTTACTCCTATAATTTGCTCATTAGTATAATACCTTTTATATTGATTATGAATTTTTGCCATAGCCTCAATAAATCTCTGGCAAGTGGTCGAATCCGCATTTAGCCTGCGTGCAATTTCATCATCACGCAATATAGATTCGCATTCAGTACGAATATCGCCCAACGAAGCCATATCATTTACAGATTGCATATAACCATAAAATGGGTCACTAAATGCCCCATACGCATCACCAAAAACCTCTTTCATAATATTACTGTATTCTAACACGTTCCATTGTATTTTTGTACTGGTATCATCCAACGCTGCAAAACCGGCTTCTGTATATTTAGTAACCAAATTATTGTGTCTACGAATTGCATCTATGGACGTTTCCAAACAAACATTGATAGCATTCGGCCCTTGATATACAGACATGCACTGGAATAAAATTTCTGCTGGACTGATTGTTACAACACCGTCCTTTGCATTCAAGTGCGAATAAAAACTTTTCCAAATCTCGTCAGCCTCTAATATACCATAATTAACACTCCTCAATGCATTAAAAAAAGCTCTTCTCAGTGCGTCTGCATACCACCGAACAGGGGTGTGTAAGTCAAGATAAGTTGATGGTGTGTCCGCCATACTTGTGCCAACTATCATTAAAAGCCCAATGGCTGCAATTATTTTTTTCATTTTAAAGCCTCCTCACATCTGTCGGCAACTTCGGCCGCGCGTTTAATTGCAGATATTTGTGTTGCGTTGAACACTGTCGCGGTTACCGATGCAACCGTTGCACCACCCGCCATTACATTTGCCATAGTATTCAAATTCTTTTCTTTTTGCTCGTCGCCACTACGCACGCTTTTTGAATTGGCCATTACACTAGATATTGTTCCCGCCAATCCAAGTCCAGCACCAACACCACTGGATGCCGTTGCACCATTCGCACGCTTATTCACACTGGATAAGTTTACGGTAGCCCACATGCCACATTCTGTTACAACTTTCTGCGCACGAATTATATCTGCATCTGAATCCGTACCTAATACACGCGCCTGACCCAATACACGCGACAGATTATCAATACCTGAAATACAGTTATTAATTTGCGATTGCAAATCACCCTTTATACGGTTTGAACCCGCAATAGCCGCACCAGCAATATTTGTGGCGGTATTTGTTGCCAACAGACCCGTACGCCAATTTCCAAGTTTTCTAGATTTTTCATCACCTTTATCATTAAGTGCTGTCTTCATATTTTCCAAATTGCGTGCATAATCCCTCAATTCTTGTTCAAACGCACGTTCATCTTCAATCTTCAACATTGGCAGTTTTTCAAATGCCTCTAATTGCGCATCCAGCGAAGATTTAGCGACACCAACCGCTGTGGCCGCGCCACCAGCCACGGCCCCCACCGCGGTCACGCCTGTATTTATGCCAGCCATTGTTTTCATGTCTAATAATTCCGCCGAAATATTGCCACAATTCTGGCGTACATTATCAAGCGCAGTTGTCAGTTCAGTTGAGGCATATCCAACGGATTCATAACATAACAACAGTGCCGTAATTAAAAATTTTTTTTGCATACCGCCCTCTTTTCAAATTAAAATAACCGTCAATTTAGGAATGACGGTCGGGGAGTTTGCGAAATCAGTTTGCTATTGATTCTGCCGCTTTCGGGAAGCCCTGTTATATAACGGCAGCCCCCCGACAATATACTAGTCGGGCGGATTTAACGATGATAAAACAGCTAATAAACCGAATATATTAACGATCTCTAATCACTGTTTCCCACCGAGCAAACAGGCTCGCAAAAGCCTACAACCCAATTCCCATTGAGTTGGTTAATATTTTATCACAAAAGACAATAATTTACAACTATTAAATCCCGCGAACCGCGGGATTATTAACTTTTAATTTATATTTATTTTTTTTATTCAGTGACCGCATCATTCTGTAATTGGGCACGAACATGTGCAATTGCATGCGCGCGCGCCGCAATAACATCATTCAAATTTGCACCGGTCAAATCCGACGCATGCCGTATTGCGTTCGCAAACGCCAGCGCATCACTGTTTCCGTGCGTCTTTACCGCAAACCCGCGCAACCCCAGGAACATGGCCCCAGCATAAGAACGCGGATCAATTTTATGCTTTAACCGCTTGAAAACATGAACCAGGAAAAACGCCCCGATAATCGCCAGAAATGATTTTTTTAAGTTATCCATTAAAACGCGCTTTATCAGTTTCGCCGTTCCCTCCACCGTTTTCAAAACAATATTGCCTGTAAAACCGTCCGTGACAACGACCTGAACATTTCCGGCACTGATGTCATTACCTTCTACGAATCCGATATATTCGTACGGCAATTCATCCTTGTGCTCCTGCAGAATCTTGTTCAAATGCTGTAATTTTTCATTGCCCTTGGTGTCTTCTTCGCCAATGTTTAAAATGCCCAGTTTCGGTTTGCCCATTTTGCCGATAACCTCGGCATAAACGCTGCCCAGGACCGCAAAATCAAACAGGTTTTCTTCGTCGCATTGAACATTTGCGCCCAAATCCAGCAACACAACACGCGAATCCCCGCCACCCGACGGCAACATCGTCGTAATCGCAGGGCGCGAAATCCCGTCAATTGTTTTCAGCGCCAGTTTGGCCAGCGACATCAGCACACCGGTATTTCCCGCACTGACAACGGCGGCGGAATTGCCCTCGCGCACATCTTTGATTGCCATATACATTGATGTATCCTGGGCATGGCGGATTATGTCGCGAACCTTGTCTGTACCCTTAATCGCATTTGGCGCATGAATGATTTCGCAATTGCGCGCCACACGCGGATATTTCGCCAATAACTTGTTCAGACGTTTTTCATCACCAAATACGCGAAAAAATACGCCGTCTTCGCCGTTTTGATACAGGAACTGGTTCATGCCGCCCATTACCGCGGCCGGTCCCTTGTCCCCGCCCATTGCATCAATTGATATTATTTTCTTTTCAGTTGACATGGTGCATTAAAAAAGCAGAAAGGCAACGCAATCCAGCGCGCCAGTCTGCCCCTTCGATATTTTCGGTTGATTATTTCGCGCCGCACGCCGGACAAATGTGGTGCGGACGTTTCTTTTCACCGCATGTTTTGCAAACACTGGCCGGCATGATTGACAATGCATCATGTGAACGACGCTGTGCGCTACGTGCTTTACTTGTTTTGCTTTTTGGCGTTGCCATTTTACTATCCTTTTATTTACAGTTTGCTATTTTAGTTAAATCTTTCACTTTTGCAAGAAAAACTTTAATCCGATATTACCTGGGCGACAAACATGCCATGATTGTGCATCAGTCCGATTACCGGCGTATAATCATCCAACCCCAGATAGAATTTATAACCTTGTGCCTCTAGCTCTGTAATCTTAGCCAGTTTGTATTCCGCGGTTGTCCCCGGGTACTCGTGCGGTTTGCAAAACACGCGCTTTTTAATATTCGGCAGCAAACCGTTTATAAATTCTTCAACCTTTTTCTGGCCCATGGCCCAGCGGCCGGTTATAAAAACAATCGTGAAATCCCGCCCCAACGATTCCAGCACCCGTATCATATTCGGGTTCGGTTCGCCAAAATGATCATAGTCAGGTATTGCGAACTTCTTGGCCACGACCCCGTCTATATCACAAAAGATTGCCGGAATTTCATGCATTTGAATACACCCGTGCCCGGGCGAAAACGCCCGGGCACATTTGTTTTTTAGATGTCCAACAACTGCTGCTGCGAGGCACCATCGCGGGCCAGTTTTTCAGCCTTTTCCTCTTCGCGGGCGATTTCGCGAACACGGTGCACATACGCACCCGTACCCGCCGGAATCAGACGACCCACAATCAGGTTTTCATTGATACCCTGCAGTTTGTCGGTCGCGCCGCTAATCGCCGCGTCAACCAAGACCTTGGTTGTCTGTTGGAACGACGCGTTGGATATGAACGAACGCGATGTCAATGACGCACGGGTCAGACCGACCAAGACCTGTGATGCCTCGGCCAGGCGCCCATTGTCGCGTGCAACACGCGCGTTTTCTTCTTCGAAATCAACACGGTCAACAACCTGCCCCATTAGGAAGCCCGTATCACCCGGATTGATGATTTCAACACGACGCGTCATTTCGCGGATCATGATTTCAATGTGCTTGTCATTGATTGCCACGCCCTGCAGACGGTAAACCTGCTGAATCTGGTCGACCATAAATGTCGCCAATGCTTTCTGGCCCAGGATACGCAAAATATCCTGCGGAACCGGGTCACCGTCGACCAACTTGTCAGCCTTTTTCACAACGTCCCCGCTGCGCACCAACAGGTTTGTACCCTTTGGCACGGCGTATTCGACCGGTGCGGAACCATCATCCGGTTCAATACGAATGATGATTTTGGATTTCGCATCCTCCAGTTCAATCGTACCGTCAATTTCCGCCAGCAATGCCGGGTTGGCGGGACGACGCACTTCCAACAATTCGTTAACGCGCGGCAGACCGCCGGTAATATCGCTGGTACGTTTCGCCTGAACCGGGATACGCGCCAAGATGTCACCCGCCGCAACGGTTGCACCATTTGCAACGTTCAACACCGAATAAATCGGCAACAGGTATTCCGCAATCTTTTTACCGCCCAGGGATATTACATTGCCCTTTTCATCAACCAATGTGATTGCCGGTTTCAATGCCTTTTTCGTATTGGTTTTCCAATTGATAACCTTGCGCGAAATGATGCCGGTTGTGGAATCAACTTCTTCCTGGTATGAAACATTTTCAACCAAGTCGTTGAACTGAACAATACCGTCTTTTTCCGCAATAATCGTATTGGAATACGGATCCCATTCGGCAACTTTCGCGCCTTTTTCAACCTTGTCACCGTCATTTACAATCAGCATTGACGCATACGGCAGGCTGGCCGTGAACAACTTTGCACCCTTGTCATCAACAATGGATATTTCGCCATTGCGGCTTAACACCACGATACGACCGGCAGAGTTTTTAATCGTATTCACACCCGACAGTTTAACCGTACCGGAAACCGGAACCTCTATAAAGTGGCTTTCGGCACCACCGGATGCAACACCACCGACGTGGAAGGTACGCAATGTCAACTGGGTACCCGGTTCACCAATGGATTGCCCAGCGATAATTCCGACCGGTTCACCAACATGCACCAGCGCATTACGCGACAAGTCCATACCATAGCACTTTGCGCACAAACCGTCACTGTGACATGTCAACACGCTGCGCACATCAACCGACGGCAGGCCCGATTCATTGATTTTCTTTGCGGCCGATTTTGTAATCAGTTCGCCGGCCGGTACAATGACTTCCTTGGTAATCGGGTGAACAATATCGTGCGCCGCCGTACGACCCAACACAACATCGCCCAGCGCAACGGTCAGGGTTGAACCCTGATATACCGGCTTTGCGGTGATGAATTCCGTTGTACCGCAATCGTGTTCTGTAATAACCGTATTGTGTGCCAATTCAACCAAACGACGGGTCAAGTAACCAGCGTCCGCGGTCTTCAACGCCGTATCCGACATACCCTTACGCGCACCGTGGGTTGACGTAAAGTATTCGGACATGGTCAAACCTTCCTTAAAGTTTGAAACAATCGGAACTTCGATAATCGAACCGTCGGGTTTTGCCATCATACCGCGCATACCAGCTAACTGCTGAATCTGACCCTTGGAACCACGGGCACCGGACAATGCCATCATCAGGATAGAGTTCCAGTTGTCACCACTGGTCTTGCCCAGCGCGGCATACGCCAAATCACCCAGTTTATCGGTTGTTTTCTGCCACAGGTCGACCAACTTATTATGTCTTTCGCCACCGGACAGCAAACCGTTCTGATACTGGTTTTCAATTTCTTCGGCCGATTTTTCCGCATTCGCGATAAGTTCTTTCTTTTCCTCCGGAATAACGATGTCGTCAAATCCGATTGAAATACCACTGCGCGCCGCCTGTTCAAAGCCGGTGTTTTTAAGCGCGTCGGCCAACAGAATCATTTCCTTGTCCCCGCAACGCTCGTATGTTGTCGCCAACAAAGCCTTGATTTCCTTAACCGGCATAACCTTATTCACCAAATCAAACGGCATTTTGTCCGATTTCGGCAACAGTTCACCCAAAATCATGCGGCCGGCCGTGGTCTTGTAAGTTTTGCCGTTGATACGCGCAACAATCGGGGTATGCAGCGTAATCGTCTTGTTTTCCAATGCCAACTGCACTTCGTCCATGTTCGCGAAACGCGGCGATTTTTCGTCATGTTCACCATTGATAAGCGAGATGTAGTACACACCCAGAACCATGTCCTGTGACGGCACAATCATGGGTTCGCCGTTTGCCGGTGACAGAACATTGTTCGACGACAGCATAAGTGTGCGCGCCTCCAATTGTGCTTCCAATGAAATCGGAACGTGCACGGACATCTGGTCACCGTCAAAGTCGGCGTTAAAGCCCTTACATACCAACGGGTGCAGACGAATCGCCTTGCCTTCGGTCAAGACCGGTTCAAACGCCAGCATGGACAGACGGTGCAACGACGGCGCACGGTTCAGCAAAACCGGATGTTCGTAAATAACCTTTTCCAGAATTTCCCAAACAACATCTTCGCCGTTTTCAACCATTTTGCGTGCGGTTTTCAATGTATTTGCATATTCACCCGCCATCAGTCGTGCATAAACGAACGGTTTGAACAATTCCAGCGCCATTGTTTTCGGCAAACCAACCTGATGCAGTTTCAGGGTCGGCCCCGACACAATAACGGAACGGCCGGAATAGTCCACACGTTTACCCAACATGTTCATACGGAAACGGCCCGATTTACCACGCAGCGAATCCGACAGGGATTTAAGCGGGCGACGGTTTTGCGATACCATTGGGCGCGCCTTGTGTCCGTTGTCGAACAGGGAATCCACCGCTTCCTGCAGCATGCGCTTTTCATTGCGGACGATGATTTCCGGCGCGTGCATTTCCATAAATCTTTTCAGACGATTATTGCGGATGATAACGCGACGATACAAATCGTTCAAATCGGATGCCGCAACATGCCCCGCGTCCAAAGTCACCAACGGACGCATATCCGGCGGAATAACCGGGATAATGTCGGGCAACATCCATGCCGGATCCGTCTTGGAATCCATAAACGCCTCAACCAGTTTCAACTGCTTGATAAGCGCTTTGCGTTTTGCCTCTGACTTGGTGTCCTGCAATTCCGCGCGCAGACGTGTGCGTTCGTCGCCCATGTCCAGGTTCGCGATAATGCTGCGCACACCTTCGGCACCGATGCCGACATGGAACGCGTCCGCACCGAATTCTTCGACAGCGTTTTGATATTCATCTTCGCTGATGACATCATACTGCTTCAGATTGGTCAAACCCGGTTCAATCACGATATACGCGTCATAGGATATAACCTGTTCCAATTTTTTCTGCGGCAGATTGTTAAGCAATGTCGCAATCTTGCCTTCACGCAGGAACCATGTATGCGCAACCGGAATCGCCAGTTTAATGTGCCCCATACGTTCGCGGCGAACAGAGGCCGGCCCGATTTCCACGCCACAGCGTTCGCAAATCAGTCCCTTGTACTTGATTCTTTTATATTTGCCGCATGCGCATTCATAATCCTTGACCGGGCCAAAAATCTGCTGACAAAACAGACCTTCCGCCTCCGGCTTTAATGAATGGTAATTGATGGTTTCCGGCTTTTTGACTTCGCCGTGGGACCAAGACAAAATTTCTTCTGGGGACGCGATGGTGATTCGCAGTGCGTCAAACTGCTCTTTAGTTTCAATTTGTCCGAATATTTTCTGCAACATATTGGTCATGTTATTTTGCTCCTTTCAAAAAGAGTGAAAGTTTAGTGCGGGCGACCGGCAAATTATTTCACCGGCCGCCGACCACGTACGTCTTCCCACTTAATCCATTTTCTTTGGTGTCATCGCCAGACCCAAGCCCTGCAATTCGCGAACGAATACATTAAATGCCTCAGGGGTGCCGGTTTGGAAATCATTGCTGCCGGTGATGACGGAATCGTACATCTTGTTTCGACCCGCAATATCGTCGGATTTCACCGTCAACATTTCGCGCAACAGGTGGGCCGCACCATGCGCCTCCAATGCCCAGACTTCCATTTCACCCAGTCTCTGTCCACCCATGTGGGCCTTACCGGACAACGGCTGCTGTGTCACCAATGAATAATTGCCGACGGAACGCGCGTGAATCTTTTCATCAACAAAGTGATGCAGTTTCAGCATGTACATCACGCCGACCGTAACCGGACGTGCGAACTTTTCACCGGTCATTCCGTCATACAAGTCAAATTGACCTGTTTCCGGCAATTTGGCCAGTTTTAACATCTTGTGGATGTCGTCGGATGTCGCACCGTCAAATGTCGGGGTCGCCATCGGAACACCGTCGCGCAGCAACGCCGCCTCTGCCCGGACATCGGTATCGGTCATTTTTTCCAACTTTTCAGCGGTTTCCTTGCCGTATATCTTGCCCATGATATTGCGCAAATCGTCGGTGACCGCACGCTTTGCCTTGACTTCTTCCAAGACTTCGCCAATCTGCTGGCCCAAGCTGCGCGCTGCCATACCAAGGTGCGTTTCCAGAATCTGACCGATGTTCATACGGCTTGGCACGCCCAACGGATTCAGAACAATGTCAACCGGGGTTCCGTCAGCCAAATGCGGCATGTCTTCGATTGGAACAACCTTGGACACGATACCCTTGTTTCCGTGACGGCCGGCCATTTTGTCACCCGGCTGCAGTTTCATCTTGTGCGCGATGTAAACCTTGACCTCTTTCAAGACGCCCGCGTTCAGCGAATTGCTTTCGGTCGCCTTGGCAACTTCCGCATCCGCCTTTTCGTTCAACGCCTTTAATTTCAGAACATGCTGTTCGCGCAGTTCATCAATTTTTGCCTGCGCTTCCTTGTTCTTTACAACCAGTTTTTTAACATCGGCCGCACGAATGCCTTCAAACACTTCCTGGGTCAATTTCTTGCCGATAAAGGGTTTCAGACTGCCGCTGCCGTTTTCGATTGTTTCGCCTTCGGCGATTTGGAAAATCTGATCCGCAAAACCGCGTTCAATAATTGTCGTTTCTTCTTCGCGGTCCTGGTTTATCTTTTCGATTTTCTGCAATTCAATCATCTGGGTGCGTTCGTCCTTTTTGACACCATGACGCGTCAGAACATTAACACCGATAACCGTACCTTCTTCATTCGGTCCAACCTTCAGTGAGGTATCCTTGACATTCAAAGCCTTTTCACCAAAGATGTTGCGCAACAGCGCTTCTTCCGGTGTCAGCAGTGTTTCGGATTTCGGTGAAACGCGGCCAACCAGAATGTCGCCCTGCTTCACACGTGCACCAACATAAATGATTCCGGATTCGTCCAGGTTTTTCAACGCTTCTTCGCTGACATTCGGGATGTCGCGCGTCAGGCTTTCCGGCCCTAATTGCGTATCGCGAACCTTGAATTCCTTTTCAACGATTTTGATTGATGTGAATGCGTCGTCGCGTGAAATGCGTTCGGAAATAACGATGGAATCTTCATAGTTATAACCGCGCCACGGCATAAACGCAACCAGCACATTGCGTCCCAACGCCAGTTCACCGTAATTCATAGACGCACCGTCGGCAATGATGTCGCCCGCGGATATGCGGTCGCCAACCTTTACCAATGGTTTCTGATGAATCAAAGTTTCACTGTTGCTGCGTTCAAACTTTTCCAAGTTATAAATGTCAACACCCGTCACGACATTGCGGCTGTTCATGCACTTTACAACGATACGGTTCGCATCAACGGATTCAACGACACCACTGTGTTTTGCAACCTTGCCGGTGCGGGAATCGCGCGCCACTTCGCGTTCAATACCCGTTCCGACCAGCGGGGCCTGAACACGCATCAGGGGAACCGCCTGACGCTGCATGTTCGAACCCATCAACGCACGGTTCGAGTCGTCACTTTCAATAAACGGGATCAGTCCGGTCGCAATGGACACAACCTGGCGCGGTTCAACGTCAATCAGGTCGATTTCACCCTTTGGCACCATCATAAATTCGCCGTTCACACGGGCCGTCACCATATCTTCGGCCAAGACACCCGCCGCGGTTATGGGCGTGTTACCCTGGGCGATTTTGTGGCCCAATTCCTCGTCCGCGGTCAAGTACACCATTTTGTCTGTAATTTTGTTGTTTTCAACAACATAATACGGTGTTTCGATAAATCCGTACGGATTAACGCGCGCGTATGTCGCCAAGTGGTTAATCAGACCGATGTTCGCACCTTCGGGTGTATGAATGGGGCAAAGTCTGCCATAGTGCGTCGGATGTACGTCGCGGACATCAATGCCGGCGCGTTCACGGTTTAGACCCCCGGGACCCAATGCGGAAATCAAACGTTTGTGTTCAACTTCGGACAACGGGTTATACGCATCCATAAACTGTGACAACTGCGATGTACCCAAAAATTCCGATACCAACGACATCAACGGTTTTACATTGATGACATCCTGCGGCTGCATATTGGCGATATTCGGACTCGACAACGCTTCGCGAACCAGACGTTCAATGCGAACCATGCCGGTACGGAAATTCTGTTCCAACAGTTCGCCAACCGTGCGCACGCGACGATTCGACAAGTTATCAATATCGTCGACCGTATCCTTGCGGTCAATGATATTCGTCAGCGTCTTCAGCACCGCCAGGAAATCCGCCTTGGTCAGCAGGCGTTCATCTTCCGGTTTTTTACCCGATTCGATTTTCAGGCGCTTGTTCATCTTAAAGCGGCCCACCGCAGACAAATCATAGTATGCCGCGTCAAAACCCTGTCGCATGAACAGGTTGATTGCCGCCTCTAATGTCGGGCGTTCACCCGGGCGGATGATGTTGTAAATTTCAATCAACGCTTCTTCGCGGTTCGTGGTCTTGTCCGCCATCAATGTGTTGCGCATGTGCGCGGAAATGGTGGAATTGTCAATGGAAATCAACGAAATGTTTTTGACATTCATCTTGTCCAAATCGGCCAGAACTTCTTCCGTGATTTCCGTGCCGGACTGGAATACAACCTCGTCGCCGTTCATAACGGGATCAAACAAGTATTCACCAACCAAAGATTCCGGCATGATACCGAACTGCTTGGACGCGGCCATGATTTTGCCCAGACGCTTTGCGTTCAGCCTGTCGCCCTTGGACGCCAGAACCTTTTTGTCTTTCGGATTTATCAAATCATAATTCAAACGATATTTATCCAGGCCTTCGAAACTGTCGGTGTTTCCAACCCACATTTTGCCGTCAAACGACAACGGTATGGATTTATAAAACGCCCCCAGGATTTCAGTATCGCTCATGCCGCGGATATTCGCCTTGCGCGGATCGGCCAACCATTTCTTTTCATCGGCCGCCGACGGCAGGCAACGCAACAATACTGTCGCCGGAACCTTGCGGCGGCGGTCAATGCGAACATAAATCACACCCTTGGATTCTTCAAAATCAATCCAGCTGCCGTGTTCGGGAATAATGCGTGCCGTATAAGTTATCGGGTTGCCGGCAACCTTGGCTTCCTTGGTTGTGGCGAAAACGACACCCTGTGCGCGGTGCATTTGCGAAACGATTACTCGTTCAACACCAGACGCGATAAAGCTGCCGCGTTCGGTCATAAGCGGCACTTCGCCCATAAATATTTCTTGGTCTTTGACCTCGCGCAATGACTTTTTGCCGTCTTCGGCGATGTCCCACAAAATCAATCTCAGCTTCAACTTCAGCTTGCTGGAATATGTCATATTACGCAGCATGCATTCTTTAACATTGTATACAGGCTTGTCCAAAGTATATTCCACAAATTCCAGGTCGGCGATGCCGGCATAATCCTTGATTGGGAACATGGACGAAAATACATTCTGCAAACCGATATTTTTGCGATTTTCCGGCGCAACATCAGCCTGCAAAAAATCTTTGTATGAATTATATTGAATTTCAACCAAATCAGGAAGCGGAGTTTGCAAAAAACTTTTTCTAAAAGATTTTCTAAATTTCTGGATAACTGCCATGGGTCTGAATCCTTTTTTCTTGTGCGTTTTGCAAACGAAAGCGACTGCTTATCGCTGTATCTTTTTTACGCCTGTGCGCCCGCCTAGGGAAAAATCCCCGGCGGGCTGGGCGTTGCGCCGCGATGCCGCGGCGACTTTTGGGCATTGCGCCCGTGCGTGATTAAATTATTTCAATTCAATCTTGGCACCGGCGGCTTCCAATGTAGCCTTCATTTTTTCGGCTTCATCTTTAGCAACGCCTTCTTTCACGGCCTTCGGTGCGCCTTCGACCAAAGCTTTCGCTTCGCCCAGGCCCAAACCTGTGATGTCTTTTACAGCCTTGATAACAGCCAATTTGTTTGCACCGGCTTCGGCCAGAACAACATCAAATTCGCTTTTTTCTTCGGCGGCGGCGGCAGCCGGACCGGCCGAAACTGCGACGGCGGCGGCGGCGCTAACGCCCCATGTTTCTTCCAACGCTTTGGACAGTTCAACTGCTTCCAAAACGGTCAATTTTGACAATTCTTCAACCAATTTTTGAATGTCTGCCATTTTATTACTCCTATTCAGTAATTCAGAATGTTTCCATTCTGCGTGTTATTGATTCTTTTTTCCATACTCTGCCGAAACACGCGCCAAACGCGAACCCGGTTCGACCAGGATGCGCGCGATTGTACCGCGAATTTCCAACAGGGAAGGAAGCTTGGATAATTGCACAACGCCGTCCGTATCCAGAACATCCGCGTCCATTTTACCACCGATGATTGTCAAATTCGGATGCGCATCCGCAAATTTGGCCAATACCTTGGTAACCGCCAGTGCGTCGGTTGCAACCGCAACCGCCGTCGGCCGTTTCATCATATCGGACACAGGTTCGAAATCGGTACCCTTTAGCGCCAGTTTCATCAAACGGTTTTTGACAACCTTGAAAACGGAAACCAACGGGCGCAAATCATTGCGCAGGGATTCCATTTCCTGAACCGTCAAACCATGGTTTTCAATAATGAAAACACCGTTTGCTTCTTTCAAGGACGACTGCAACGCTGAAATCAAATCTGATTTTTCTTCGCGTCTCATAAAATCATACCCTTACTTCTTCTGTTGTTAACTTTCCATCGGATGCAACACCCGGATGGGGCCTTTTTCCTGCCCCAAAGAATTTTTTCTTTGTCTATGACGGCGGTTTCCCTTTAAGCGACGGTTGCCGCACCATCAGTCTCGGACAGAAATCTGTTTTTCGGAACCGAACGGTTATCGGTGAGCTTCCTTTGCACTTTTTTGAAAGTACTTACAGGCTGACTTAAACCGACTCACCTCAAGTTTTTCACCGAATAAATTTCCCGACATCAGGTTGACCCGCCAAGACGAACAAAAACCACGTTCACCATGCAACAATAACGGTGCACTAATGAAATACTTGCAGTTGTTGCACGATCTCTCGGCCGGAAGTATTGTTGTCAAGTCATATGACATCGTTCGATTCCTTGTTGTTCTTATTTCACCTCAACCTTCAGGCCCGGGCCCTGGGTTGTGGCAACCGCCGCACCCAAGATATACTGACCCTTGGAGGATGACGGTTTTACCTTTTTCAACTGTTCAATCAACGCAACCGCGTTTTCAACCAGTTTCGCCGTTTCAAAGGACATTTTACCAATACCGGCGTGAATGATGCCCTTCTTTTCCGCACGATATTCAATCTGGCCCGCCTTGGCGGTTTTCACCGCTTCGGCCACATTGTTCGTGACAGTGCCCAATTTCGGGTTCGGCATCAGGCCCTTCGGACCCAATACACGCGCGATTTTGGACATTTTCGGCATCATGTCCGGTGTTGCGATAACGCGGTCAAAATTGATTTCGCCGCCTGCGACTTTTTCAATCAATTCTTCGCCGCCAACAACATCGGCACCCGCCTTTTTGGCTTCGTCCTGGGAATTTGCCGTAAATACCGCAACGCGAACGGTTTTACCCGTACCATTGGGCAAAGACAGCATTCCACGGATATTCTGATCCGCCTTGGTCACATCAACACCCAAACGGATGGCGATTTCCAATGTTTCATCAAACTTTTTGGACGCATACGGACGCAAAGCCTCAATCGCATCGGCGATGGAATAAACCTTGTCCGTGTCCAGATTTGCCCAAGTCTTTTGTCTTTTTGTCTGTTTCATGATATTATTCCTCCACCTTTACGCCCATAGAACGGCACTGACCGGCGACGATGTTCATCGCAGATTCAATGGTAGAGCAATTTAAATCCGGCATTTTGTTTTCTGCAATTTCCTTAATCTGTGCCTTGGTAATCGTGCCAACAAAATCACGACCCGGTTTCTTGGAGCCCAGTTTCAGTTTCAACGCCTTTTTGATATAGTATGATACCGGCGGCAGTTTCATGATAAATTCAAAACTGCGGTCAGTATAAACCGTGATAATGCACGGAATCGGCATACCCGGTTCCTTGTCGGCGGTTTTGTCATTAAACTGCTTGCAGAATTCGGCGATATTAACGCCCGCGGCACCCAACGCCGGGCCAATCGGCGGCGCAGGATTTGCCTGTTTCGCAGGGACGACCAATTTGACCAATCCCTTAACTTCTTTTTTTGCCATTTTGTCACTCCTTTTTCAGTTAGTGTCGTGGTACGATGTGGCGCATCTACCACGGGGTTGCGGATTTTTAGCGGAACGATTCCACAAAACCCGCGAAAACTTTTTGTACGCGTCTGCGCTTATACTCTTTCGACCTGTTCAAATTCCAGTTCAACGCTAGTTTCACGACCAAACACCAGAATTGTGACCGTCATTTTTTGCTTTACATTATCAACATCGGACGCAACACCGTTGAAACCGGCAAACGGCCCGTCGATAACATGAACTTCCTGGCCCACCTCATACTCAACATCATCCGGCAGGAAACTACCCTCTTCCACCTGCTTTTGCAGACGGCGCGCCTCTTCTTCGCTGACGGCAATCGGCTTGTTTTTCGCCCCCAGGAACATAACAACCTGTGGCATCAGTTTAACCAGCGAGAATGTTTCGTTGTTCATAACCATTTGAACAACAATGTATCCCGGAAAGAATTTGCGTTCCGCCTTGACGCGTTTTCCACCTTTGATTTCCACAACTTCGCGCGTCGGCACCAAAATTTCGCCGAACAGCGCGTTCAGGCGCCGCTTGTCAATTTGTTCACGCAGGTTTCGCGCAACCTTGTCTTCGCACCCGGTGTGAACATTAACTACAAACCACTGCATTTTGTCTTCCATATGCGCATCCTTTGCCCGTGTTTAGAAAATCCAGCCTACAATCGCGTTCAGCACGCTGTCCACAACGAAAAAGAACAACGCCGCCAAACCAGAAAACACCAGAATCATTATCGTAGAACGAATTACGGTATCGCGCGACGGCCATACAATCTTGAACCATTCACTGCGTACTGATTTTATATATTCCAGTATTTTTTTCATAAAAACTGCCTGTCTATCCTGTTTTACTTGGTCATCCTTGGCAGGGGCAGAAGGAATCGAACCCTCATCCGCGGTTTTGGAGACCGATATTCTACCGTTGAACTATGCCCCTAAAAAGAACCAATTGCCTGCAATTTACAACGCCGGGCCAATATAGTCTGGGACAAGATAGCACAGCGCCACAAAAAATCAAGCGGAAAATATTATAAGATTTTAATCGCGCCGGTGCAAGCAAAATATGCAATAAATATTCAAAATCAATCAGATAGGACGCGCGCACCATCCGATACAAGCACTTTTTACTTGCGCGGCCCCCGCTTTTTTTTCTATGATTTACATACCAGGAGAGGAAAAATCGTGCAAAACCGCATAGAACCGCCAGTTTTAGTATCTCGTTTGATGACGTTTGTCTTGGCGGCGGCGCTGGTTGTATTAATGGCACTGGGGCTGACACTATACAAAATGTTCCCGCTAAACCGGCCGGAAATATTTTTCCTGGCATCCCAGCCGCGTGCCGATTTAGAAGTCCGGCTTATCGAAATGCCGCCAAATGATGAAAATTTGGCAAATTACAAAAAGGCTTTTATACGCGAATACATCAAGGCCCGAAACGAGGTTGTGCCCAATGCAAAGACAATGCGCGAAAAATGGGCGAACAACAGCGACGGCGTTGTGCGCGTATGGTCTGACGACGCGGTATTTGCGAAATTCATTCAAACGGACATGTGGAACGCCCAGATGAACAACATACCGGATTTTGAGTTTTCATGCTCGGTTGAATTTCAAAACGGTGCAATATCGCCATATTCAAACACTGACGACACATATATTGTAAATTTCCGTTATTTTTGTGCAGATAGTGATAGACAGATGGATAAAAAAGATTATAAAATAAAGATAAAGTTGGAAACAACGGACGGCGCAAAAATGAAATGGGCCGACCGCTTGGAAAATCCGTTGGGAATACGCGTGACGGAGTACAAGGTGGAATCTGGAAACGGTGATCCGCTGGATACTGGGTTCCTGGCCGACTAATTGATTTATGAAAGGATGATGGGCATGAGTTTTTCAAAAGCGTTCAAGTTAAATATATCCCTGTTGTGCATCGGCATGCTGTGCTTTGCCGCACCGGCGTTTGCCGAAGATTACGGCATACAGGAGGCATGGGACAACCCAAACGCCAACATGGCCAGCGGCAGCAGCAAACCCGGATACGCCCAATTGTCCTGGACCAAGGGCAGTGTTTTGCCAATCAAACTGCGCAACGGCATGGTGACAATGGTGACACTGCCAAACGGTGAACAAATTCAAGATGCCGTTATCGGGAACACGGGACTGTTCACAATTCAGGACGCGGTCCAGGGCGGCCGCACAATGATGATAAGCCCGCAACCTGCCGTCCAGGGTGGCGATACAAACATGATTGTGACTGGCAAATCGGGAAATACATATGTGTTTTACCTGCGCGCGGAACCCGCAAATTCCAGTGAAATTACATATTCACAGGTCGATATCGTTTTAGACGGAAACACCGCATTGCCCACAACGGGTACGGGCGCCACGACCGCATCCGGCGGAATGAATTCAATATTTGCGAAAAAATCCGCGGCGTCAAACACGGTTGGTGTTGACGGCGAAGATTACGGCTGGATAAAGTCCATGAAAATCGACCCGTCCGAATTCCGCTTTGACCTGGACATTTTTGTTCCAAACCCTGATGATTATGTAATCGCACCGGAACGCGTATGGCGCGACAGAATATTTACATATATTGATTTTGGCGACAAGGTTATCGCCATGACCCAGCGCCCGGTCGTATCCCTTTTGGTCGAAGGTGGTGAATCCCCGGTTGGATTCCGCACCGACGGCGAAGACGGCCGCCTGTTGATTGTAGAGGCGGTCGGCGATATGGTTCTGCGCAGTGGCCAGCGAATTGTCTGCATTAAAAAGCGTGAAAAGCCGTTCCTGATTGCGGATACGGCATCCGTAATGGCCCTGGCCGAGGCGAATGTCGCCCAATCCATGATGTCCGGACAATCATTGAACAATATCGCGTATCAAATGGATGTGAACGCAATAAACGCCGCCGGTACCAATTATACCGGGACACCGATATTCATGGGCCAAGGTGCCAGCAACACAACCGGTGCCGGATACTATATGCCCGCCGGATATGGCACAATGATGACGGAAACTGTCACGGGTGGCGGCACGTCCGGCGTGACAATGATGCCGACCCAAAGACTAACGGCGGGTTCATATCTGCCACAAACAAATATACCGCTGATTACCAGCAATCAAACCGGTGTCGCCGTTGAACTAAAATCCGACACATCAGTCAAGGCGCTGGATGATTATTGGACGGGTCTGCTGGCGAAATTCAGCGGCGATAACGGCCAGGGTCTGTTAACCCCGTACAAAGACATGGTGTTCTTTGCGGTTGATGAACAGGGTGTTGGTGATTTGGGTTCCGGTGCATCAACGGCGCGTCTGTACCGCCTGCGCATAGGGCCGATGACGGATATTGACACGGCGCAATCGCTGTGCGACCAATTGCTGAAATTCAGCGGCGCCAGTTGCCATGTCGTAAGAATCCAGTAATCCAAGCACGCGGCGGATAAAACATGATTAAAATAAAGCAACAATTTTCAGACCTGCGCAAAACAACGCCAAAGCATATCCAGTGGCTGCTGCTGGCGGCGGCGTTTATTGTGGTGTTGATATTGTTGACGCTACTGCTGACGGGCGGTGGGAAACAGGAAACAATCCAAAACACGGACGATATTCCGGTACAATTAAACATAACGCCCGATGTAATCGACTGGGCGGACACGCCGGTTGATGAACGCCGCACGGAAACGATAAAAGTGTCGGCCAGTGGTCCGGTAAAAATCACGGCGGTTCGTGATACAAAAAGCATATCGGGATTTGAACACAAAGAAACCTGTCCCAACATGGGCGAAGTCAATGACAAAATCTCGTGCACGATAACGGTTGATTATGCACCAACCGCCGCCGCCGCCGCCGAAGGAAATGCACTGTTTATCGATTGGCGCGGTGCAAATGAATCCGACGCAATGGTGCGCACCGATAAAATTATCATCACATTGGGCGCGGTTGCACCCGCGGCGCCGGCAAATTTCATAGAACCAGAACCTGAGCCGGAAATTGTTATCCCGGAACCGACGCCTGTAACGGCTGAAATTGTGCGTGAAATTGAAACAATCGCACCGTCTGATCCGTTTGCCGACGACAATGATGACGATTTTGTGGTCCCAGAACCTGTACAACCCGCGCCACCGCCGGCAAAGCCGGTTGCAAATACACCGTCACGGGCAGAGGCATGCTCTGACTTTGCATTTGCGGGCTACAATTCAACTGGCAATCAAATCGGCTGGATAAAGCCAGAGGGCGGCGCATATTACTTTCACCCGTTTTCCGATAAAAACTGCGATACGCCGACGGGTATTTATAATCCGGACAACGGCATAATTACATCAATTGACGGATCGGGTCAAAAAATCGGCACCGATGCGGAACATATCGGCCAGACGACAATTTCACTAAACGGCACGATTCCGCAACTGTCCAATGCGCCGGCCGTAAAAAAGGTGAACCGTGCACGGCAATTAACCACCGAAGAACTATCAACAGTCGCATTAAATGAGGGCATGGGCCAGGTTCCGTTGACCCCCGCGCCCGTGGACGTCAGTTTTGATTCCAGTGGCGACGTAATCCAGAATACGCAGCCATTTGACCGCTCATTTATACTGCGTCAATATAAACCAATTCCGGCAACAATTGTTTCGGACATTCGTGCCGATGCAGAGGCATTGGCAAACAACACACTGCCGGTTCGCGCAACAGTTGACCGCAATGTCTATGCCGATAACGGCCGCACGGTTATTATACCGGCCGGGACCCTGCTGATGGGATATGTGACGGGCACATTGCCCGGCCCGTACACCACAATCGGGCGTATGGATATCCGTTGGTACCAGTTTATATTGCCCAGTGGCGTTGAATTTAATTTCCAAAATAAAGAACAGGATCCGTTTTCCGCAGACGCCCAGGGGCGCACCGGTGTTCCCGGCCGCGGCAGCACGGATTATCTGGAACAGTTTGTTATGCCGATGCTGACGGCGATTGTACCGGCGGCGGTAAACATGATTGCACCTGTCGCGGACAAGTTTGTTAACCAGATTGATTTGGACAATAACACCGTGGTTCAAAGCGGCACACTGCGTTCATCGGAATTGGCTAAAAATGAAATTATCACCGCATGGAATCAGGTGGCCCAGAAATTAATGGTTGATATGATGGAAAATACAGTACCGCCGTTTTCAATTGCGGCCGGCACGCGTATAACCGTGTATTCGCCGGTTGATTTGCAGGTCACATGCGGATCCGCAGCAGAAAACCCGGGCAAAAAATGCGCCATAAAAGAATACAATACCAGCAGACGCCGCAATGTTGTCAATGATGCGCAACCGAATTATTCCGACGGATCTTGGGTCGGCCAGGTTCGCTCTTTCAACTGGGCTAAATATTGCGACGGGTACGCAAATGGTAAACTGTCAGACTATCAAACAGAGAAAGTATACCAAGACGGCCTGGATTATAGTTCGGTTCTGTTCTATTGCCAATCCAACCAATACAAGGCGATAAACAACGCCCGCCAGGAGGCATTGTACCAGAATCAGCAGTCAACCAGCAATCAGAACAGCGTTGCCAGCATGGGCGGCATAGGGTCGACCACATACAATGAAAATGTTCTGGGGTTGCAGTATGCGGACGAAGATAAAACACAGATTGTAAATCCGTTTATACAATTGCCGACGGAAAACGCCCCGTTGATAACATGCGAAGACGGTTCAAATCCGGACGCAAACGGATGTTGCACCGGTGAAATATATACGGACATGGGTGACCAAGGATTTAATTGTTGCCCGGAAACCGGGGGCGATTGTTTCCCGCCGATACTGTAAATAATACCCCCGCGCATGCGGGGATTTTTTTATTAACCACAGGGGTTGAAAAAATAAAGAAATGATTTATATATGTTCATGTATTCGGCACGCACATTCGCGTGCCGTTTTTATTATACGCCAATTTGCGCCGCCCTGAAAAACGCGATATTTTGCGATTCGGATACACCCCAACAAAAGCGACAAACGAATCGAAAAACATAATCGCATTTCAACCATTGGTTGTAACATTTTACAGCCTTCAATTCTTGCTCTATACCAAAAGGACAACCTGTCATAAGTAATCTAAACACAAAGGAGGGATAATATGACACAAAAAGAAGCCGTACTAAACAATTCGGAAAAATTCCAGAACGCCGAACAATTATGGTTTTGGTTTCTGTATTCAAAATCCGTTCAACATGGTTTTGTACGGAATTTTGGACGCGCCACCCGCAGACCCTGTGAATTGCTGGATGTTGAAACGCTGATAACAAAATTGTACCTGTCGGGTCGGCTGAATGACGAACAATTGGCCGTCATGAAAAAGTTCGGCGACCGGCGGCGCGCGCCACACCAACATATTTGGCATGAAAACCGTGCCGCGGACTTATGGCGCCGCGCAATGGAAACATTGAACACGGCATTTACACAACAGGGATGGATTGAATAAAACTATCGGCACACGGCATCCGGCGGGGAGATACGAATGCCCACGCCCGTTATACAAACATATTGGAACACTTGACATGATTATTATTGCATTTTCATCAAATACATCAAAAATATTACCACGAATTTTTTGCAGACATTTTCGGCACTGTGCGGTGATTATCCCGCACGCGGGTATGCAGCCCGAACTGCATTTATACCAATTTCTGCGACGCAAGCATGTTGCACGATTATCCCTAAAATGCCGCGATATAAATGTGCTGCGCAGGCATGGATGGCATTTCTTATACATACCGGGCGACGTCACGATGCCAACAAATGCGGCGCGCGCCATGACATGCGTCAATTTTACAAAACGGGCAATCGGCATGCGCGCCCCATTTGTACAAACCCCGGACGCCCTGTACCGGCGACTAAAACACATGATAAAATGAAATCCCCCGTTTCGGGGGATTGTTTTATTTTGCCGCGCGCATTTTTATTATATACATTTGCGCAATCGCCAAGATATTTGACACCGTCCAGTACAGCACCAGTCCCGCCGGCATCCATGCAAACATGACCGTAAACAGCACCGGCATCCATTTCATCGCCTTTTGCGTTTGGGCGACCGGGTCATTCCCGGCATTTTTATTTGAACTTGCCGACTGCAAATATTGTTGCAGCCACATTGTCGCACCCATTAATATCGGCAGTATGAAATACGGGTCCATTGCCGCCAAATCCGAAATCCACAGGAAATGCGCACTGCGCATCTGGACGGAAACCAGCAGCGCCTTGTACAACGCAAAGAATATCGGTATTTGAATCAGCATCGGCAGGCATCCGGACATTGGCGACGTCTTGTGCGTCTGATATAGACGCATCATCTCCATCTGCATGCGCGGTTTATCATTGGCATACAGTTTCTGAATCCGCGCCATTTCCGGCTGCATTTTCTGCATGGCCATCATTGACGTATATGACTTGCGCGTCACCGGCCACAAAATCAGTCGCAACAGCACCGTCATCAAAATAATCGCAATACCGTAATTATGCACAAAAGAATTGAACATATTTATCAGCCACAACATCGGCTGCGCCAAAAACCAGAACCAACCGTAATCCATTGTTTCATTGATTCCCGCAATTTCTTTTGATGCCGCGGCAAGCGTACCCTGTTCACGCGGGCCCGCATATATGTTCGTGATAATTGTATCCGTCGCGCCGGGTGCAATTGCAACCGCACCCGCCGCCGCATCGGCGATAAACTTATCACCCGCGCCCTTTACACGAATTGTCTGATCCGGGCGGGAAATGGATACGATTGTTTCCCAATATTGTTCGGCAAACCCCGTAAATCCGTTAATGGTTGAATACGCATAGGATTTGTTTTCCAACTTGCGCCAATCACGATATTCAACATCGGAATTTACAAAAGATACCGCGCCGGTTTTAACGCCCGCCGATGATTTTTCGACCGCCCCGCGCACAATTCGCGCATATGGCGCAAATGTTGCGTTCGTCTTGGAATTGTTCTTTATTTCATCTGTGACGGTTATAACATAATCCGCAATGGAAACGGTGCGCGTAAACTCAACACCCGACGCGTCGCGCCATGTCATCTTGTCGGGCGCACCACGCCATTTGGCATTGGCCACTGGTGCGGCGGCGCCCGTCGCAATGTACCCGACTTCGGCATAGTCACCCTCTGCCCCCAGCAGTGCCACACGCGCACCATTTAAATCTTTGGCCGACGCCGCAAAATCCGCCAGTTTTACATCATATATACGCAGGCCCTGAACACTGGCCGACAGTTTATCGGATGAAATTTGTTGTACGGGAACAGCACTCATATCCACCGCGGGCAATGCATCGGATACATTTTCCGCATTCTTTTTTGGGCCCATAATCCACCCGATTATCATCCATGCCGCAATCAGCATTATAAACCACCACAGCATGCCGCCGATACGCGATGACGCCTTTGATGACTGCGACGCATTTTTATTCGCGTTCCACATGTTGAACCCGGAATTATTATTGTTCAGATATTTTACCATGATTATTTTCCACCCTTTTGTGCATTTAATTTTTTACGACGCGCCACCCACCAGTTAAACAGATACAACCCGACACCAACGCAAATACAAATATCAGCCACATTAAACGCCGGCCAATGATGCGTCCCGATATGAAAATCCAAGAAATCAATCACCGCGCCAAAGCGTATGCGGTCAATCAGATTTCCAATCGCCCCGCCCGCAATCAAGGCCAACGCCGCCCGTTCATGCGCATCGCCACGACGAAACAGGTAATATAAAATAAACCCGATAACCGCACCCGTCGCAAAGATTATTATAAGCGGCGCGGTTTCCCCCAGCACGCGAAACATTGAAAACGACGCACCCGGATTCCATGTGAACACGATATTAAATACATCGCACACACGCGCCATTATATATGAAAACGGCACCAGATTAAACGCCGCACCAAACACCGGCACGCGTCCCAAAATCAGGTACAGCAAAATACCCTTGGTCAATTGGTCAACCGCAATAACGCCCAATATTATCGCCAAATATTTAATTACCTTTTTCATCTTTTTCCCCATGTGAAAAAAATATAGCAGGCACGGCCCCCAAAAGCAAATAAAATGTCCCGGCGCCCCGGGACAAAAAAGAAAGACGAAAATATATCAATCCTTGGTGTCTTCGCCCGCATTAAGCAGCGCATAATTATCCGCACGCAACGCGTCCAGCATTTCTGAAATATCCCTATCCGATACGCCCAAATATTCCAATACCCCGCGCCCCAGGAAGAAAGATGTCTCAATTGTCTCGGGCAATGCTTCAAAGGCACCTTCTTTTAACAACTCCTTGGAATCCGCCAAGTTGCGCGCACGCGCGAATATTTTCACGCGGGGCGTAACACCCTTTACGGTTAAAATTGTTTTCCGCGCGGTCGCCGCATTATCCAACGCGACAACAACCGCACGCGTGCGGCGCGCGTTTAACCCCAGTTCACGTAGCACATCGCCATTTGAACAATCACCGTACGCAACATTAAACCCACGGTCACGCCCCAGCATAACGGCACTGACATCCAAATCAAGCGCGACGTATGGAATGTCTTTTTCAATCATAAGTTGTGCGACAATCTGCCCAACGCGTCCAAATCCGCATATTACAACCGCCGGTTGTATTTCCGGATCGGCCCGGTTGAACTGGCGCGAATGGCGTTGTGCAAACAACCAACCGCGACGATTCAAATAATCATATACGCACAATAATATTGGCGTGACCATAATGGACAATATTATTATCGCCGTCACAATTTCCGCATGGTTTTGCGGTATCGCCTCAATTCCGCTGGACTTCATAGTCTGCAGCATCAGCAACCCAAATTCGCCGCCCTGGGCCAAAACCAGCGCAATCAGCGAAGCATCCTGGGACGGAACACTGCGCACGCGCGCAACGATATAAATCGCGACAAACTTTATCGCAATTAACCCGATTAGTCCCAAGACGACTATATACCAATTGCTAATCAGCATCGGCAGGTTCAACCCCATTCCAAGCGATATGAAAAAGAATGCCATAAACAGCATTGCATACGGACTGATTTCCGCACTGACCTGGTGACGGTAAATCGTTTCAGACATCAGCATACCCGCCAAAAACGCCCCCAGCCCCGCCGGCATTCCGATTAAATCCAGCACAACCGCCCACACCACTATGTTCAGCATCACCGCCAGCAAGAATACTTCGCGTGATTTTAGACGGCATACAAGTTTTAACAACGGATTCAAAATAAACCGGCCGACAATAATAACCCCCAATATCAACGCCACTGACCAGACCAAAACATCAATCGCCGTCGCCCCCAGATTAAACGAACGGCCCGCAAACACCGGCAACATGGCCAGCAACGGTATCGACAGCAAATCTTGAAACAATAAAATTGAAAAAGTCTGCCGCCCCGGTTCCGTATTCAATTGATTTCTTTCCGTCATCAGTTGCAGGTCTTCGGACGTGCTGGACATGGCCAGCATCAACGCCACCATCATGCATCCCATAATCGACCAAGATGTAACCCCGTGCAGTATCGGAAACAGCATTACCGCCACCATCATGACCTGGGTCAGGCCGAATCCGAATATCGTGCGCCGCATATCCCACAGGCGTCGCATATTTATTTCCAACCCGATGTTAAACCACAAAAACAGTATTCCCAAATCCCCCAGGAATTTCCATGTCTCGGTCAATTCAAACAGGTTTAACAAATACGGCCCGGATAAAACGCCCGCAATCAAAAATGCCACCAACGCGCCGATTTTCGCCGTTCGCAATATATAGGCCAGCACAAATATAATTGCAAAAAATATCAAGATAGACAGCGACATTTATTTTCTCCCTCCGTATATAAACGCACTATACCAGAACACGCGCCATTTGTGCAAATGTTTCGGGTGAAATTTGTTCGGCCCGTTCCGCGCCGGTCAACCCGAACTGCGCCCAGTCAACACCCGGCATTATACCGCGTATCATTTTGCGCCGCTGGCCGAAAAGTTTGGCGGTGATTTTTTCCAACTTCAACACATCGCCCAGCGCCCGAATTTTATCTTGGTTTGGGACAACCCCGACAACGGCGCTTTGCACCTTGGGCTGGGGCGTGAATGCGGTGCGCGGCACATTAAACAAAATCTTTGCATCCGCAATCAGTGCCGTTAAAACCCCCAAGCGCCCGTATGCCGCATCGCCCGGCCGCGCGGTGATGCGTTCGGCCACCTCGCGCTGGAACATCAATGTCATGGACTTTATGGGCGCGCCACCCGCCGCACGAATTAACCAGCGCACAAACAATTCCGTTCCGACATTATACGGCAAATTCGCACATATTGCATACTCTGCCCCCCCCAGCTTTTCAAAATCAACATTCAAGGCATCGTCGTATATAACCATCAATCGACCGGCGGACGCACGTTCTATTTCCGATAAAATTGGCTGCGTGGTCGTATCCTTTTCAATCGCGATAACACGCGCGGCCCCCGCCGTCAACAGCGCCCGCGTAAGGCCACCGGGGCCCGGTCCAACTTCAACCACCGTCATGCGTTCAATATCGGGCACACTGCGCGCGATGCGTCCCGTCAAATTCAAATCAAACAGGAAATTTTGCCCGAACTGCTTTTTCGGAACAAGCCCGGACGCGCGCATCATGCTTGACACCGGCGGCAAAGATTCAATCGCGGATGTCATATTGTCTTGCGCCCCCCGAACGCCAGGCTTAACGTTCCGTCATCCAGAAAATCCAAATCACCGCCCAATGGAACACCCGACGCCAATTCAGAAAACGCCGCCCCGCAATTGTCCCCAATAACCGACATTACATAATGCTGGGTTGTTTTACCCTCGACCGTATTGGGCAATGCAAAAATAATTTCCGTAATATTTTCATCCTTTATGCGCCCAGGCAGTGTCGCAATATTCAAATCATCGGGCATTGTTCCCGCCGCCCCCGACAGCAATCCCCCCAAAATATGATACCGGCCGCGAAAAACAGATGACTTTTCCAAGACCCACACATCACCAACATCGCGAACAACACATAATTGTCCGTTGGCGCGCGACGCGGTGCGGCAAAACTCGCACGCGGATGCATCGCGATCGGTCAACATTCCGCACACCGGACACGGCGCGATATTTTCCGCCGCATCATTTAACGCCGCCGAGAGTTGCGCCGCGCGCCCCGTCTTGTCCTGCAGCAAAGACAGAACAATGCGTTGCGCGGCGCGATTACCAACCCGCGGCAATTTAGCAAACTGTTTAATCAACTTCTCAATTTTCGAATTCATAACAAAATCACTTAATGAAACACATAACTGTCAATTCCGGCGGCGGACGCCCGCTGACGCAAAGATGATGCCGCGGCGTCCGACAATCCGTTCACACGCACGCGCCACATTCCATTTGGTGCCTTTTCAATCACTGGCGCGACATTTAACGAACTTTTCACATTGGCAACCTGATTTGCGGCCGCATCACGCGATGAAAACGCACCAAACTGAACCCCGGCCGCACCGACGCCAGATGCCGCACCACCAGATGACGCGGTCGATTTTGCCGGCGCCGAATTATGCTGCGCACCACTTGTCGCCGCAACATACGCCGCATTAAATGTCGGCGCGGCAGCGGCATTTGACTTTGGCTGTGCGACGGGCACTGGCGCAGATGACGCGGACGATACGGGCGACGCCACCACGGCGGCGGCATCAGGCGCAACACCCGACAACGCGAAACCCTTGTTTAACATCTGGACCGATACGTTCGCACGCACATCCTTGTTTTCCGCCCCCAAGACCACGGACATCATGCGTTTTCCGCCGCGTTGCGCGGTCGCAACCAGCGAATATTTAGACTTGTTCGTAAAGCCGGTTTTCATCCCGTCACACCCCGCATACGACCCCAGCAACCGGTTGCCGTTTGTATATGTTTTGCCGTTGTATGTCCATGTCTTTATTCCGAAATATTTCCAGTATTGCGGGAAATGCTTATACACCGCCATGGACAGCAATGCAATATCACGCGCAGTCGACAAATGATCATCATTCGGCAGTCCGGACGAATTTTCGAAATTGGTCTGACTAAGTCCGATTTCATTGGCAACGCGGGTCATAAGGCCGGCAAAATTGCCCTCCTTGCCCCCTTTAAGGTTTTCCGCCAACACCCGCGCAACATCATTTGCGCTTAAAACCGCGACAGCCTTTATCGCGTTTTCAACGGAAATCTTGCTGCCCGCGGCCAGGCCCAGTTTTACCGGCGACGCGTTTGCGGCAGACTGTGATACAATCAGATAATCATCCAGATGCAGCCGCCCGTGTTCCAGCGCATCAAATGTCAAATACAGTGTCATTATCTTGGTCAATGACGCCGGATAATTCGGCTGGGTTGCGTTTTCCTGATACAATATGCGCCCGGTATCCATATCGGCAACCAAGGCGGCCCGATACTGCGCCGCACGCGCCGGCGCGCATAATGCCGCCGCAAAAAATGCACAAATAAGAATGCCCCTTGCCTTCATACAACAAATACTACAAAAAATCCGCCCCCATGGTCAAGGGCGGATAATTTATTGACGAAAAGAAATTAACCCAGTTTGCGCAGGGAAATTTTTTCACCGTCAACGATAACCAAAATACCGGATTCCAGTCCGAACCATTTGGCCGCCGCGATTGCATCCTTGGACGCGAACATTTCCGCGTCGCACTTGGAATGCACGCCGCGCGACAGGCACAGTTGATTTGCCACCACATCTTCGCGTGCGATTGCAAACACCGGCACATCCGGACGACGGCACGCAATCAATGTCGCCGGCACCGTCGATTCAGAGAACACGACAATCGCCGCCGCGTTATTCAATTCGGCCATAACCGTCACTGACAGCGCCCAATCATTTTCCGGCAAATCTTCGGCATCAGACCAATCCTGGCCGTTTTCAATGGAATCTTGGTCCGCGTTCTGCAGGACTTTTGCCATTGTTTCAACAACGAACGGCGGGTTGGCGCTGATTGTGGTTTCTTCACTGGTCATGGTTGAGTCAACATGCAGATATGCGGCCGTTGCAATATCGGAAATTTCCGCACGGGTCGGGAAATCGCTGTTGACCATGGAACCCAACATCTGCGTCGCCATAATAACCGGCTTGTTGCGTTCACGGCACAGGCGGATTATACGACGGGAAATCGCAGGAACCTTTTCAAAGGAAACCTCTACCGCCAAATCGCCACGCGCAATCATGATGCCGTCGGCCACATCAATAATGGATTCAATTTTTTCAACCGCCTGGGGGCGTTCGATTTTCGCAATGATTTTTACCGGATGCGATGTGCGCGCCGTAATAAACTCACGCGTTTCGATAACATCTTCGGGCTTTTGAACAAATGAAATCGCGACATAATCCGGGTTCTTGGTCAACGCATATTCCAAATCAGCACGATCTTTCGCAGTCAATACGGATGTAGCAACCTCTGTATCGGGCAGATTGAACCCGCGACGCGACCAAATTTCAGTACCGCGGACAACGGTTGCCTCGATGCTGTCGGAATTGACCTTTTCCACCTTCATTTCAATTTTGCCGTCGTTCAGCAAAACGCGGTCGCCCGGCTTTAATGACTTGATAACATCCATATCCGGCAATTGAACGCGATTGGAATTACCCGGCGTTGGGTCGGAATCGAAAACAAATTTCTGGCCCGGGACGATTGGGAAACGATCTTCGGTTTCAAAGTTTCCGATACGGTGTTTCGGCCCCTGCAGGTCGACCAGAACCGCAACCGGGCGACCGGTTTTTGCGCTGTATTCACGAATAATGTCTATTTTTTTGCCCTGGGCGTCACCAACGTCATGGCTAAAATTCAGACGGCATACATTAACACCGGCTTCAATCATTTGCTGCAATACTTCGCGGCCTTCGCTGTTCGGGCCGATAGAAGAAGTGATTTTTGTAAATCTTTTCATGATTTGTTCCCTATTCTATTTTTGTTTTTCTTGATTTTTGCGAATAATCATATATCATAAAGTTTTGAAATAAACAAGGGGAAATCTACATGAAAAATGCAAACCACGGCGCAATTGACAACCAGCAGTTGTTAAGCATTATTGAACGAATTGAAAAATTGAACGAAGAAACGGCCGCCATCGCCGCCGACATCAAGGAAATTTATAGCGAGGCTAAATCCGCCGGATTTGACCCGAAATATATCCGCCAGATGATACGTCTGCGCAAAATGGATCCGGACGAACTGGACGAGGCGGACGAACTGACCCAGATGTACCGCAGCGCGCTGGGGATATAATTCAGATAATGAAAAACTTTACCAAACGCATTGAAAATTTTGTCTGCGCCCATTGCGGCGCAGAATGCGTTGGAAACGGATATACCAATCATTGCCCGAAATGCCTGTGGTCGCGCCATGTCGACAACAACCCGGGCGACCGCGCGGCGTTATGCGGCGGCATGATGCGCCCAGTATCTGTTGAAAAATGCGGCGACGAATTTATAATAACGCATAAATGCGAAACATGTGGCAAGACAATTCGTCAGCGCGCCAGCGATGATGACAACATGGACGAAATCATCCGCATCAGCGCAAATTCATCATTTATATTCGGGAAATAAAACATAGATTTTATAAAAAATTCACGGCGGCATAAATGCCACCGTGATAAATTTTAATACCGCACCATATTATTACGGATTTTTAGCGTTTTGGCGTGCCGCGGCCTGTTGCTGGTTATAATTATAAGTCGCAATCTGCACCAGGAATTTTTGCGCACAATCCAAAACCTCGTCGCGACGGCTGGTGCCACCGGTCCCGGTTGAACTATCTCTTATGGTGCTACAATTAGCCAGTATTCCTTTATAAGGATTCTCATCCGCGGATTTCTCTATAATCTTCCAGGTTTCCGCAATTTCCAAGTCACGTCGCAACTGCTTTTTCGCATCGGTTATATTGCCGGCGTTAATTGCGTTCACAACCGTCTGGACATTTTGTTGCAAACATGCCGCGGCGTTAACCGGACTCGTCGCAGACAGCATGCAGTTCTGCGTACCGGCCAAGACTATGTTTTTATCGGTTGAATTGGCCGCGCCGCTGGATGAATTTTCCGCCTCGGCACCGGCCGCCTGCAAACTGGTGGTCAAAACGGCCTTTTTAAGTTGCGTCTTAAACCGGCGCATCATTGCATCCAGATATTCATACTGCTTGTACATCTGCTGAGTCATGATAGTGGTTTTCAGCGCGATAACCTCTTTCATGGCCTGTTTTGTTGTCTCACTCGACGGGTTTATCGTGTGGTTTATATTATACGCGTGAACACTGCATAATGCAATTTCCGGCGAAATATATTCATTTTCATCTTTTTCACAGCCATTGCTTGTCGCGGCAACAACAGGGGAAACCCGCAACGCACACGTCATAACTGTCGCACATACGCAAGGTATTTTTAGCAAATTAAAAATTATTCTTTTTGTTTTTACCATTTATAATAATTACCATTTTGCGTTTTATTTACAAGTATGTGTACCTACATCCCAGTTTTTGCCGGCCGCAATACAGTCTTGAATTGCTTGACTATTTGCATTCAAATCCGGCATTTTGAACAGATTTTTTGTTGCCTTTTCAACTGGGCCCATTGACTTTACACTATCCGTCATATTAAATTGGCATTCGCCGTTTACATCCTCTGAATAACCAAATGGACAACTACATGTACTGCTTAATGTCCAAACACCCCCAGAATTTTTGCATTTACATTCAGCGGTTCCAGCCGCAACGGAAGTACTGCAATAAGAGCTGTTCTGGCTGGTTGTATCACTAGTTACAGGACCGGTGCCTACTTTTTTAGAATACGTTGACTTTAAGTCTTTAACACAAACTTTTTCCGGCAATTGTTTAAGATTAACCGCTTTCTGTAGTTCCGATAATGTATTTTCATTTACCGCACAATAAATTACGCCGTCATTTGCGGGTGTTGTATTTCCCCCAAACAGGCCCGAACCGTATATCGCCGGTGCATCCTGTTCAATTATGCGTTCCAGAATCTCAACATCAATTGACGCCTGTTTCTTGCGTTTGCCGAATATTTTTGAATTATCCAATGCGGCCGACGCACATCCGACACGAATGCTGTCGTCACCATTTTCTTCGCTGTCAAGCCAATCGCGGTAAACCTGATCCGAACTGCTTAATGTCTTGTTCAATGTACAGTACATATCATCTTCGGCGGGGATAACCATACCCAGTGTGCAAGAATGCCCACCCTTGGCACCATAACCCGCCACGGATTTACCATTTGAACAATTTCTTTCATCGTATGTATATCTCTTATTACCCTTTTCAGGATATGCACACAAATACTGTCCCCAGATATTACAACTGCCCTCAAGCATCATGTAGATATCCGTAATATCAACACCGACAGACTGTGCGGTTATCAACGCGTCGTACATTTCATCCAAAACATCATTGTACGGTTCAAAGAATTGCTCTGCCCGGTCCTTGAACACCTTTACACGCTTTGGCCCGGCGCAATTGTTTCCCTTTTTATCGCACCCGGCATATTCAAACGCCGTTTCCATTGTCGCCTTTAGAGATTTCATTGCGACCTCGGCATTTTCAATTTTTGACAGGATTTCACCCGAAATCTGTTCACGCAGCAATATGTCACTTGATACGCCGTTTTGCGCTGCGGCAACCTGGGCGGCGGTTAATTGCGTTTCACCGGACGGACTAGACACCATGCCGGCGGCGGCCGCGGTTGTCGCCGTGGCCGCGGCGTTCGCCGTTGCCTGGGCGGTTAATTGTTTCTGTTCCTCTAGCGCGGCCTGCATCTGTTGCATTTGCTGGGCATTCTGGGCGGCCATTTCAGCCTGCATCTGTTGCATTTGCATCTGCATTTGTTGCATCTGCTGGGCGGACTGCTGCGCGGCGGCATTTTGCGCCGCGGCCGCGGCCTGGGCGGCGGCCTCGTTCGCCTTGGCGGTCGATGACGCAACCAGTTGCGCCGAAATATATTGAACTAAATCATTTCCGTATTGCTTACACGCGTCATTTGATTGGACACAGCCCGATACAATCGCCGATGTGACATCCATTGATGTGCAACCGCCCGTCGCACATTTCGGCTGTGCACAGCGCATAATCAACGCATTGCAATTTCCAAAATCAGCCGTGGCCGGCGTTCCCGCCGCATTGCGCGAATTGATAAGCGAATTCCAGTTGTTGTTGTTATTTGCGCCCGACGGATTAAAAGCGGTTAAATTATTGCCATTCGTGGTTGCAATCACCGCGCCCGCGTCAAACATCGGCGCAAAGGCAATCGCAGATATTGCGGACAAAAAAATCAATGATATGCGTTTCATATTCTCTCTGCTACAAATTTTAACACAAAGTTCGAATAAAACAAAGCAAAAAGATATACACCGTACGCTTAAAAACAAAAAGCGGCAGATTATTTCTGTCGCTTTTTGGTGGCGGGCCTTTCGCCCTCCAGTAATTTCATTTGCATTTCCATAATGGTCTTTTCACGGTCGCGTATCACTTCCAGCAGGCGGTCGTTTTCCAACTTTATGCTGTCCAGCTCACGGCGGCCGACCTCCACCTGATTTGACAACTGACGGTGCCGGCCGCGATTAAACAACCCCGTCACCAACGCACCCACCAGCGCGCCGCTTGATGCGCTTAACAAATCCGATAAAGTTTCAACCAATGGTGTCGCCATACGCAAATCATACCGCAACACCGCGCAAAATGCATTAGGAGTGTTTTCTTAATCCCGTCTTTTTATCCACCCAAACCTCTTCGGCGGCGATTTCCATCATCGGCATGTCGGATGCGCTGTCCGAATAGGAACGCACGACACGCGGCACAAATTTGTTTTGAACCGCCCATGCATCCAGGGCACGCACCTTGTTCGCACCCCAGCACAAAAATTTATATTTCCACGGCCGCGTTTTTTCCATTTCAGAACACATAACCGCGTCAAACTTTATATCCCGCACCAGGTTCGGCAGCAAATAATCCGGTGATGCGGAAATCAGAACAACCTTGCGCCCGGCGTTGCGTTCGGCCTCAACCTGCTCCTTGGCCCAGCCAAAGCGTTCGCGTTTATGCTGCTTGATAAAGCCGGGGGCGAATTTCTTTACCATTTTCGGCGTTAGAAAGCGACGCATCGCTTCGCGCCACCAAGTGCCGCCGGGATTAAACATGCGTGCAATTGCCGCCACGCCCATAATCGGCAGAAACAGCCACGGCCGCAAACTTCTGCGGAAACAATACTTTGCAAATTCAACATTAGAGTCGTGCGCAGACAATGTTCCGTCAAAATCAAACACGACAACATCTACTTTTTTTAACATTTTCTTTTATCCTTATGTTTTACTGTTCGTGGCATTATAGCAACCTTTTGCTTGCGCCGCAAATCTTATATTGATATTATTATTTTGTTATCGGGTGTTTCGATAATGGGGTTTAGCGACCCCGTCGTATACGTCGGCACGTCGCGTTATGACGCGCAAAAAATCTCCAACCCATGGGTTGGAGGGGTGGAAATATCAAAAATACCACCACTATTTATACGATAGTCGCTAACCTCCAACCACACAGATTCTGCGTGGTTTTTTCATATGATGTTATGGAGAACGACAATGAAACAATTTTTTATAGCATGCGCCGGCGCTATTGCAACCGCACAGGCTTTGGCGGTAATATCACCCCAACAAAACTACTGCATACTTTGCCAAATACCAAACCTGGGAGCAGGCGAAACGATTACATACGCCGATGTATGCTATTCTGATGAATTGGCCGATTGCAAGTCTTTTCGTCCGTCCGTTATCGGAACTACAAATCATGTGCAAACTCTTTCAAGTGGAAAACTGAATTGCACCGTAAATTACAATACCGTCAGTGCAACATGCACTAAAACCATATCCTATCGGTGCGAAAGCGGATACTTCGGCACCCCGACCAAAGGAATCTCTGGATGCACCAGTTGCGCCGACGCCACCGGAAACAGCAATGCAACATCAAAGGTGGGTGCAACCGCAATCACCGATTGCTATATACCGGCCGGCAACTCCGACGAAGACACAACCGGACATTTTTCATATACCGACGATTGCAAATATTCAAACTAAAAACGGGGGCCCGGCCCCCGTTTTTTATTTCTTTGACGCGTTTGTTTTTCTTTTCTTGAAACGCAGCGCGGCCTTGATCCGGCGACGCATTCCCTCCATTAGGAAGAACAGCGCCGGCGTCAACACGAATGTCCAAACCAAGGATGCCGCCATACCGCCAATCATAACCGCGGCCATCGCGACCTTCATGCCGTCGGTCGACCACAACTGGGGCAACATACCCGTTATAACGGCAATTGATGTCATAAGAACCATGTTCTTTTTATCAGTCAATTCCGTCCAGAGCGCGACACGCGGAACCGCGCCGTCGGATATGCGTTTTATCGTCGGTTCCAACACCAGAATGTTGTTGTTAACCACAAGTCCGACCAACATAACAAACGCCAACATGGCACCGACATTCATTGACGCCCCGGACAGGAACAACATCACGAACACGCCGGCAAAACTGGTGATGATTGATGTTGCAATGGTCAACGGATGCACCAACGAATTCAATATCGCCGCCAGCAACATGAATGTCAATATCGTCGCCAGCAAGAATGCCTGGCCGATTTCACCGGTGGTTTCACTCTGTGTTTCGGACATGCCGCCGAACTGGGCATAGTAACCCATTTCCCATTCCATGGCGTCAAGTCCGGCCTGAATCTTTTGCTGAACCGGGCCCATGGTGGATTTGCCGATGTTTATGTCAATCTCGGTTATTCTGGTTTTATCCAGACGGTTGATGTTCGACGTTGCTGGCATACTTTTCACATCGCCCAATTCGGACACGGCTACCATGCCCTTTTGCGAGTTTACATACACATTGTCAAACAGCGCGCCATTCTTGAACGGTTTTGCAAATTCCAGAATAATCGGATATTCCTCGCCCCGCTCCTTGTACTTGTAATCGTCATTACCATACAGCGCCGCACGCAATGCCGAACCGGCATAGGAATTTGACACACCCCAGAAATTCATTTTCGACTGGTCCGGAATAAACTGAATTTCATTATTCGGGCTCGGCACCGCCAAGACTGCCGTCTGAACTTCGGGTATGCCGTTTATCATGTCTATGATTTGGGCGGCATACGCTTCGCGTTTGGCATCGTCCTCGCCATAGATGTTTAAAACCATATCGCTGGATACCGATGAAGACATTCCGGCGCCGGCTTTTATCTGAACCTCCAAATCCGGAATTTCGGCCAATTTCGGCAGGATTTCACGCGCCAGTTTTTTATCGGAAATCTTGCGCTTGCCCAATTCTTCAAGCGTCAGTTTCACGCTGATATTATGCAGGCCGCGTTCACCGATTTTAACCGTCGACGCCTTTACATCCGGGAAACCTTTCAGCACATCTTCAATTTGCGCCGCCAGTTGTTCGGATTTTTCATAAGTTGCACCCATGGGCGCACGCGCGGTTATTGTGATTTCATTTGTGTCGGTCGACGGAGCAAATTCATTTCCAACAAACCGCATCAGGAATGTTGACGCAATCAGCACCATAAACGCCCCCAGAACCACGCGCCCCGGATGCCGGAACTGATAGTCAAACCATTGACGCAATGGCGTCTTTTCCGGATCGACCGGTGCCGATGCCGCGACCGGCGACTTGCCCTCCTTTGGGGCCGATAGGCGCAAAAATTTCGCAATCATCATTGGCGCCAGCGTGAACGAGAACATCAGCGACAGCAATGTCAGATATACGACCGTCATACCGAACTGCGCCATGAACTGCCCCGCAATTCCACCCATAAACGCCAGCGGCAGGAACACCACAACATTCGTTCCAACGCCCGCCAGAACGGAAACGGCAACTTTCTTGGTCCCGTCAATAGCCGCGTTTTCTGGATTCTTGCCCTTCTTCATTTCCTGCAATGCGGATTCAATCAAAATAATCGCATTTGACACCAAGGTCCCCAGCGCAGATGAATACGCCAACAGTGTCATTGCATTGATTGTAAATCCGCTGCCGTCCATAAAGAAGAATCCGGCAATCAATGATGCGGGAATAACGACACCCGCGATAATTGTTGAACGCCAGTTGCGGGTAAACGCCAACAATACCAAAACCGTAAAGATGATACCCAGAACAATTCCCCAAATCGTGCTGTAGGTTTCGTCCAGAATTGATGTGGATGAATCAGACACAATCTGCATTTCGGCACCGGGGAAACGCGTCTGCATATCGGCAATCAGGCCGGGCATGCGTTCACGCAAAGCCTCTGAAATCTTAATCGCATTTCCGTCGGACGATTTTACAACCGATGCAATAACGACATTTTCACCATTGTAGCGCGCACCGTTTTCAATGTCGCGCGCGGCGTCGACGACGGTCGCAATGTCGGAAATTTTGAACTTCTGGCCCTCCATCGTGACGATTTGGACATTTTCAATTTCTTCGACCGATTTGAATTCGCCAATAAACCGAACATTCGACGACCCGGTTCCACTTTCAATTTTTCCGCCCGGCACATTCAGATTTTTATTCCCCAGCGCCGAAACAATATCAATAATCGTCACACCGCGGGCCGCCATCATGTCCGGATCCATTTGGATGCGCACCGCGCGTTCGCGGCCGCCGAATACGGACACGCTTGCAACACCGTTTATGGCGGTTATCTTGTTCGACAGGACGTTGTCCACATATTCTTCCAAATCGCGCGCGTCCGCACCACGCAAAACAATGTCCACAACCGATTCCTGCAACGGGTTCAGTTTTTCAACAACCGGCTGCTTTAGCGCGTCCGGGAATTCCGACGCCAATGCGTCAATTTTTGTTTTGACTTCGGACGCCTTGTCATTGACATTTACCCCCAAATTAAATTCCGCCATAACATACCCGCCGTTTTCAAACGCCTGGGATGTGATTTTTTTCAAACTGGCGACTTCGGAAATTGCGTCTTCGGCCTTTTTGATAACCTGGGATTCAATTTCAGACGGTTCGGCACCGGGGTACACGAATGTCGCGGTCACCATTGGAAAATCCAACGACGGCGTGCGTTCAATGTTCATTTTCGGAAAAGACACCAATCCCAACACAACCCAGAACAACACAAACATAAGCGTGGTAATCGGGCGTGTGACGAAAAACTTTAACATTTGATTTTCTCCTATCCTTATAAAAAACTTATTTCTTTATTTTAACCTTCACACCGTCGGAAACGCGCGACAGTATTATGACATCGCCATCATGCAGACCGTCCGTAATAACCGCGGTATCCGCATCCGTGCGCGCAATCTTGACATGACGACGCGCCGCCCGGTCGCCGTCGACGACAAAAACATCACTGCCGATTACGGCATAGGCTGGGACAAAGAAACCGTGCATTTCATATTCCGCGTAATTCAGACCGTCCGCAACCCCGCGCGTGCGAACCGTATGCATGCCGGTGTCCAAATCAATGCCGCGCGACACAGAAACAATCACGCCGTCGCCAATTTTCTGGCCCGGTTTTAACACACCGACGCGGCCGCCGGACACCATTGCACGATTGCCCTTTACGGTAACAGGCTCGGTCAAAACACCCGACATATTTTTAGCCTCCATAACCTCGACAATCAGTCCCGAATCCGCCGCCGCGCGCGCCGGATTGAACACAAACAGCCGATTTTCCACCGCAACCATTGCAAAGCGCCCTATTACCCACAGCACCACGATTAACACCAACACCGCATAGATTCTTTTCTTGTTCCGCGGGCGTTTTGACCATACTTTTAGTTGTTCAAATTTTTCCAATAATGCTTCCATTTTTATTCACCCAATTTTTTGATTGATTCAACAGACATTAACAAACCGTACTTTGCCTGCAGCAAGGCCGTATCCAACTGATACAGGCCCGCCGACACTTCGGCCAGTTCGACGGCCGATGTCTGGCCTGCGGCAAAGCGTTCGGTTGAAAACTGGTACGCCTTGGCCGCCAGATTGCGCGCGTTTTCCAGCGTCGCCAAATTGTCACGCAAATGGTTGTATTTCTTTATCGCGTTGTCATATTCCTCTGTCTTCAGCTTCTTTGACTTGTACAGGTCCTGGCGCGCGGCCTCGGCATCCATGGCATCCATGGTCGCGTTTGCACGATGCAGCCCACCACTAAACAACGGCATTTGCATTGCCAGCCCCCAATACGCCGACTGGGTTCCCTTTTTATCAAACATTGTGTCAAATTCGTTGCCCATGGCGAAATAGTTATAAGACGCCGTCGCCGCCAGTGTCGGCAGATATTCCGCACGCGATGATTTCACCTTGGATTCGTACATTTTCACCTGCCCGGCCAAAACGTCCCATTCGGGCGTGTTTTCCAATTTTCCCGCATCCAAGGCCGGGAATGATTTTGGAAAATCGTCGGTCAGTGTGATTTCTTCATTCACATCTATCCCCGCAAAAATCTTAAGCATGCGGTACGCGGTGTCACGATTAAACTCCGCATTGGACAGATTGATTTCCTTGGTTGCGATGTCGGATTCAATTTTAACCAGGTTGCTGCGGCTGGCGCGGCCCGCCGCCCCCAGATTGCGACGCGCATTGCGTGCCGCCTGTAAATCAGATTTTGCGATTTTTACAATGTCGTCCGTCATTTTTGCGGTCCAATACAAATCAGTCGCGCTGTATTTAACCTCGCGGCGAACCATTTCACGGCTGGCCTCGGACATCTTTATGGCGGCCTTTACACTTTTAACCGCGTTGCCGATTTTACCAAATGTATAAATCGGCTGGCTGGCGCTGACGCCGACGGTGAACATGTTATCCGGAATTTCCAGATACACCGACTGATTGGCCAGCGACTCGTCAATCATCGCACCCAACTGCGACGGCAGTGTAACGCCACGTGCCTTGGATGGGTCTTCGACATTAACCAGGTTCATGTATGTCGCCGATCCGTCTATTTTGAACCAGCGGTTTGCATTAACCGCATCCAACTGCGCGGTGGCCTTTTTCACATTGGCCTCGGCCTTTTTTAAATCCTCCGATTCGTGCATGATCATGTCAACCGCCGTTTGCAATGACAAATCCATGGCGGCGACACCGCGCGAAAACACACACGCGCACAATGCGCACGCAATAAATGCAAATCGCTTGTTAAGCATTTTCCAACTCCATATCTGTTAAAATCTTTTCTATTTCCCGCAGGGCATTTGTAAAACGCGCCTCGTCCTTTTGGGAAAGGCCACTAAACATTTTCTCAATGCCGCCACGAAATTTTTCAATTGCGGCCGCCGCCAAATCCACGCCGCGGGCCGTGCATTCATACCAAGTATTGCGACGGTCCGTTTCATCAACCGCGCGCGAAACAAATCCGTCGCGTTCCAGTTTACGGAATGCCGCGCACAAATTCGGCGTGGTAATCTGTTCGCAACGCGCGATATCCTTCAGACGCGTGCGTCCGCTGACATACAGCCGTACCAGAATATTTAACTGCTGCCGCGGCAACGTGGGTGACTGTGTGGGTTCTTTTTTTAGTTTATATGCCAGTTTGTCCAACAATAAAATATTGTTTTCCATCAACTGAACAAATTCCTTGCGCGCCATGTAATTATCCTTTATAATAATTAATGAAGTGTTTAATTGTTAAAAATCTGAATAATTATATATTTTAACAATTCTATTGCAAGCAAAAAATTCACAATTTTTTATTTTTATTCCCACGGCTGGATTTTTATTATTGCAAAACCCGCAAAGATAATTATAATCAATAGCGCTTTTGGGGTGTCGTCTAATGGTAGGACAAGAGATTTTGGTTCTCTTTATCATGGTTCGAATCCGTGCGCCCCAACCAGAATAAACAAAGTCACCCAAAAGGTGGCTTTCCTTTTGGAAAACCAAGATTTTTGCAGAGTTCGAAAATGTGATTTAAAATTTATTGACACTTTCGAACTAATTATAAACGTATTGCAAGAATATGACATTTTTGATATAAATTTTATGAAGAGGTCTGGCATATGACTGGTATTGACTATATAAAAAATGCTGTTTTTGAATTGCTAAAAAATAATTCTAATGGGCATGATGATAAACATGTATTTCGCGTTTATAATACTGCCATGAATTTTTGTGACGATATTCCGTCGGCCAACCACGATTTAGTCGCAGCCGCAGCCCTGTTGCACGATTGCGACGATTACAAATTATTTGGCGAAGAATCAGAAAGGCTATTGACGAACACAAGACGCATATTATCAGGTTCTGGATTTGATGCCGAATTTTGTGAAAATGTTATCAATATAGTAAAAACAATTGGATACAGCAAGCGGTTGAAAGGTATTAAAGCGTATGGTATTGAAGGCGAAATTGTATCTGATGCTGATATGTGCGATGCATCGGGGGCAACTGGTATGTTGCGTTGTATTGAATATCGTTCTAGCAGTGGCCAACCATTTTTTGATCCAAATTATTTACCCTGTGAAATGGATGCCGCGACATATAGAAAATCAAAAATTGATCCATGCGTAAATCATTTCTTTGTTAAAATATTTCATTTGCGAGATATGTGTTTGACAGAACCAGGACGTAAATATGCGGCAAAAAAACATAAAGCCATTGTTGATTTCCTAAAAACATATTTTGACGAAGTCAATGCACCACAAATATGGTACGATTTGTTGAAAAAATATGAATAAATAACCCGCATTCCGCCAGCACCCAGCACCCCACAACCACGATAAACAAAGTCACCGCACAGGTGACATTTTCTTTGATTTCCTAATATTTTATGCTTCTTTCGAACTATTTTTTATATTTAACATAAACCAGTTCATCGCATTTGCCTGTACATTTTGCCCAGGATGCCATTGGCCGACGTTCCAAAAATTCATAACCATTGCGCTTTGCAACATTTTCTGAACGGATATTTCCGTCATCTATTTCAATGATTATTTTATTAAAGCCAAAGTTAAACAATTCTTGTTCAAGGGCGGACAGTGCCTCACCCATATATCCATTGCCAGATGCAGGCTTCGTCTGCCAGTATCCTACATAACCGGAATCTGCCCCCGTACGCTTAAAACGTATGCGACCAATAAATTCATTATCATGAAATATACCATAGCAGACAGCTTCATCCGTCACACGCTGCTGAATACGTTTTTGCAACAGTGCCTTAACATCATCGGGGGATTTTATATATTCCATGAAACCTTGAAAGCTTTCTATATAATCACGACTGCCGTCCATGGCATTATAAATCATTTGTGCATTTTCATCGGTTGCATCCAACGTGCGCAATTCCAGCCGTAGTGTTAATATTGTCTCCGCAAATTCTGACAAAGGCCTCATATACAATCCTTTTACATTATAGTTACCTGTATTATAGCACGATATCAAAACATGGCCTAGCCATTACCACAAATTAGCAGCATGGCCTTTACTTGTTCAATTTCCGGTGCCATTTTGATTAAATCATTATAATAATTGGTTCGAAAATTGCCAGTCAGGCACAACCAAAATAAACAACACCGCCAAGAAGGGTGGTGCTTTTATCAATTCACACAAAAATATTATTCCGCATCATAATATTTATGGAACATCTTGGCGGCGGCACGCAATGATTTTTCAATATTAGAATTATTTTCGGCCGGCCCCCAACTTTTTATATCACTGCGTTCACCAATTCCCAAACATTTCCCAGGATTCAATTCCAGCGTTAACGGAAATTTGTATTTCATCTTTTTGAGCTCGCAAAAAAAACGTTTAAAATCAATTCCACCCATATGAAACGGATTATGAAAATCAACGCACGGATATGTATTGTGCAAATGGAATGTGAAAACACGATCTTTTAATATTTCCAATGTTTGCCAAAAATGCTTTTCCACATCTTTTTGGGCCTCTGGACTTTCAGATGCATACGCATGCCCCACATCAAAGCAAAATCCCAAATTATCCGCTTTGATTCTGTCTTTAAAATATTGTAAATTATTATGGTACGCAAACAGTGACCCCCGCATCCACGTTGTTTCAATCGCTATTTTCATACCATGCTTTGCGGCATGTCGCGCCAATGCGTGTGCCCATTTCACGCACAATTCCATGCGCGCCGGATGTTCGGATAGTGGGAAAGCCCCTTCGTCTGGGTGTATAACCGCTACCTGTATCCCAAGCTTTGCATAATAATCAATACAGTCTTTGATATATTCCAACCGCTGTTTATATACTGCCACATCAAAAGACAATTGTCCGCCCACCATCGGCAAATGACCGCTGAAAAAGCGCAAGCCGGCATTACGCATTACTTTGTTGATTATTTTTGGATTCGTAGAAAAATGTCCGACGGACGGGAAATATTCCGCCGCGGAAAATCCGGTCTTTTTCAGAATTGCCGGCAAAGAAAAAAAATCGATGCCATAATCCTTGCTGGGGTGTTGACATTCAAACCAGCCGATATTAATAGACAGTTGCAAAATATTCTCCTTTGGCGGAATTATATCATAATTTGGAAATGAAAATATCTGAAATTTTCTAAAATTTTACGTACTTTCGAACCGATAGGTTATTTATCAATCTTGAACTTTGGGTACATCTTCATATCACGCGGCACGCCATAAAGTTGAAAAGCACAACGCATGGCCACCGCATCACAGGCCATATCATCCACATCAGTTCTTGAAAGATTTGCGCACGCCTTTTCTGCCCCACCATAACCAGGCAACGATTGCAAAAAGCAGCAGGCGCGATACCGGCATCGCCATCCATACACCGTTCAAACCAAAAAGCACGGGCAACACAAATAGGCATAGCGGCAACGCCACAAACGCATCGCCATATATCAGCATGTTTGCATATCCAACTTTGCCGGTTGCCTGGTAATAATATCCCGCGACACGGATAACCCCCAGCAGCAAGAACGCCGTTGAACTGATAACCAAACCGTGCGCGGCCATTTCGGTTAAATCACCGGTTAAATTAAACCAGCCTGGGAATATTTTGCATCCCAACAATGATATGCACATCAGCACAACACCAGAAATCGCGGCAAATACATACCCAAGATTTCCTATTGCGCGCTGGGCGGTATAATCTTTGCGACCGTACAAATACGCCGCCAGCGGTTGCACCCCAAGTGCCAGTCCGGTCATAAACAACGACCCCAAAGATTCAATCGCGCCAATAAAAGTATAAATCGCCAACCCATTTGCGCCGCCATACCGAAGCGCCTGGAAATTATGCAGGAACAACATGGTAATAATTGTCATCTGGTTACCGAATGACGGCAGCCCGTTTATAACTATGTCGCGAACATATTTCATCCGCAGTGCAAACATATCGCGCCCATATCGCAGTCCCGTATATTTTGTCGAAAAATATGCCAATTGCGCCATTGCCCCAATTGACTGCGACAACACCGTCGCAACCGCCGCCCCACGCAGTCCCATATCAAACACAAATATCAGGACATAATCCAAAACGATGTTCAACAACAAGCCGATAACAATAAACACCATCGACAAAACGGGTCTATTATCGTTTCTGATTACAGACCCCAGGCCATTTGTCAGCATAGCGGCCAAGCATCCAAAAATCATCACCCGCGCATATTCACAGGCCGTTCCAATCAAATCCGGCGTTGCGCCGAAAAGCCGCAAAATATCCGGCAAAAAGTACAATGCCGGCAACATCAAAACCGCGGCGCATATTATTTGGCAAAACATCATATTGCCAAATATCTTGCGTGCCAAAGCCATGTCGCCACGCCCGCGAGATTGAGATATTATAACCGCCGCCCCGGTACCCATCATATCGCCCAAGGCCCCGAACATCAAAACCAACGGCCACGTCAATGCGACCGACGCCAGCCCCAGCGGCCCGGCATACTGGCCTATAAAAATTGAATCAACAATGCTGTAGGAGCCGACCACCAACATGGCGATAACAGACGGAATTGCATAAGACAAAAACAGACGCAAATTTTTCTTCATTTTTACCCCCATAAAAAATGCCGGACATGACGCACCGCAGACATTCACCACCTTTGTCTGATACCGTCATACGTGACGCGCATCCATTCCGGTAATGTATGCCATGCGACATCTTATCCAGCATTTGAAATACGTTCCAAACACCCTCTGATGAGTGAGCGTTTTATACAGGATTAAAATCAAGATGTCAAACAATATTTGACATCTTCGCGAACCGATTGCGGTCGAAAACAACAATCAAGCGCCGCCGCGACACATGCAGTTTTTTGTTGTAATAATATGAAATAACAGGTATGCTGTCTTATAAGGTATAAAAAAGGTGCGCACATGAAACTAGTCAGCATAGAAGAATTCCTGGAACAGCGCGGGGACAAGCGTAACTATGGCACAATAGACGTATATAAGACGGCGGCCAGCACTATGAATTACCTAATTTTCTGTGCAGAAAATAAAAAGCGCATCACGTACAAGGTTTTAATGGCCAGTGCCGGCGTCCCCGAAGAATACCTGACATATCACCAACTGGGGCGCGTATCAAACCGTATATTGGATTCCATATATAACTATTGCAATGCGTTTAATTTACCGCAATTGGTTGTTTTATGCGTGGGTGCGGTATCGGGCCTGCCGTCAGAAGAAGGGGTTAGCGACCTGATTGCTGAATACAAGGCGACACACCCCGCGATGAATACCGCATCTTTCAAAGATATTGTCGCGCAAATAAGCCGCGAGGCGGAGGCATATTCTTGGGCCACAGTTAAGAAAGTCAATGGCCTGCCCGCAATACCTAAAAACGCGAATATCAGCCTATACTCCAACGTCAGCCGCAAAGTAGTTGAGGAAATAGAGGATGAAGTTCGCGAAAACACCCGCACGGAACTGCGCAAAAGTTTTGCCAGCCACGGATTTCGTGAAATGAAGAACACGGGCCGTATCATGGCCATACTGATGCTGGCATTTGGTGGCGCAATTGCGATTGACACCGTATATAATGGCAAGGTTATGGAATTTTCGATTGCGTGGTTGTTGTGGATACCGATGTGTCTGTTGACATGGAACGCGGCAAACATCATAGAAATGCTAAAAGTGGATTTCTTTGACAGGTCAAAATTACACAAAGACGCATAACATTCCGTTTAAAATTCATCATAAATGGCAATAATCCGACGCCCGGCGCGTTGTTGCTGTGTTTTTATTTTTACTATTGTAAAAATTTATGATAATATTCAAGCTATGTTAATACCTGCAAAAACCATTATGGATTTTCACGAGCTGCGCACAAAATGCCATATAAACTCGGTAAACTATTTTGCGCAAATATTGGGTTATCATTTCCCGGAACACGACAATGACAAAGTGCGTGATCCTATTCGGATCGGCTATGCGTATATAAACTATGCATCATATCATCCGGAATGCAAATTGCTGCCGCAGCAGGTTGATGCATACAAAAAATCGCATAACGAACACCACCGCACCGCGCCCCACCACATAGAGCATTATAACGACGCGTCTGAAATTCCGAAAATTGTACTGATTGAAATGATTTGCGACTGGCACAGTGCGAATTTTGAATCCATACACATGCAAAAAGAACCCGGCGCCCCTGAAAGCGTTATAAAATGGTTTAATCAAAGCGTCGGCAAGCTAAACTGGACAACAGCCCAGCGCGCCTTGATAAACGAATATTGCGACAAATTATCGCGCGCAACCGAATATACGGAAATCAAGCAAATTTGGGCTCCGGTGACCGATGCGGTTTAGTTATTGATAAACCCGGTTTTCTTGCGATATTCATTCAAAACGATTAAAAACATGGGAAAAATAGACCGATTAACCAAAATACTGCACAATTTTAACAAGGGGGCCAATGGCGGCAGTCCAAGTGCCAGGCTATGGTTTTGCGGACTTGAAAACGGTTCCGGTAATAATATTGATTTTCAGCGGTCACATAACGAACAAATGCTGGCCGACGATGAATACGAACACATGCCGTATGACGAGCAAAACTTTATGGGCTTTAACGGAAAGCTGCGGCGATTGGTACACCAAAAATTAGAATTTATGGATTATCCGAAAACTATCGAAGAGATGTATTCCTCGGACGCTTTCTACTGTACAAACCTGTGTCCGCTGGCATTTCAAAATGAATATGACGGTGATGCCGAAATACAAAAGCTTACCGGCATATCATCCAAGGAAGAATATAAAAAGTATTGCATTGATACGCGCCGCGCCGACCCAAAATGGCAAAAATTTATAGCCCCAGCACGTGTAATCGTATGCACCCACAAACCCAGCCGCGATGATTTTATACGATTATTTATGATTAATGATAAAACGTCATATTCAAGCGACATTCCGCTTTTGAATGGCGACAGCACGGCAGAAATTATTCGCAATAAAAACCGAACGCTTATAATATGCCCGCATCCAAGTTCTTGGAATTGGAATGAAAGCATAAATTGCATGGCAGAAATAATAAAAAAAGAACTAAAAAAGGACATCAAATGACTTATATGGAAAAATTTTTTGAATTGTTCAAACAGAATTTAAAAACAGAACGTTTAGACATGCGAAGACTGGAGCCCACCCAAGAAAATGCTAAACTGGTATGGGAGGCAATTAAGGACGAAAAAGAAGAAGATTTCAAATATGCCCCCATGATGCAAAATGGGATTTTGCCTAAATCAGAATCTGAAACATTACAGATGATGCAAACACATACACAATGGTGCCATAATGGTGTAGATTGGTACATATTTTATAATAATAATTTGGTGGGATATCAACGTATTCATTACTGGCCAGAAAACAGGACTGTTCAGTGTGCCGATGTTTGGTTTAAAAAAAAATATTGGGGCAAAGGTTTTAATCAAGAAATTCACAAAAAAATAGAAGAAATTGCATTTGAAAGATTGCAGGCAAACAGAATCTGTCGGCAATGTATGAAAGATAACGTAAATTCATTTAAATCTATTCAAAAGTCAGGATTTCATCATGATGGCGATGAGCGTCAATCATTCAGAATGCCCGATGGAAAATTTGTAAATCAATGCAGATTTTCTAAACTGGCCAGTGAATATGGAAAAACCCAACGTTAAAAAATTTGAAAATCAGTAAAAACACCGCCCATTCGGGCGGTGTTTTAATTTAGCAGGGCACATAGTGCAATCCACGGACCGTCATTCATTTTTGAGAGCAATATTTATTCTGAATAAGATACTGGGGAAGCGCAGAATTTCTTGCAATCAAAATAGCATTTTTGAAACGATTAGAAAAATATTTTTGCAGGTCAGATGGCAAAAAATTAAACTCATGTCCGTTTAATTTTTTCTTCAGATATTTAATATAATCCTCTCTGTTTGTCATATCTAAAGATTTGGACGCCATATGTTTTTTGACATCTTCCTCAAGCTCCATATAATTTATGGGTAATGGAGTACGATTACACACAGAAAAATGAATATTATTTTTAACAGTGTTAGATATTTTAATATCAGGTAATTTCGGAAGAAATTTTAAATCAACAATTCTACGGGCTTTTAAGGAAATCAAATCGTTTTCTTCAAAATTCGCTAATTTCCTTAAATCTCTTTTTAACTCTTCTCCGCAATACTCTTCATTAGTAATCGTTCTATCCGAATTGTTGATAATAGCGGTTGTCTGAAAATGTTTGGGATATTTATTTATCTTTAGGGCCGGAGATGAAATCAGCGCTTTTGGGGCTGACAATAAACTATCAATTTGTTTTTGATTAAAAGTCCCTAATTCTAGTTTTTCTTTTAATCTTTTTTCTAACAAAGATTCAAGTTCAGAAATAACCATTGCTCCAAAACAGTGACCTCGAAAAATCAAGCGATTCAAAGCCCGAAAAGTTTGATTATAATTATCAGTAATCATTTGGGAAATAACTTGCCCGAATATCGCTTTGGCATGTATTTTACCCTCGTCATTATATTCTTTAATCGCCTTGTCTGCTTTATTTTCATAGACAGCCGTATAAAAAGAGCAATCATCTAATTTAAACAGAGGATCAACGTCTAAAATCAATTTTTTTGTAGCTTCATTGGCACGAACGGCACTATTATCTACTTCACTTTTGTTTTTGGAAGACAAACACATACCGGAACCGGGGAAATTTACAATAAGAATTTGTTCTCCTTGATTAAGGGTATCTGTCTGCTTGCCGCTTTCATAAATAAAATATGTTCTTCCGATAAAATTAGTTTCTTCTATATCACTCATATTTTAGCTTCATATTTTACCTTAAGTATAAAGCATATTGCGCTAGCTGTAAAATAAAAAAAATCTGACGCCTATCCCGAAAAACTATAAGATTCCAACTGCATTAACTTCTTATAAAATAAAGGATTTCGTCTGGGATAGTCCGTGTAGCCAGCGGGAAATGGCTCTGATAACAGCACCTCACACGGACTCTATTAAGTAATTGTTTTATAAAGAAAAAAGACGCTTTTCAGCATCTTTATCTTGAGTGGCAGTCCCAACGGGATTCGAACCCGTGTTACCGGAATGAGAATCCGATGTCCTAGGCCTCTAGACGATGGGACCACGATAAGCAAGACCTTATAATATATTCAAAAGGATTTCAATCGTTTTTATCATTTTAACATGAAAAAATTGACAAATTTTTATTTTACGCTTGAAATCTTGATTTTTTTAACTATATTTTTGGCAAAAGGAAACCAACATGAACAATAAAAGCAAATTTTTAATGATTTTTGCCGGGCTGACATTTGCCGTTTGGAATATAAAATGCACCCAGGAACAGAAACGCAATGATGCGCACACCATCGCAACCATAGACGATGAAATCGGTACATTGAGATACCGCATTGATTCAATTCGCACGAACATTTCGCACTCAATCCAAGATTCGTTGTCAAAGTGCGACCAGTACATTTATATCCAGAAAAATCGCGAAAATGTTGAACAGCTGACCCAAACGAACAAAGAAATATTACGCAGTGTTTACAACTTGGTACGGCGGCAATCACCTTTTAAGATACCCAAATGCAACGAAAGCCTGTTTGCAGAATATCCTGCTGATATGGATTACGGATACCTGCCGCGGCCGGAAACCGATTACATCAACAATGTTCGGCAAATCTATTTCTCAAACAAACGCAAGATTTCAAGGTTCAACAAGACAGAGGCGCAACTAAAACAAATAGAACCCGCCATCCGCAACCACTTTGACCGACAGGCTATCACGCAAATATCAGACCTGCAATTGCAGATTGATTCACTGCTGGGGGAAAAAATAGCCACGCTAAACGGATATGCGGCAAAACAAAAGTAAAAAATCATTCATTGATTTATGCAAATTAAAAAAACCGCCAACGGCGGTTTTTTTAATTTGCAGCGGTAACGGCCAATCTTTTGCGGCCCGCCGCGCGACGACGGCTTAACACCGCGCGTCCGCTTTTCGTCGACATTCTTTCACGGAAACCGTGTGTACGAACACGGCGTGTTTTCGACGGTTGATAAGTACGTTTTGTTGCCATAACTAAATCCTTTTGTGCGCATATTTAAGCATATGTTTTATTAAAACGCAACCTTTTTATTTAGATTTTTGCAAAATGCCCGCTTTTTCCAGCGCAAGTACAAACAATTCCCAAATAAACAGGTACGATAACGCCTCCCATATAGGTAAAAACAAAGTATCTTGCATTAGCGACCACCCCGTTTTGCAGTCCGCTTCATACGGCGGACAAAACTTTCAACATTAAACGAACCGTTTAGCATTTTATCCAGCATCCACGCCCGCATCAAAAAGTTTATGCGATTTACCATGTCACAACCGGGTCGTGCCGCCGCGGCACGCAACCAATCGCGATGCTGTATCAAAATCTGCCTTGTTTTTCCCATATTTTCCAATTTTTTTGTATTGCAAACTATACCAAAACACACAAGTTTGTCAACTTGTTTTTTTGGGTTTATTTCTTGACCAAAAGCCTAAAAATTTGCTATCTTTGGCATGTTATTAAAGGTAAGGAAAAGCAAGTATGTCTGAAAACATAAACCCAAACGAAATAAACGAAGTAAAAGTTCCACAATCATCGCTGGAACATGAAATGCGCACCAGTTTTCTGGACTATGCGATGTCGGTTATCGTTGACCGTGCGTTGCCCGATGTCCGCGACGGATGCAAACCGGTGCACCGCAGAATACTGTATGTAATGAACGATGTTGCGCCGGCGACAAAACCAACCATAAAATCCGCACGTATCGTCGGTGAAGTTATGGGTAAATACCACCCGCACGGCGACAGTTCCATTTATGAGGCCATGGTCCGCATGGGCCAGGATTTTTCCATGGGCGAAACACTGGTCCAGGGCCAGGGTAACTTCGGTTCGCGTGACGGGGACAAGGCCGCGGCCATGCGTTATACAGAGGCACGCCTGTCTAAACTGGGCGCATCGCTGATGAACGACATGGACAAAGACACCGTTGACTGGCAGCCGAACTTTGACGGCTCTCTGCAGGAACCGGTTGTTTTGCCGACAAAGTTTCCGAATTTCCTGGTAAATGGCGGGGCGGGTATTGCCGTTGGTATGGCGACCAATGTTCCGACATACAACCTGGGGGAAATATGCAACGGCATACTTGCGATATTGGACAATCCGAAAATAACTGATGACGAACTGTTTACGATTATCCCGGGGCCCGATTTCCCGACGGGCGGCGTCATCATGGGGCATGCCGGCGCGTACAAGGCGCACACCACCGGACGCGGTTCAATCATTGTCCGTGCCAAGGCCCACATGGAAAAATTCCATGACCACGAGGCGATTGTTGTCGATGAAATCCCGTATCAGGTGAACAAGGCGCAATTGATTGTAAAAATAGCCGAACTTATCAAGGACAAGCGAATTGAAGGCATTTCCGAAATCCGCGACGAATCATCTAAGGAAGGGCTGCGCGTTGTAATTGAACTGAAACGCGACGCGATTTATGATGTCGTGCTGAACCACCTGTTCCAGTACACGGAAATGCAGACCAATTTCCCGGTCAACATGATGGCGTTGAACCGCGGGCGACCGATGTTGTTCAATATCCGCGGCGTGCTTGATGCCTTTATTGAATTTAGAACCGAGGTTATACGCCGCCGCACCATATTTGATTTGAACAAGGCCCGCGCACGTGCGCACACGTTGCTGGGACTGTCGGTGGCGGTCGGAAATCTGGACGAGGTTATTGAACTTATCAAATCCAGCCAGAACCCGGACGAAGCGCGCGTTGCACTTATGGCGCGCGGGTGGAAGGCGTCGGATATTGAATCATACATCCAATTGATTGACGATCCGAACACCGAATACGAAAACGGTATGTTCCACATGTCCGAAGACCAGGCGCGCGCAATTCTGGAATTGCAGTTGCATAGATTGACCGGGCTGGAACGCGACAAGATTCATAATGACCTGACGACGCTGGGGGCATCAATCAAAGACCTGCTGGATATCTTGGGCAGCCACGAACGCATCGTTCAGATTATTCGTGACGAAACCGCATCCGTGCGCGACAACTGGTCGTCCGACCGTCGCACGGAAATTTCCGACGCGGATGTGGATATTGACATTGAAGACCTGATTGCACGCGAAGACATGGTCGTCACGGTTTCCAACACCGGCTACATCAAGCGCGTTGCACTGGATACATACCGCGCCCAGAAACGCGGCGGCAAGGGACGCAACGCCATGACCACCAAGGAAGACGATTATGTCGTTCAGGTGTTTGTTGCAAACACGCATACGCCGCTGCTGTTCTTTAGTTCAAAGGGCATATGCTACAAATTAAAAACATATAAGTTACCGGAGGCTGCGGCCGCGGCCAAGGGACGGCCGTTGGTCAACCTGCTGCCGTTGTCGGCGGGCGAAACAATCACCGCGATTTTGCCGGTATCCGATGAAGACGTGCAACGCGTCGCGGCATCCGGCAAGGAACATTTCCTGATGTTCGCGACGGCATCTGGCACTGTGCGCCGCAATCGTATGGCGGACTTTGATTCAATCCGCGCAAACGGAAAGATTGCAATGAAACTGGACGAAGGCGACAGCCTGATTTCCGTACTGCCCTGTGCCGAGGACCAGGACGTGTTCCTGTCGACATACCGCGGGCGTTGCATCCGGTTCCCGGTTCCGGAAATCCGTATATTCTCAGGCCGCAATTCAACGGGTGTTCGCGGCATGACATTGGCGGCCGACGATAAAATCATCGGCATGGCGATGCTGAACCACGGCGAAAGCGACAGTGCGGTCCGCGCCGCGTATATCAAGCAGTCACGCGCACTGCGCCGTCTGCAGACCGGAATAGAGGAAGAAGCCGACACCGAAGAAGAGGCGACAAATCTGGTTCTGGATGATGCGACAATGGCACGCATGGCGGCGGCCGAAGAATTTATCCTGACCGTATCTGAAAACGGATTCGGCAAGCGCACCAGTTCATACGAATACCGCATCACGCACCGTGGCGGCGGCGGATTTACCAACATTAAACTGGGCGGGAAAAACACCGCGGTCGCGGGTTCGTTCCCGGTGGCGGACGACCATGACATCATTATGGTGACCGACGGCGGGAAAATCATCCGCACCCCAGTCAAGGACGTTCGCATCGCGGGACGCGCAACCGCGGGCGTCACGCTTCTGCGCACGGCGGAAAATGAAAAGGTTGTATCGGCCATTTCAATCGCCGGCGAAGGCGAGGAAGACGCAGTCATCGACACCGATGAAGGCACCGCATCAACGGGCAACACCGAAACGCAGGAATAAACGGGGGCCGGCATGGATAATGAATACTTTGCATCAATAAACGATGTTTCAAAGCAGTTAAATGTGCCGGCGCACACCCTGCGCTATTGGGAAAAACAATTTCCGGTCGCCATTCGCCCAACAACCGGCAATGGCGGTCGGCGGTATTATCGGGCGGAAACGGTTCAGCGTTTGACGGTGATCCGCGACCTGCTCTATAAACATGGGATGACAATTGCGGGGGTAAAAAAACTGCTGCGGGACGGAAAGTTGCCGGACGCCGCCGACGCCCTGATGTCGGGTGGTGCGCACGCGCAAAAAATCGCCACGCCGGCACCGGAAAAAAACACGGACATAATAAACGCCGTGATAACAATGCTGGAACAGGCAAAAAACATATTGGCGCAATAAGTCGGGAAACAGGCCATGAATATTTTGCGAAAAATTCGCGCATCGATTGTAAATGTAATTTGCACATTTATCCCAAACAAAATGACGCGGCACAAGGTACGGGCCGTTATGAATTCCGATATTTCCGGATACCGGCGACTTATAAAGCGCGACCTGGGGACACCTATAAAAAAAATCAAATACATAACCGGATTTCGCGGTCGCAATCTGATACTGGCTGTAAATGATGAATATATTTATAAATTCCCGTTGCGTCACCGCACGGGCGAGGTCGCCATACGCGAAAAACGCATTGTCGACGCGCTGCAACCGATGTCACCGATTTCGATACCGGACGTAGAAATACTGGAATACAAAGGAAAACTGGTACGCAAATACAAACTGATTCATGGGTTCCAGGTAAACCAGATGCCGTTTGAAACGGTCAATGCGAACCGTGAAAAACTGGCGCGGCAAATTGCGCGGTTTATGTATGAAATCGGTCGCCTGGACCCCGCCGAAATACGCGATTTGAAACCAAATCCCATGGCAAAGCCGGGATATATGAACGGCTGGAACCAAGGTGACATTTACGACAATTTTATAATTGACCCAGCCACAATGAAAATCATCGCGTTCATTGACTGGGAAGACAGTGGATTTGGCGATTTCTCGCAATTTATGCAGGGTGCCCGATTTGAAAACGAACAGATTCTGGTACCGTTGGTGCGCAAAGAATACGACAAATTATACAAAAAACATTCAAAATAAAAATGCCCGCAATCGCGGGCATTTTTATTACAAATCTTCCCAAGTGCATATGACTATGGCATGTTCGGTGTCGCCCGTACGAATACGATGCCAAGACACATTGTTGTCAATCTTGACATCAACCGACACCGTTGGCGTATCCGGACTTATTTCTTTCTTGAAATTTATTTCAATGCGTTTCAACTTATGCTGATTTCGGTATGCATATCCAACGCTTTCGGTTGCCCAAACGGCATAAACCGCGTTATTTATATGCTGGTTAACATCAATATCATCAAAACGACATTTCATTTCATGTGTTTTTTGCGGTTCAAAATCTGGGAATTTTTCAAATGCGCGATTCCACGCACGGTTTGGGTTCATCATCCATACCGGCAGATTTTCATCCAAACGCAACGGCCGCCGCAGCGACATGTCGATTAAAATCCATTGCGATGTCGCCCGCACCATCAGGCGATTGTCAGCCCCGCGCACCTCAAAATCACGGGTTGCACGCAACGCATCCTGGTTTGATGGCCATGTGACCAATGTCAATTCTTCGCCTTCGCGTGGCAATTCAATAATATCAACCAGGTAATGCGTGACAACCCACGCCATGTTGTGTTCCAGCAAAAACGTACGCCCACACCCCAGGATTTCGGCATGTTTGTCCGCCATACCCTGCAGTTCGTTCATCAAAATCAAGGGCCGCACATTGCCATACCGGTCACATTGATATGCCTGCAACACCCGCTTTTCAATCAGTTGCGCGTCCATAACCGTCACCCCTGGACCGTTTTTTCAGCAACGATGAAATCAATCGTGTCGCCCAAACGAATTTCATTTGCGCGTGCGGCCGATTTTATAACACCGTGCAATGCGCTTGGGGTCGACGCCGGTATGGTCAAAGTTTCCAATCTGGCGCCATTTCCAACCTTGCGCTCGGTACGCAGCCCGCGCACGTTTTTCAGAATATCAAGCGCCACCTGCATGTCGGATATGTCCGTGTCGCGCGCCGCGTCCACCGACGGATATTGGGTCAAATGCAGTGTCCGGCCGCCCTCGGTCGGTTGATAAATCTTTTGCCACAATTCTTCGGTCAGGAATGGGATAAACGGCGCATACAGACCGATTATCGCGCGCAGAACCTCGAACAAAGTCCACTGGGCGGCAATTTTTGATTCCGCACTATATTTTTCAGGCGCCCAGAATCTGTCCTTGATGAATTCCACATACTGATCACAGAACACATCATAAAAGAACGTGTCAATCGCCGCACGTGAATTGTAATTGTCATACTTATCCAAATTGCGACGGACATCCGCCACCGCTTTGTTCAATTCGGACAAAATCCAGCGGTCTTCGATAAAGCGTGATGCAACCGGCACACTCCCTGCTGTTTTCGGATCAAAATCGTCCAGATACATCAGAACAAATTTCGCCACGTTCCAGAGTTTGGTCAGCAACTTGCTGCCGCGTTTTACTTCGTCGTCACTGTAACGGATATCGGTTCCAATTGGGGCGGTCGCCACCCAGTAACGCAACGCATCGGCGCCGAATTTTTCAATCACTGTCAGCGGATCTGTCCCGTTGCCCTTGGTCTTGGACATTTTTTGTCCCTTGGCGTCACGCACCAGACCATGAAAATTCACAGTTTTGAACGGCACGCGTCCCATGACATACATGCCCATCATCATCATGCGCGCCACCCAGAAGAATATTATATCCGCCCCGGTGTACAGCAAACTTGTCGGATAGTATTTTTTTAGTTCATCTGTTTCATCCGGCCAACCAAGTGTTGAAAACGGCCACAGGGCGGATGAAAACCATGTATCCAGGCACGAGTCTTCGCGTGTTAATGTTTTGCCGCCGGATTGTTTGACGGCCTCTGCTTCGGTTTCGGCGACATAGATGTTTCCGTCCGCGTCGTACCATGCCGGAATCTGATGCCCCCACCATAGTTGCCGTGAAATCGACCATTCGTGAATATCCCGCATCCAGGCCATAAACAGATTGTATCTGTGTTCCGGCATAAATTTGGTGTCGCCGTTTTCCGCCGCGCGTATCGCCGCCACCGCCAATTTTTCGGCATCTACAAACCATTCATCGCGCACCATGTATTCAATCACGACACCGCCGCGTTCGGAATACGGCGTGGGGATTGTCTTGTCCTCGATTTTTATCAACAGACCCGCCGCATCAATATCCTTGATAATTTCGGCACGCGCCGTAAATCTGTCCATGCCGCGATATTTTTCGGGCACAACATCAATATCCGCCATTTTTGCGTCCGCGGTCAATATGCAGACCGGCGTCAAATTATGACGCAAACCCACGGCCCAGTCATCCTTGTCATGCGCGGGCGTAATTTTTACGGCGCCCGTTCCCTTTTCCGGGTCGGCATGCACGTCCGCGATAACCGGAATCTCAATATCGGTCAGCGGAATTATCGCCGTCTTGCCGATTAAATGCTTTAACTTTTCATTGTCCGGATGAATTGCAATCGCCTGGTCGCCGAACAATGTTTCCGGCCGCGTTGTCGCGATTTCAATCGTGCCGCCGTCCTTTAACGGATAATTAAAGTAGTAAAACTTTCCCTTTTCGTCGCGGGTTTCAACCTCCAAATCGGAAATGGACGTCTGCTGCTTCGGGCACCAGTTGACCAGGCGACGCGCCCGGTATATCAGGCCTTCGTTATACATCTTTACAAACAGTTTCGTCACCGCGCGGCTTAGCCCATCGTCCATTGTAAAGCGTTCGCGATGCCACACCGGCGTCACCCCCAGCGTGTGCAACTGCTTTATAATCTGGCCGCCCTTTTCCGCCTTCCACTGCCATGCGATTTCCAACAATTCGGCCTTGGTCTTGGAACGGGGATTGATTCCGCGTTTTGACAGGTCGCGTTCCACCAACAATTGGGTGGCAATCGACGCGTGGTCGGTTCCCGGTTGCCACAAAACATCAAAACCGCACATGCGTTTGTAACGGCAAACAATATCGGTCAAAACATTATCCAACGCGTGCCCCATGTGCAGGTTTCCCGTTACATTCGGGGGCGGCATCATGACGCAAAACGGTTCCTTGCCCGATTTCACATCATTGTCCCAGAAATTATTCGAATCCCAGAATTGCTGAATTCTGGATTCAATTTCATGCGTGTTTATGTTTTTTTCCAATTCGATATTCATTTTTCTTATTTCCTAATCACGGGTTTCCAATCTTTCATGTCTTCATTGCGCAATGCGGCCGGCAATTCATCCACCGACATCGCATTCCAAATCTGTGTCCGACCAAAGGGGCCGATTTTTCCGCGCACGTTCAGCTTGCCATTTTCCGACCATATGACGGACGAATAAATCTTGCCGGAGGTCGGGTCCATTATCTTGCCGCCATCAAATTTTTCAGATTTTGCGTTCCAATTCATATCCCAAATTATATCCATGCCGGCATAAAACGGCTGGCCCGGGACATTTTCCGCAATTTTGACCGGTTCGGCAACCGTTTCAATAATTTCGCCGTTCTTGCCATATAACGCAAGGACGCGCCCCGCCAATCTTTCGTCATCACCAGACCCGTAACTGTACAGCCCCACAATGGATTTCGGCGCATTGCTTACATCATCCACGGTCTGATAAAAACCGACATATGGAAATGCCTCTACTAGCGATGGATGGCCCATCAACGCCATTGCGGCATAGATTCCTGTTTTCATACAAAATCCTTTGTAATAACCTACCAAATCGTACCAGAATAAAATCAAAATTCAAGTGCACATTAACCGCGGGTACACGTATAAAACAAACATAAAAAATATTTTACAAAAATATTGACAAACCTATTTTAGGTGCTATATTTTTTAAAGAAATCAAAAAGGTAAACAAATGGATAATGTATTAAAGCAGCAAATTTTAGAATCAATCCGTGAAAACGGGGTGGTATCTACATCCTATCGCGGTGCGAATATATATACAATCAACGATAAAAAAAACAACCGCAATATTAAAATACACCAAAACTACATGCAAAATGTATGTACCGTTGAAATTGCGCAATCCGGACGCAGACCGCTGATTAACACATTGCGACCGGACGAGGCGACAAAAATCCTGGACGCGTGCCACAATGCGCGCCACGGGGCACAGACCGCCCAGACATATAATGACGACCACGTGCAAACGTCGTTTAAGGAATATGCCGATGCAAACACCGCAATTTTAAGCATGGTATCATCAGGTAATATCAGCCACCGGTAAAAAAAAAATGAACAGTTCTGCAAAAAAAGCGATATTAAATACCATAAAAAACAATCGCGTTGAAAAGCGTTCGGACGATATGTGCGAAACATATATGGTAACGGACACACGCGGTCGGACAATGGTGGTTATTAACAACAATTGGGCGACGGGCGAATACACAATATCACTGCCCGGGCAACAAACGGTTTCTGCACGGCAGGAAAACAAAAAACCGTATGAGTTACAGGATATATTTGATATAATCCGTATAACGCGCGAATCATGCAGGTAATGCATCCCGCCACCGGCGGGATTTTTTATACCGCGCGCACGACACGGCAAAATGAAACACCATAAACCGCCGTCGCACCCGCACGCATCAACACACGCCGCAATTCGCGGAAAGTTGCACCACTCGTCATTACATCATCAACCAGCAAAATGCGCCGGCCTCGAATTCTGTCCGGGCGGACAACGGTAAAAACATTGCGGATATTTTCCGCTCTTTGTTTCGGGGTTTTATGCCCCATGTCGGGACGATGTTTTCTGTGTACGCTGTCAACATCCATGCGAACACCGTACACGCGCGCAATCGGACGCGCCAGCAATGTCGCCTGATTATACGTTCTGTGGCGCAGACGGCGCCGCGCCAACGGTACCGGCATAACAATATCCGGACAAATATCAGCCCCATGCAGCGCCCATATCATGGCCAACGCCATAAAATATGAATACTTGATTTTACCCGCATGTTTAAACGGCAGCATCGCCGCCTTTGACGCGTCGTCATAAACGCATGCACTGCGAATAAAATCCAACGCGCATTCACCCGCGGCGCACGTGGGACACAATGCGGTCGGCGAAACATCAATATGGGCCGGAAACGGGTATCCGCATTTCGCGCATTTTGGCCCGTCAATCCAATTGAACGCGGTCCAGCAATCAATGCACAAATCACCATGCATATCAACCGGCGCATTGCACAACGGGCACGTCGGCGGAAACAAAAAATCAATCAGGAAATTCGCCGCACTACGCACAGCGCGACCGATAGTATACATTTAACTTACCAGGACATGCTTTTATATGTTTTTTTACTGGTCGTGTCGCCAAACATGTCGCGTTGTTTCTTGGTCAATGTTTCGTATTGATCATTGGAAATCACGCGCAGCACGAACCCGTCTTCATCACGCTGGCTTAACACCGGCAAAATACGCTGTTCCGAAACACCGGTGTCACGCAACACCTGTTCCACGATTGCTAAACGGCGCGCCGCCAATTTGCGTGCATCCGCGTTGCGCGTTGCCGCCTGCGGAATTGAAACCTGGATTGCGCGTTTTGGATTGCTGACCACGATAGAGGCATATTCGCTTAACAAATTATAATTGTCACGCGACAACGCCGCATCATCATCACGAAATCTGATTTTTATTTCCAACGGACGAATACCCGCCGATTCAGACAAATCACGTCGGGCGGTAAATCCCTCGACCGAAGAGGTCATATCGCTGGCGACATCAAAACGGTCGTCTATCTGGAATGTGGACAGATGCTTGTTTTCCGACAGGAATGTTTTGCGAAACGCCTTGCGCAGTTCGGTCGGCGACATAGAATTCATATCATCGCGTGTCGCCGCAATCCGTGGCGATGCATTTTTTTCCACGGTGCGCACGACAACATCCGGCGCCATTGGAACAACCATGCGCGACAACTGCACCGGCGATGCATCGCCCGCATTGTCCGTGGCGGATGATTTTGCACGCACGGCGGCAATCGAATCGATGCGGGCGGGCGCTGTCTCCGCAATGCTTTGTGACCGTGACGTGCGTGTTGGTGCACGCACACTTTCATCGGCGCGCCGCTGCAATTCAACCAATTTTGAAATTTGTGAATCCAAATCGGTTGCACGTGTGCGCAATTCATTTATCGACGCATCACTTTCCGCCGCCGCAAAGGCAGAGTTTATATCCTCCTCCGGCAATTCGGCATCGGAACGGAACACGGAAAACTCATCGGGCGTCGGTATGCGCAAATTTGTATCGGATTTCGCCCATAAATCCGCACTCGGGCGGCGCGGCGTCAAAACATCGGTTAATGCAATTATTTCATCACCGTTTGCAACCGTTTTTGCGGGCGCAGTCGCCTTTTTCGCGGCACGTGCAACAACCTTCTTTTCCGGTGCCTTTACGGGTTCTGCGACATCAATGTTTGATGTTGTATCAGCCTTTGCAATTTGTTTTGGTGCCTGAACAATTTCTTCGCCGAATGCGGCACGGGCCGAAACACTGCCCGCCGCCAGATTTACCACCGGCAAACGCGTACCGGCCGATGCCGGCAATGCAAATAACAGGGCAAATACAGATACCGAAATCCGTCGCATAATCTTTCCTTTCACAACAATCATAGAACAAATCACGAAAGTCGCGCAAGCGGAAAAATAAGACAGATATCATTTTGTTACTTCATCGGCAATCAACTGAACCGCATTGTTCGGCACCAAAGCCTTTTGCGCCATTTTTGCCAAACGCGACGGGTTATCAAATAAATCGGTCAATGTCGCCGCCAGCCACTTGGCCGTAAAGGCGGACTGCTTTACCGCAAACCCGCCGCCCAGTTTTTCAAAACTAGACGCATTGGCCGCCTGGTCCGGATTTATACCCAGCGGCACCAATATCGCCGGGCGCCCGATCGTTTCCAGTTCAACAACCGTGCTGGCGCCACTGCGGCCGATAACCAAATCCGCATCCACAATCGCCGACGCCATATCGTGAATAAAAGACAAAACATTGGCACGAATTTTATTGTCTGCATAAAATTTGCGCAGGCGCGCCACATTTTCGGGACGCGTTTGGTGCATCACAAAAATCTTTTTGTTTTTCATCTGCACTATTGCGGCGGGTACAACATCGTCTAAAATTTGCGCCCCCAGCGATCCGCCTGTCACCAACAAATTTGCCCCGCCCGGCATTTTGGCCCCGGCATGCGCCAATATTTCACTCCGCACCGGCAGCCCCGTGTACACCACGCGCACATGCGATTCCCGGGGAATTCCGGCGACGGTCGGGAAACTGGTCATCAATGTCCGAACCCAGCGCATCGTGAACTTGTTCGCGCGGCCAATTGCCGCATTTTGTTCATGCAGAAATGTCGGAACACGCCACAAATGCGCGGCAAACACCGCCGGCACCGACGCATAACCACCGAACGCGACCACGCGATCCGGACGCAACACCATGAAACGCAATGTCAACGCCATTGCCGAAACAGAAATCTTAAACAGTGCCCAGATTTGACGAAGCCGGCTTTTCGCGCCAACGCCCGACGCCCAGATACGCACCATTGCGGCACCGTTCGGACGCGACGTGGCAACCATGTCGCGCACCCGCCCGTCGCATGAAATCGTCACGCGATGCCCGCGTTTTACCAGTTCCGCCGCCACACTTAATGCCGGGAAAACGTGCCCGCCGGTTCCACCTGTTGCAATCCATATTTTCATATCAGCCCCTTTTTAATTATTTCCATTTGTCTTCGCGGACAATCGCCAACACCATTCCGAACAACAGACAAAACGATACAAACGAACTGCCCCCGTATGAAATCAGCGGCAGCGTCATTCCCTTTGGCGCGAACAGATGCAATGTCGACATAAGATTTATGCAAACCTGGGTCCCGAACAGGGCCGCCGCACCACCCGCGGCGTAAAACACAAAATTGTCGCGCGCAGACAATGCGTCCGTCACCAAGCGCTTCAGCACATACAGCAACAGCCCCAACAACACACACGCCATTATCGCACCCAAATCTTCGGCAATGGCCGCAAATATAAAATCGGTATGGGCATCGGGCAATGACTGCTTTACAAACGCGTCGTCACCACTGCCGAGCAGTCCCCCATGCTGAATTGACTGAATGGACTGCGTCACCTGGAATGTGTCGCCGGTACCGGTCGCCCATGAAACAATTCGGTTATGAAAATGCGGGAATGTAAAGAACAGCAACACCCCCAGCCCCGACAATCCGCAAAGAATAATCGGAATCACAAACAGCGGCAAACCTGCCATAAAAAACATACCGGACACCACCGCAAAATACAATATAGCCGTTCCGATATCGGGATGACGCAAAATTATGAAAAACGCGGGCAAAAACACCGCCAGATACGACCACCACGAAATCCATGACAGGCGCCACGCATCGCGCGACATGAAAATATTGCCACTATATTTCTCGCGCATTTTGGCCAGGAACCACGCAGTCAGCATTACAAATCCAGGCTTCATAATATCCGCGGGCATGACATTAAACCCGCCGATATGGACAAAGCGCGCAGACCCGTTTATCACATGCGGCGCCACAACCGTCGTCAGCAGCAGGCCAAGCCCCAGCAGAACATTCGGCACCGACAACCCCAGCACCCATTTTTTGTTCAGCATGCTGACCCCGAACAGCGATGTTATTCCAACCAAATAAAACGGCAACATTTTTACGGCGAACGTGTACCATTCCCAGCCCTTGCGTTCGGCCGAAACACTGCCCGCCGACACCATAAAGAACATGCCGATAACAATCAGTACCAGCAACGCCCCCAGCAATCGCCGATCTATTTCAAAATACCAACTGGTCAGTTTGCTTTCTTCTGTTCGTCTTAACATTTTGTTTCATCACGCAAATTTCAGCAGTATCAGCGCCAGCCCCGCAAACAATATCGATATTATAAAAAAGCGATCCACTATCTTGGTTTCGGCCCAGCCATACTCTTCAAAATGATGATGCAACGGCGCCCGCAGGAATATGCGCCGCCCCGTGCCGGTGATACGACGCGTTGCCTTGAAAAACATGGTTTGCATGAACGACGACAACAGTATCAACACCATCATGCCCGCGGCAATTCCCATGATTATTTCCGATTTCAACAGCATTGCAACCGTTCCCATAAAACCGCCCAAGGCCAGTGACCCCACATCCCCCATAAATATTGACGCCGGTTTTGCGTTATACCATAAAAATCCCAATACCGCGCCGAATGCCGCGCCCAGGGGCGCATACAGGCCGCTTGCCGTCGGCAGGAACATAACCGTATCCATAAACCCGATACGCGTCGCACCATACAGCGCCACCACCAGCACCACCAACACCGGCATATATAATTTTGCCAGCATGCCGTCCAACCCGTCGGTAATGTTCGTTGCGTTTGCAGAACCGCATATTACAAAATACGCAAAAACATAGTACAGCAACCCCAACGGCAAAATTATGCCAAACGGCAACGCCAGTGACAATTCCGCAATATACGGCGGCATTGTCCAGTTCACCAAGTACGCCAAAATGACAACAAATATACCCTCTATAATCAGGCGTGCCCGCGCCGACAAACCGTTTGACGCCTTTTTAGATTGGCTTTTAACCTTCTTGTAATCATCCGCAAACCCCAGGGCCCCGAACATCACCAGCGCTAAAATCGCAATCCAGCCTGTTGGATTTGCCAATGGCATAAACAGCACGGACGCAATCAAAATCGCGGCAAGAACCAATATTCCGCCCATGGTCGGCGTGCCGGACTTCTGACGATGTGTCACGGGGACATTTTCACTGATTGGCTGACCTTTCTTCTGTATGCTGCGCATTGCGCGGATAAACGGTCGACCAAACAACAGCACGATTAAAAACGCCACCCCGAACGCGGCCGCAAATTGCGCCCAACCACTTGCAAAATATACCGCACCACGCGACAAGAAATAATCAGTCAGCATAAAAAATCTCCTTGCTTCACTGATATTTTATCACAAAGAAAACTGAAAATAAACCTTATTTAGCGACGCACGAAATCATCATGTCTTGGTCAATCAGCATTGTCCAATCATTGCCCTTGTTCCACAGCGTCACATCGGTATCGTTCAAAACACCGTCAAACTTTGCGCCGGACGCCGCCACAACATTTACCAATTCAACCGTATCACCATTTATGTTTGCATTTATTTTATCGCCGTCATCGGAAAAGGTGATTTCAACCGTATAATCGCCACATTGGCGAACAATGACGGACGAATCGTCGCTTTTTTTATCGCATGCACAAATTGCTGCGGCACAAAACACAAATAACAACGTTTTTTTCATAATTTTCCCCCTTAAAATACACCACCAACAACCGGCGCGGTGGAATTACCCGCCTTTTTCGGTGCCGGATTTGGCGATTGACCGGGCTTGAACGCCTCAATTATTATTTGTCCGTCGGGGTCGGCGGATGCGGCCGCACCACTGCGGCGGTTAACCCGAACAAATGTCATGCCGTCGGGCACCGCAAACGGCTGGTTCTTTTCATCCTTTAACACGGTTTTCATAAAATCTGCAAAAACACGTGCGGCCATATGACTGCCCGCGCCGCGGCCCAATGGTTTCGGTGTATCAAACCCCAGGTAAACACCCGCTATGACATTCTGGGAAAAACCGACAAACCATATATCCTTTACATCGTTTGTCGTACCGGTTTTACCCGCAATGGTGTGCCCCGCGACACGCGCTTGCTTTCCGGTGCCGCGTTCAACCGCACCCTGTAATATGGATACGATTTGATACAGGCTCTGCGGGTCCGACAAGGGTTCCGATTCCGCGACCTTTTCAGGCGGCAATAAATCCTCGCTCCATTCAATAATTTCAGGCGACGTGCCACCGATTACACGACCATATCTATCCTCGATATAATCAACCAGTTTCGGTTCAATCACGCGCCCGCCGTTTACAAACGCCGAATACCCCAACACCAAGCGTTCCAGCGTCGTTTCACCCGACCCCAGCGCCAGTGACAAATTCAGGTTTTTCATATCCTTTGGATATACGCCGAAACGTTGCGCCGCCTCAATCGCGGGGGCAACCCCTATTTGCTCAACCATACGCACCGCCGGCACGTTTCGTGATGTTTCAAGCGCCAACCGCAGCGGCACATCCCCCAAGAATTTTTTGTCGTAATTTTCCGGCTTCCACATTGTATCGTCTTCGCGCCACCCGACAATTGGCGCGTCAAGCAATAATGCCTCGGGCGAGATGCCCCGTTCCAATGCAGCCAAATACACAAACGGCTTTATCGTGGAACCAATCTGGCGCAGCGCCTGGGTTGCGCGGTTAAACGAACTTTCTGAAAACGCACGACCGCCCGTCATTGCCAAAATGCGCCCCGTATGCGGATTCATTGCGATAATCGCACCCTGTAATTTTTCCGTGCGTCCTTCGTTATATTTATCCAATTCGCGCGCCAAGGCCGCCGCGGCCGCCCGTTGATATTCTGGGACAATCGTCGTTTTTATGTACAGCCCCTGGTTATAGAGTGTTTCACGCCCAAGCGTATTTAACAACTGGCGACGCACGTCTTCGGCAAAGTACTGAAAATCTTCGGCCATCTGGGCGGTGAACCCACTGTTGATATTTAATTCTTCGGCAAATGCGGCGTCCGCCTCGGCCTGGGTGATAAAGCCCTCGGCAACCATACGGCGCAAAACATAATTGCGTCGTTCAACCGCGCGACTGCGGTTATTGGGCGCCTTTGGCAGGGACGCCAAAAACGCACATTCCGCCAAAGTCAATTCGGACACGGGCTTGTTAAAATACATCAACGCCGCCGAACCCACACCATACGCGCGCGCACCCAAAAATATCTGGTTTAAGTAAAGCGTCATTATATGCTGCTTGGAAAAAGTGCGTTCCAGGCGCATGGCCAATATCGCCTCTTTTATCTTGCGCGAAATGGTTCGTTCCGGTGTCAGGAAAAAGTTTTTCGCCACCTGCTGGGTAATGGTGGATGCGCCAGAAAAACTGGTCTTGAAACCGATCAGGCGCAACGCGTTTGACGCGGCGGCGCGAACAATGCCCTGGATATCAATTCCGGGATGCGTCCAGAAATTCTGATCCTCGGCTGCGATAAAGGCGTTGACCAATTGCGGCGGCATATCGTCAAAGTCAATAAACACGCGCCGTTCTTCGGCGTATTCAATCAGCAGTGACCCGTCCGACGCATACAGGCGCGTCGCAACCGGCGGCGCATATGTCGCCAATTTTTTGTAATCGGGCAAATCGTTCCCATAAATCAGAACCAGCACCGCCAACGCCGCAACCGCCGCCGTCAGGCACCAAAACATTATATTTAAGAATTTACGCAAAAACTTTTTGAATTTCATAATTTGGGATTTTAGGATATTTGATTTGCGTTTGCAAGTTTTGTTATGAAAGAAAACATCAATTTAATGTTGCGTCAACAAAGAATATATTCATATAATTTCGTATGCGTGATTTTTTGAAAAATCAGTTTCAAAACGTATTCCTGTGGGCCCCGTTTTTAATGGCGTTTGGCGCCGCGCTTTACTTTGGTCTGGACTTTGAACCATGGGTTCCATGCGCCCCACTGGCGGCCGCGGTGATGCTGGTGCCATGTTTGCTGCGGCGCACGCCGAACCCGGTGCGCGCACCATGCCTGTTTGTGTTCGGCTTTTTATATGCGGCCGCATTCACCCAGATATTCGCGACCCCGCAGATTTCCCGCAATATGCGCGATATTGAAATTTCCGGTCGGGTTCATGCGATTGATTTTGGCCCCGAAAAATCCAGAATTTATGTAGACGCCGAAAATCTGAACCCGAATTCTGCGGGGAAAATGATTGTACGTCTGTCAGTAGAGAACGACGCACCGGAAATTTCTGTGGGCGACAGGGTTCACGCCCATGGCGCACTGTTTCGACCGGCGGGTGCATACGCACCGGGAACATTTGACTTTGCACGTTGGGCGTACTTTAACGGACTGACCGCAACAGGATATGCATCCGACATTGAAATCACATCAAATGCGAATGCGGGTACGCTAGCCACGCTGCGTTCATATTTGCACAAATCGGTGGATTCATTTCTGGCGGACGGGCTGGTCCTGGGGTACAGGCAATCCGTTCCAGAGGCAGATGCAGAAACATGGATTGCGTCGGGCATCGGTCATGTTTGGTCAATCAGCGGCTTTCACATGACATTGGTATCCGGATGGTTGTTCGCGATATTTTATTTGATATTCCGTTGCATACCCTTTATAACGCGACGCGTGCCGGCACGAATACCGGCAATGATTCTGGCCCTTGGTGGATTGGTTTTATACCTGTTTTTATCCGGCACAAATATTGCCACCGTGCGCGCATTTATAATGACCGCGCTGGTATTTGCGGCGGTTATTCTGGGGCGCGACGCAATTTCAATGCGCAACATATGCATGGCTTTTCTGGCGGTGTTCCTCTTAAACCCGCACTATGTAATGCAGGCCGGATTTCAACTGTCATTTTCCGCAGTGTTCGGCCTGGTCTGGTTTTGGGGAACGGTCAAGCCCAAAATGCCGGGCAATAAAATACTAAAAGTAATTTATTCGGCGGTGGCAACATCGCTTGTCGCGACAATTTTCACATTGCCGTTCGTCGCCGTGCATTTCTATGCAATGCCGGTGTACGGACTGCTGGGGAACCTGGTGCTGCTGCCGATATTTTCCTTTGTTATAATGCCGCTGGTAATGCTGGGCATTGTGTTTTCCCTTATCGGGATTCGGTTGCCGATTGATATTGCACACACGGCATATGATTTGACACTGATGCTGGCGAACAAAATTGCGGGGTTGCCGTTTGCATCACTGCAGATGCCACATATATCAAATATGGCCCTGATGATTATAATCATCGGATTTGTGTGCCTGATACTGGTGCGGTGGGGCCGCCTGCGGACAAACATTTTGATATTCTGTGCGTTTGAATTTCTTGGGCTGGTTATAATTGGTTTGACACCGCGTCCGGTTTTCTTTGCGTCGCCGGACCATGAACTGGTCGCATTCCGCGACGGCGACAAATTGGAATTTAACAAATCACGGGCGTCAAATCACTTTTTCGCGTTTGACACATGGAAACAAATATCACGCATTGGGGCCGATACACCGAACATTCGGCGCAAGCATAACAAGGGTCTCTATATTTTTCAGACCAAGAACTTTCGCCTGGCATATATTCAAAAGTTTGTGCCGCTGCAAAAAAATATTTCAAAACTGTGCCGGGATGACAGGATAGATTACATCGTATCTTATTTTGACGTAAGGTCGGCGCACTGTGACGGCAAGATTTTGCGCGGCGGCGTTTTGGTTTACCCGTCTGGCCGTGTCAGGCACATTCCGCATTTGCGGCCGTGGCATAATCCGCGCCGATAAAGTACAGGCCAGACGCCGGTGCGGTGGGGCCGGCCGCGCTGCGTGCATGCGCCGCAAAAATTTCATCAATATCATACGGCTTGCCCAGTCCAATTTCAACCAGGGTTCCAACCATATTCCGCACCTGGTGATGCAGAAATGACTGTGCGGCAAAGTCAAAAAATATCTTGTCGCCGTAATTGGAAATGCAACATGAATCCAGTGTTTTTACGGGGCTTTTCGCCTGGCACTGGGTGGCGCGAAAACTGGTAAAGTCATGATGTCCGACCAATTTTGCGGCGGCCCGGCGCATTGCGTCAACATCCAGCGGCCGCGGCACCCACCACACACGGTCTTTTTCCAAAACGGGCGCCGCACGGCGGTTTAACACGATATAACGATAATGACGCCCCCGGCAATCAAAACGCGCATGAAATTCGGGCGACACAATTTCACATTCCAGCACAACCACCGGTTTGCCGGTCAAATAAAAATTCATGGCCCGCATAACGGTGTCACTTGCCGCCTCATCCGCCAAATCAAAATGCGCCACCATATGCGTTGCATGAACGCCCGCGTCCGTGCGGCCGGCCGCGACAACATCCGGGCGCACGCCACAAAACGCAAAAATTGCATCCTTCAACAAGGACTGCACAGACGGACCCTGGCGGTTTTCCTGCCACCCGATTAGGTTCGTGCCATCATATTCAAGAATTATTTTATACCGTGTCATATGTAATCAATTAAATTTTATTTCCGCACCGTGCAGGCCGTTTATAAAACTTTTCCAATCCATCGGCTTTTTCCCGGCCGGCTGCAGGCGCACAATTTGCAATGCCCCGGTCGGATCGATTTTCGTTTCCAAAATCTTTACATCCATGCCGTTTATTTTTGTGCGCCCCGCCCCCAGCGCCCGCACCTGGTTATGAATATCACGCGCCCCGCGCGTCCAATCGATTATTTCGTCCGCGCCCGTAAATTTATGCGTGTATGTTGGCACCCCTGATTGCGGCGCGCCCGGATACCTTTCCGGGTCATGCAAATATTCCACCAGCATTTGCGCCCCGATTTCGGACACCTTGCCCTCAACATCCGTATTCGTATCGTTTTCGCCAATTTCAAATTCGCGGCACATATGAACATCACCCGCGTCCAGTTCCGGCCCCACATCCATTAGGCACACGGCCGATTTTTCGTCCCCGTTCCAAATCGCCGTGCGTATCGGCGACGGCCCACGATATTTGGGCAGCGCGCTTGGATGAATATTAACGCACGGCGCAGACGACAAAACCTTGTCGCGCAATATCACACCGTATGAAACGACGCAAATCATGTCCGGAGAAAAATTATAATCGTTTATATTTGTATAAACCGGCAAACCATTTTCGCGCGCCCACGCGTCCACCGGCGACGGCGTCATTATTTGCCTGCGCCCGGCGGGCTTTGGCGCGCGCGTGAACACGGCAATAATTTCATGCCCTGCATTTTTTACCGCATCAAAAATTGGAACGACAAACCCATTCGTCCCCATTAAAACCAGTTTCATCGTTTGTGCCGCCTTACCTTGCGCATAACCATTTCGCGACGCACCGGCGACAGGTGGTCTATGAACAACACACCGTCCAGGTGGTCCGTTTCATGCTGAACAATACGCCCGGGCAGGCCCGACATCCGCGCGGCGCAATCTTTGCCGTTTTCATCCGTCCATTCAACCGTGACGGCGGCCGGCCGCGATACATGCGAAAACACCGGCAGATTGTCCGCCCCGAGTACGGACAGGCACCCTTCCTCCATCGTGCATTTTTCATCAGAAAATTCCACAATGCGCGGGTTAATCATTTTATAAACAGTATTTGAATCCGGGTCCATCATAACCAAAAAGCGCGCCAAAACACCGACCTGGGGCGCGGCGAGTCCCACACCGTTTTGTTCGCGCATCATCTGTGTCATTTCATCCAGTGTTTTTAAAATATCCGGGGTTATTTCGGTCACCGGCGCGCACTTTTCGCGCAAAACCAAATCCCCGCAAAGTTTCATTTGCAACATAAGTATTTCCTCTTATAATGGATTCTAGCAAAGGAAAGGCAAATGACAACCTATATTTTAATAATTTGTGTAATGCTGGCGGCGATAATACTGATGCAGATTGCGATATTGGCGCGCCGGCCGGTCTTTGACATGTCAGGTTTGCGCGAAGACAATGCACGTCTGCGCGAACGCTTGGCGGAACGACTGGGCGCCCTGTCCCAGAATGCGGCAGAACTGAAAAACATCAGTGCGGACATTGCGAATTTCAAAAACATCCTAATGGGCAACAAACAGGCGCGCGGCACATTCGGCGAACGCCAGTTAGAGGATTTGGTCGCCGACATAATGCCGCCGGACGCGTATGCGTTTCAATGCGTATTGGAAACGGGCGTGCGACCGGACTGCATAATCCGCCTGCCGTATCCGCCGGGTGACATGGTGATTGACAGCAAGTTTCCCCTGGAAAGTTTTTCGCGCATGGGGGCCGATGATATGTACAGAAAACAATTTGAACTGGATGTTAGAAAGCATATCGACGCAATCGCGGAAAAATATATAATTCCGGGGCGCACCGCGGAATCGGCAATGATGTTTATCGCGTCCGAATCGATATTTGAAACAATTCACCGCGAATTTCCGTCAATAATCGAATACGCCGCCCGCCGCAAGGTGTTCATTGTTTCCCCGTCGACATTGTGGGCGACGCTTAATACCATTCGCGCCGTTCTGTCGGATATAAAAATAAAGCGCGTTGCAAACAAGATTAAACGCGAACTTGACTTGCTGCTGACGGATTTGGGGCGACTGGATGCGCGCGCAAAGAATGTACAGCAACATTTTGCCCAGGCGGCGTCCGACATAGAACAACTGCAAACATCGATCAACAAAATCACGCCACGCGCCACGAACCTGCGCGATATGGATTTCGGCGAAGACTAAATTAAAAATCCCGCAATGCGGGATTTTTATTATCGACCGGCAACTTGTGTTTTACCAAACAGTTTCAACAACATTGTATTCGGCTTTTTATTACCGTCTAAAACAGAATTTATAAGGTCAATCATTGGAACACGATGCGAATTGATAAACAAATGCAACTGATTCTGAATTATTTCTTGCACTTCTTTGTCTTTGCTGTCTTTGAATTTATATGCCGGCAATGTATTTAAGCCATCAACATTTCCCAAATACAAATTATCCAAAGTTACAATCTCTCCTTTTGGGGCGCGAACCATTCCATATTTGTCACGGCCACAATTTTTAAGATGCTTTCTTAATATTTCTGCGCTTTTCTTGCTGCCTTTAAACATATCTTCGGTAATAGAATATTTATCATTAAACGCCGCAACCAGGTTAAAAAACTTCACTGCATAATCATAGGCATCTGTTCCGGTGGGCATGGGCCCCAGTTTTTCTAAATTCTTTCTTAATTCAGCCAATGCCATCATTGTTTGCAATTTTTGTGTACTTTTTTCAAACATTGTTATCTCCTTGCAAAATAACGCAGAAGCATAAAGATGCTTTTGCGGGTTGGAGTTTGATAACAATCAGATGAATTGCGCTGTTTATTTTAAATATTCACAGCACCCCAACCCAACGGTTGGAGTATTTATTGTCCCTGCGGACACATCTGAAAGGGTTATCAAGCCCGACAACGGAACCCCCGTTGTCATAATTTATTATATCATATGAAAAACAAATTTCAAAAAAAATCCCGCAATGCGGGATTTTTATTATCGACCGGCAACTTTTGCTTTACCAAATGTCCTAAATAGCAGGCCGTCTGGTTTTTTATTGTTATTTAATATCAAATCTATATGTTTGAATATCTGGTTTTTGTTTTCCTTAATCTTTTGTGTAAGATTATTCTGTATCTGTTTTTGTACTTCAGGATCTTTGATTTCCATTAATTCTTGTAAATCAAAAGTATCTGCCCATTTTTTCCGGTCAAAATAAACCCCTTTTATATTAATCAGGGTAAGGTTCGGGCTACCAATTACTATTACTGGCGCAACATCATCAGCTTCTTTAAAAATATTCTTTAACTCTTCAAAACTTTCATTATTCTTTTTGAAATCTATTTTATCTATTGTTTGGGCAAAACCGTATTTTTTTATAAATGTTGATGTTTTTAGATAATACTTTGGCACATAATCATAAATTGCCCGACCGGTAGGAACCGGCCCCAATTGTTCCAATTCCTTTTTTAAATCCATTAATGCGTTGAGCATTTGTACACGGCGCATACTATTTTCAAACATAAAAATCTCCTTATACCTGATTATTATCATTTTAGCATAAAAAAGCATAAAAAAAAATCCCGCAATGCGGGATTTTCTACAATTCTATTTTGCCGTTCGTTGCGATTAAGTCCGCCGTCATTTCGATTTTACCGCCAGCCTCGCGCACCAGCAGGTCGCCCGCCGCAATTTCGGCAAAATCCAGCGCATCGGACACAAAGCCGTCAAATTTTCCCGCCGCAACATTCGCCAAATCCAACGCCGGGCATCCAGTACGGCGAACATCACCGATAATCGGACGCGGGGCCGATGTATTATATGCAACCGTCGATTCAGCCATGTCGGATATATTTGAAACCCTGATACGGGCCGAATGAAATGCCGAAAAGGCGTATGCGCCCCGTTCGGCCTCGGCATAATATAATCTTTCGTCAATCGGGGAATAAACCAGCGCAATGCGGGTTTCATCGTTTGTGCGCAGCGCCAATGATATTGCAAAATATGGATTTGCCCGAACAAAATTTTGCGCCCCAGACAGCGACAGAACAAATTCGTCGCGCCCGTCGCCCGCCTTTGATACATTCGGGGTCAAAAGCCCGGCACTGGGCCGCACCAGCAGCAAATCGGAAAGGATGCTTTCTTCTATTCTGGCGGCCGCCTTTTGCACAAAATCGCGCGCGCCGCGCAACGACTGCTGCAGGTTTTCCACCTCTCCAAAATCATGGCGCAGACCCGACGCGGTGCGTTGCAGCGCCATAAACATTTTATTCAGTTCGGTTGAACCCTTAATCAGCAATTCCATGTCGCATTCCCCCCGGATCAGTTTTTATTTTAGAACTTAAATCCGGCGAATTTTGCCTTAAATCCGGCCGCGCGCTGCCCCTTGTCGCCGGCGTTTGAACGCTGACCCGTCCAGGCGGAATGATTCAAATTATCTGTGGACAAAACCAAGTCTTTCTTAACGGAAGAATACATTTTCACCGTGTTCCCGTCCGTCATTGTGACGTTGATTTCATGATATTCAGGATGAATTCCTTTTTTCATAGCATAACCCTTTTTATAAAATTTAGCCCACAAATTATATAAGTAATTTTAGAGAAATCAAGCACTATTCGCGTAAAACCCGTTAATAACGCCCGATGCACCCCAGATATGAATTACCGGTTGATTCCAGTACATTTACAAACTGTCCCTGGTTCTTTCCGGAAAAAAGCGCCAAAATCGTCCCCGCATCCGTCGCCAGCATGTCCGCCACCGTCGCAATGGATGAATTCATTTTCTTAAAAAATCCGCTGGTTGGGTATATTTCCGCCGCCAGCAGCTGGTTCGCCCCGTGCGCATTTGCATGCGCGCCGGATTTTATCACCATTAATTGGCATTCGGGCGATATTATCATTTTGTCCGTCACAACGGCCTCACCGCCCAGCAGTTCACCCCACCACCCGGTCGATTCGCAAAAAACAGGGTAATAAACGGCCGCATTCGGCGTTTCTTTGAATATCGCCGCCAAGTCAAGGTCATCGGTCAAAACGGTCGGCATTACGCCCGTTGCCGCATTTATAACCTTTCGCGCCAGGTGATACGTCGACTCGTCCCCACGTTTGCGCGTCCAATAAAGAATCGGAACCTGTTTCATCGCTATGAATTATATCAGATTCGGAATGTATAAAAAAGGGGGGCAAGTGAAATAAAGGACTTGATTTTTTATTTTTTTATTTCCCCGTACCATTTTTTAAGGTTTTGCCATATAATTTTTGCATTATTTTTGAACTGATTATAAAAATCTTCTGAAATATTTATTTTGAACAACATCTTGGCCAGCGCAACCGTCGATGTCATAAACATTGCGATAAATATTCCCATAAGTATGACGGTCACCAAACTGTCATTACGCATCAGCAGGCCGTCCATCAAAATCCCCGAATCGTTTTTTTCAATCGCCACCGCCAGCGCACCCGCCCCGCCCCAGCGCCCGAAAACCGCGTTCAAAAACATGACCGAAAATGTGACGAACACGCCAACAGCGGCAATCCCCAGCGTCCCGGACACGACGTCATTTATCATTGTTTGTATGTTTTTCTTGCCGGCGGGCAATATTTTCCACCCCGAAAACAACCATGACAGCAGCATCAACGGCAACATTATCAAATCCATGGACAGTTTTATAAACACTTCCAAGAAATATATCGGCACCGGCAACAATGCATAGAAAAACAAGGCCAAAATCAATGCCCCCGCAAAGAAAATCGGAACATTTGGGAATATCGGAATGTCCCACATTATTTTGTGCATGTATTTTTCATTGAACGCCATATTCAGCATTGTCCAACCGACCGTCATCCCCAGCCCCGTCATTTGGTGCGCATTGGCCAACTCGCACGCCAGATTATGCCGCAGACGCGGTGAAAACGCCCCGGACGCGGCGGCGGCATCTGATACGGACACCGGATCCGCAATCGCGGTCGCGACGACGCATTCGGCAAACTTGTCATCGCCGGAAACCACACGATTTAGTGATAATCCGATGTTAAATATCGGCTCTATCGCGACGGTGGTAAGGATTCGCGGCATTGGCGCAAACAAAACGGCCCCCACAAACACCAATTTTATAAGATGCGTTCCAAACGAGCCCGTAATCGTCCAAGCGTCTTGGGTTTTGCCCTCCATAAATCCGGATGCAACCTGCCATGCGAACCATATGCCCGTCAACGCCGCCGCCATCGGAAACACAACGCGCCCGATTGCCCCATACGCCCGCGGCAACAGTCCCGACATCGTCGCCATAACATCAGAAAACATCTGACACGACCAGCATGTTGAAAAGAAATTCATCGCATCCGCCATGTTGACGGGCGCCGCCGACCGATAAATTGAAAAGCCCGCGACAACCCCCAATCCGACCAATCCCCCAACGACAAACGGGGCAACCGCCCCGGCCGCGGCTGGGGTAAATGCGACAATTGCAATCCAGAACTTTTTTAACCAATTCATTGTTTTAACTATATCATATTTTGCATCAAATGTGATATAATTGAAAAGATAAATAATACGGGCGGGAATGTTTTTTTTCAAACGGAGGGCTTTTTTATCCATTATTCTGGCGGCGGGATTGATATTTAATTCCGCGATGCCCGCGTTTGCCGACATCGTCGACAATTTTAATCTGGCGCCGTTTGTGCCGACGGTGCTTGATGCGCTGATGATGGTCGCGACCGGCGGATATGAATTTTTTGTAGGGGACGGCAACGGCATCATTTACATATTGGTCTGGGGATTTTTGGCATTTTCACTGACATACGGCATTGCAAAGATGTATTTCCCGAAAATTGCCGGCGACCTGTTGGGGACCAGTGGGGTCGGCGCGATGGCGGACGGCAAGGTGACGGTCGAAAACCTGGTTCAGAACAATGTCATGAAACCGGTGCTGCGCGCGATTATTGCGGCGGCGGTATTGCTGCAACTGCGGCCCGCGTTTATGACCGAATGGTTGGTCAACCCGTTTCTGCAGGTGGGCGCGATTTACACGCATGCAATAACAGACACAATCAACACAGGCATCGCCGCACCGAAAATGGAATGCCCGCCCGATATTGTGCAAAAAGAATGGATTTCAAAATCTTCGTGCGAATTTTTAATTCAACCGGTCGCAGACATTTCGGTCGCCAACAACCAGGTTATCAAAACCGGGTTCCGTTTTATTACGCGCGGACTGCGCGGGCTGATGACCCTGGTGCCGCACGGTGGCGAAGATTTTCTGAATCTGGTCACGGGAATTTTACTGGTGACCACATTTGTCGCGTCAAATTTGTTCATGGCGCTGCTGATTATCCAGGCGATATTTAATTTTGGCATGGCACTGATATTGTATCCGTTTAATGTTCTGGCGTATGTCGCAAAATCCAGTGACAAGTGGCTGGACATATGGCCCGCATTTTCCGGCATAACCAAGGCATTGCAACGACTGATTATAACCATGATTGCGTGTGCATTTATATTGTGCATAAATGTTGCGGTGATACGCGCCCTGTTCCAATGGAACAGTTCTGTCTTTGTTGTCGCGGCCGGCGGCATGGGGTCCAGCAACATGCCGCAAATAGCAACCAACGCGATGGGCTTTGGCGCGCATTCAATATTATGGCTGTCGGCGATATTGACATTTTATTTGATGTTCCGCATCTTTACAATGACACGCGAACAATTAAACGCGTATGTCGGCGGCGGAATGGACGACCAGTACAAGAAAGCAACCAATGACGCAAAGAACCTGTGGGCGAATGCAAAAAATTTGGGCAAAAAAATCGGCACGGCCGCGGGATGGATTAAAAAGAAATGAACGGTATCGCAAACTATTTTGTAGACAATGCCGTCCAGTGCTGGGGGTGCCCGGTGTTTGACCGACTGTTCCAAATCGTGTCAAACGGCGCGGCGGCGGTCTATTCGCAATTCAGCACGATATGCCTGATTATATTCTGCGTACTGTTTGCATTTTATGTCGTGAACGCCGTGTGGAAAAACATGCAATCGGGGGGCGACGACCCGTTTTATCAGAAATCCATGCGCCCCGTTATCATAAACTCAATCGTCGCGTTGTCATTGCTGGGAATGGGGGTTGCGCTGCCGCGGCTTATAACGACGGTAACATTCGAACCGGTGGCACAGATAGCGACGATATACACGCAAACCATGATCGGCACAGATTCCGATGAGGTTAATGAACGCGTTGCGTACACGCCGGAAAAAATGGCGGACAACGGCTTTTACCGCCCGCAACTGCGCGATATGATAATAGTGCTGACCAAGACAACGATTACGCAATTTCAATCATACATGAAACTTGGAATCGCCGTTATGGACAAGGCTTTTTCCTGGGACGCGTTGCTGGGCATCGGTGCGCTGATTAAGCATATAATATTGTTCTTAATCGGGCTTTACCTGTTTTATGGATTTTTCAAGATATTTGCAAAGTTCTGCTTTTACTTTGCGGACATTATCGTGGCAATGGCATTCTTTGCGTTCTTTTTCCCGCTGTCGCTGGTGCTAATGGCGTTCAAAGGCGCCCAGAATGTCCCGGGTTGGATGTCGGGCCTGGGCAAAAATGTCGGCATTGGGCAATTCAAGAACCTGATTAACGCAATAATAACACTGGCGTCCGCCGTGATAACATACACAGTCATAATGGTGATAATAGCAAAATATTTTTCAGCCCCCGGCGCGTCGGCGGCCGACCTGATGCAAATAATCACCAGCGGGGATGTTTTCGCCGCGGATTTATCGGACGAAAATCTGGCGGCAATGACGCTTATGGGGGCGGTTGTGTTGATATATGTCCTAAACTTTATATATTCCCAGATACCAGAGGTCACAAAAATGGTACTGAATGTATTCGGCGTTTCTGAAAAGCATAATTTGGGTGACGCATTGGCCAAGGATGCGATGCAACTGACAAATGCGGTCATAAGCACCGCGAAAAACATTGGTAAAACCGTAATGTCCGGCGGCGAGAATAAAGAAGAAAAAACCGACGGCAAAAAAGACGACAAGGCGGCCAAATGAAAGCAAGACTTATCATGATTGCCATTCGTTTGATTATGGGCGCAATTGCGTTGGGGCTGGGCATTTGGTATTTGTCGTCGTCAATTGGCGGCGCGTCATTAACATACACCAGCATGAACGGATTTATGTCCGCAGTCGGGGCAGCGGACGGTGACATCGCGAACGTAAACGGATGCTTCATGTGCGGATATGTCGCGGAAATATTCGGTGTCATTGGGCGCGCGGCGGAAATGTTCTGGACGGCAATGGTTGATAACATCTGGATTTTAATGGCGATTGGGTTCGGGATATTTTTGTTCATATACACGGCGCAATACATATTTGACGCGGCGAAAAAAACCGCCGCCCTTGACGGCAAGGAAAAGTCCCTGGAATTCAAGGGTTGGTTTGATAAAATCTGGCCCCAGGCGATGCGTATTATTGTTGTCGGTGCATTGATGGGCATGCTGGGGATGGGGGGAACCACCGCACTGCGTGCCGTAACCCAGGTGACAGTGACGCCCGTATTATTTGTCGGCACACAAATGGCCATGGCCGCAACCGGGGTGGACAACGCCGCATCTTGCGGCGGCGGCGCGATTGCGGCGGCGGCCGAAAACGATATTCTAAACCCGGTGCTGCAACCCTTTATGTGCGTTGTCGGCAATATAAACAGCGTAATGCTATCCGGTGCGGCGGGCGGCTTTGCCATGATGAACTACGCATGGCTGGGGATGGGCGGCGGCGCAATAACATGGGTTGCGGGATTGGCATTGGTGATAATGTTTCTGCTAATCGGGTTCAAATTATTCTTTGAAATATTGTCCGTCGTGTTTGAGTTGATATTTGTGATTATATTCATGCCGCTGCTGCTGGCGGCGGCGGCCTTTGAACCTGTATGGAATGCGGCATCGGGTTTGATAAAAAAGGCGCTTACTATGCTTGTTGATGCGGCCGTTCAGGTTGTACGCATCGCGCTGAAAACACTGATTATATATGCGACCGTATCATACGCCGCGGACACTTACTTCCCCGGCCCCGCCGACGGATACAGCGCCATACTGCCCCCAATGATGGGGCGTGAAATTCAAAACCCGGACGCGCAGACACTGTCCGTCATGACGGTATTTTCAGACTGTGAAAAGGTCTCGCTTGCAGGCGGCGAAATGGATGCGGACAAATTTAAAAACTGCTTTACCGCACGCCGGGCCGAGGTTGAACGCCGATACCCCGGCGCATTTGATTTCCTGTCGGACGGTTGGGATTTCATGATGCTGATGCTGGGGCTGTTTATATTATATTTCTTTGCGGTGGAACCGGAAATCAACAAAATACTGGGCAAGGATTTAAAAACCAATCTTGACTTTGGCGGCAATATTCTGGCACTGGGCAAAAAGATATGGGCGGCCCCAAAACAGATATTTGAAACCATATCAAAAACCGTCGGCAAAAAGGACTAGGCACAGACAATGAAACTTATCCGCAGATTTTTAACGATTGTGTGCATGGGCCTGATTCTGGTGGCGCCGGCATATGCGGCAACAAATGTTCCAATGGGTGACATAGATCAATACGGCACATGGACAACACCGCACAATCGCGAACAGTTCACCAATGCACTAACAACCGACATGACCACATTCACAGACGGATTTCAAAAACAACTGGTCAAAGATTATGTCCCGATTGAGGCGCGCGTGGGCCTGGCCTTTATGAATGCGATGACACATGTGGGGAACATTCTGGACGGTTCCCTGGTGCGGTTTGTGCTGATATTTATCATAATCGTGTACGCGTTCTGGATTATGTTCGAGGCATACGGCATGATAAAGGGCGCGGGCGACGTAAAAAAACTAATTCGGGAAATCATAAAGAAGGGCGCGCTGATTCTTATCTGGATGCTGGTGCTGCAAATGGGGCCGGCAAAAATATTCATGTGGGTGGTTGGGCCGATAATAACAATCGGAACATACCTGTCGGACTTGATACTGAACACGATTGCAAATGCGGCGGGCGCAAATTTACCGGACACATGCGCGACGGTGCGTGAATACGCGGCATTGCACACCGCACCCGACATGATAATGGATGCGCGCGCGGCGGCCGACCTGATGTGTGTGCCGACGCGCCTGTCCGGTTTTTTCTATACCGCGGTGGCGGCCGGAATCCAATGGATAATCCATGGCATCGGGCGCAGTCCGTTCATGGTGATCGCCGGGATAGTGTTCGTTGTAATCTTTATGATAAATATTTGGAAATTCGCGATAATGGCGCTGGGGGTGATTGCAAATCTGTTTTTGGCGGTATTCCTGCTGCCGTTCACGGCGATTGCGGAAACAATCGGCAAAACAACATACAAGGGGATTGCCGGCGACATATTCAACAAATTTTTGGACATATTTACAACACAATCACTGACGGCGCGCATATCGCAGTTTATAAACGCAGCGGTCTATTTCGTATCGCTATCAATTGTGGTCGGGGTTTGCGCGGGGATTTTATCCGGCGCCGTCACAACAAATTTGGCCGCGTCCGTCCCGTCAATTGACGGCGGCGAATTTATAATGGTATTGCTGACCGGGGTATTGGTCGCGCACCTGGCGACACGCGCATCGAACATTGCCAAAGATTTGGGCGGCAGTGTGGATGCGTCGCTTGGCACTAAATTTGAAAATGATGTAAAGAACCTGCTTTCCCGCGCATATGGGACCGGCAAGGAATGGTGGAAAATCATACGCGACGGGGAAAAGAAAAAATAACGCGCCCTACGCCGCCATTATTTTTTCCATAAAGGCATTGTGGTTTGCCAATTCGGCCTCGTTCACGGGGAATGTGCGACGCGGAAAATCCGCACCGATTTTCGGATGCGCCAACATGGCCTCGTGTTGCTTTGCGATTATTTCCGCAGCTTCGGGCACAGGGGCGGTATTTTCCAGTTCCAAATAAACCTTGGCCAAAATTTCAGAGTCGATTAACGCCCCGTGCGCATCGGCACGCGCCGTCAATGAAATTCCAAACCATTTTGCCAACGTGTCCAGGGTATAATTCTTTGGGCCGAATACACGGTTGCGGGCAATAACCAGTGAATCCGCCTGCTGTTCGCGTGGTATTTGCGGCAGGCCCGCCTTCATCAATTCATGATTTACAAACGGAAAGTCAAAGTCCAAACCGTTGTGCGCCACAACCAGACTGTCGCCGATAAATTCCAAAAAGCGTGGGGCAACCTCGGTCATTTTTGGTTTGTCTTCCAGAAAAGCGTTTGAAATTTTGTGAACTTCGTATGTTTCGGGTGGAATTATCTTGCCTTCCGGATTTATATATTCATGGAATGTGTTATCTGTTATTTTTCCGTCTATAACCTCAACCGCGCCGATTTCAATGCACCTGTCGCCCCGCAGATATTCAAAACCGGTTGTTTCAATGTCAAAGCAGATAATTCGCGCCATTTTTCCCCCAGAAAATAAGTTTTTGATTAAAACACTTCGTGTATTATAATGACATCATGAATTTAATGCTACAAAATCTTAACAATGAACAAAGACTGGCGGTCGAAACGACCGAGGGCCCGCTGCTGGTGCTGTCCGGGGCGGGAACGGGCAAAACCCGCGTATTGACCACACGCATCGCGCACATATTAAACCTGGGGTTGGCGCAGCCGTGGCAAATTCTGGCGCTGACCTTTACGAACAAGGCGGCAAATGAAATGAAATCGCGCCTGGCGGCGTTTGGGGGGGACGCCGCATGGGACGCGCGGGATTTGTGGTGCGGGACATTCCATTCAATATGCCTGCGCATTTTGCGGGCAAACGCCGGCGCGGCGGGACTGCGGCGCGATTTTCTAATATTCGGCGAAGATGATCAGAAATCTGTTATAAAGGCAATTTTGGCGGAACACGGCCACACGACAAAAACGCCCGGCGATTATGTCGAACAATTTTCAATGATAAAGGACAAGGGCCTGCCATATCCCGCGACACAGGACAAGATGTTTGACGCATACAATGCGGAACTGGCGCGGCTCGGGGCGGTTGATTTTGGCGATATAATACTAAAGGTATTGGAACTGTTTGATGCGCGGCCGGATATTCTTGCGCGCTATCAGAATCAGTTCAAATATATCCTGGTTGACGAGTTTCAGGATACCAACAACGCCCAGATGCAGTTCCTGGCTGCATTGACGCGTGATGCGGCCCGGCCGAACATATGCTGCGTCGGTGATGACGACCAATCGATTTATTCATGGCGCGGGGCGGAAATAAAACACATTTTAAACTTTGAAAAAACATTCCCGGACGCCCAGATTATCCGATTGGAAACAAATTATCGCAGCACGGCAAACATCCTGGGGGCGGCAAATTCGCTGATACGGCATAATCAGGGGCGCCTTGGCAAAGATTTGCGCGCCGCGGATGCGGCCTCACTGGGCGAACCGGTTTATGTCCTGACGGTGCCCGGCGACCGTGACGAGGCACGCATTATCGCCGACGCAATTTTACGCGACAGCAAACCGGATTTTGGCAAATACGCCGTTCTTATCCGCGCGGGCAGTCTGTCGCGCCTGTTCGAAGAAGAATTTACCGGGCGTGGGATTCCGTTCCGACTGGTCGGCGCGACCAAATTCTATGACCGTATGGAAATCCGCGACGCGATTGCATACATACGACTGCTGGTATATCGGTTTGACGACATATCGTTTATGCGCATCATTGGGAAACCCCGGCGCGGTTTTGGTGCAAGCGCGGTTGAAAAACTGCGTGCGACCGGCGGCGACATGATGGCGGCGCTGGGGTATGCGACGCTGTCCGCGAAACAACGCGCGGCGGCGAATGAGTTTTTGGACGCCTTTGACTTTGACTGGGCGGCGATGCGCCCAATGGACGCGGCATCACGCATTTTGGAAAATTCCGGATACATGAAAATGTGGCGCGAATCCAAGGACCCGGATGCGGCATCGCGCCTGGAAAACATTCGCGAACTTATAACCGGCGTTATCGCACAGTACGACACACTGCCCGAATTTTTGGAACAGGCGGCATTGATGACCACCGAAGACGACGATGAAGAAAACATGGCGTCCGTATCAGGCGCCGTAAATGTTATGACAATTCATGCCGCCAAAGGCTTGGAATTCGACACGGTTTTCCTGCCGGCATGGGAAGAAGGTATTTTCCCCAACGACAAAACCTTGTCAGAGGGCGCCTTGGAAGAAGAACGGCGCCTGGCCTATGTTGCGATTACGCGCGCGCGCCGACGCGCAATCATATCAAACGCCATGTCGCGAATGGTGTTCGGATCGCGTCAATATAATTCCCCCAGCCGGTTTATCACGGAAATGGATAATCATTTCCTGGATTTCCAGGGGGGCGCCGCGCGCGCCATGATGCGCCCCGCATACAATACTTCATACGCACCGCGCAATCCGATTCCGACATCGTACGGCGCCGCACGTCCAAAGCCCACGGTCACCCCGCGCATGGTCGGGCGCCTAGTATCGCACCCGGAAATGGGCCACGGCACGATTATTGAAGAAAACGGCGACATATTAACCGTTGCATTTGGCGCGCGCGGAATTAAAAAAGTGGCGCGTGATTTTATAACCCTAATTTAATAAAAAATCCGGAAATTTATCCGGATTTTACTTTTTACCTTATAACACGATTAGTTTGTTGTAGATGCCGTTGGACATGCACCTGTGCTTAAACGGTCACCATTCTCACATTTCGGCATGCAACTGGTTCCCCATGCAAGATAACCCGAATTGCACATACATTTGTTATTAACATAAGGCTTATTATTACCTATTTGCCCCGCATCAACATCTCCGTATACATATGTCGAATTTTCCGGACACAGCATTGACTGATAGAACATATCCGACACACAGTCTATATATGCACCGTTTATGCAGGTGGTGTTATCAGGATCGCAATTATTTGTTTCTACATGCGAGCATCCCTGAACCGGACTGCCAGACGAACTAATGGACGGTGGCCCGTCAAATATTGCAAAACCGCATGTCAGTGCCACATTACGGCATGCGCCGCGCATAACGGCCTGAATGCTGGACGCGCTGGCCGATGTTGACCATGCGTTGACTTGTGACACCTGCTGGTTATAGCAGTTTGCCACATCCAGCATACATGACGACGCATAATCCGAAATAATCTTTTGCTGGGCCGATTTTATGTTGACCATGGCCCGTTGAACATAATTTACAACAACATCATTGTATGGCTGATAATTGCCGTTGTCGTCATAAGTGTACCGCTGGCATTTATCCAAGACTGCACGACACAGACCTTCTTCTGTCACCTTTTGCTTGGTACCGATTTTTGTCAGCAGATATTTAACCACGCAGGACCCGTCATTGTACGAACCAGCGCATGTTTCCGCGTTTATTGTTAAATTATACGCATTGCCCATCGTATTTTTATTGATGTCGGCGTTGTTAAAGTCCTCCATAAACGATGTAATTTTTGTAATATTCTGCCCCAGAACAACCTTGCCGTTTTCATCGATAAAACGCTTGGTCGGGTCAAGGCATTTTGAATAATCCTCGCCACAAACCATGTCGTCAGACATACATGTGTTTAACGCCGCAACACACCCCTTGGCATCATACTGGTTTTTGTTCTGCATGACGCTTAAGCGCGCCTTTTGCAACATGCGGCCCGCGCTGCGCACATTGGACACCAGTGTTTCATTCATCTTGGTCAGGCCCTGTTCATACGCGATGCAATCCTTGTCAATGGCCAGTTCGTAATTCGCCGTAATCTGCTGCGATGTTGCGCCGGCATCCTTGCACTGGGTTAAAATCGTGTTGCAACGTTTTTGCGCCGTCTTGTATAAATCGGCCCCGCGCAGTTTTGAAAAACTGCTGGTTGAATTTGTATTTAAAAAATCAAGGTTGAACATATCGTCAGTATCGGCAGAAAAATCGAAATCAAGGTCCAAATCCAATCCGCTGCCGGATGATGTGGTGCTGGATGCGGTGGACGGGTCTTTGATCAAATCCTCAATATCCTGCAGCATGCTGCGCGTTTCGGATGTGTCAACGGAACCGGACAGGGCTTCTTCCGCCTCGGTCTCGGTCATGATTGCGCGAATTTCATCCGCAGACAATCCGACATAGCGAATACGTTGCGCAACATCGTTTAACTGGGTATTGGCCTCTTTGACAGCCTTCTCGACCTTGGTGTACTGATCCAGATTTGAACTGCAGCTGCACCGTTTTTGGTTTGCGTCAATCACCGCGCAAAACTGATCCATACAGTCGTTATACTGTTCCTGGCACGATTTGTTCAGTTCCGCCGTTTGTTCCATACGTTCCTTGGCCTGGGCAATGGATTCCGCGGAAACAGTTGTTGCCGCGCGGCTTTGGACACTGCGCACCGATTTTCCGATATTGGACCCCGTACGTGTGCCGGCCGCATCAATTACCGCACGGCCGCCTACACCGGCGGTTGTCGGGCGCGGCGCAACACCCGCATGCCGTTGCGCCGGGTCTGTGGCGGCACTGCTGGCGGCGGCGGTACGCGCATTACGGCCAACGGTGGACACTGTGTTATTCAAATTCGCACGCGCAGATGTTGTGGTGGCCCCCTGTGACGCAACCGCGCGCGCACCAACATTTGTTCGCGTGGCCCCGTTTGTATCACGTGCGGACGTCCCCGACACAGATGCCGTCACCGTACGTGCCGACGCGCGCGCCGCGGCCGATGTTGAATTTGCAGAATTACTATCCGTTGCAACCGTACGCGATACGGTACGTGCCGGCGCGGCGGTGCCACGCGTTGTGGACACCGCATCCGACGGCGCAGACGCAACCACCCGCGATGCGGCCGACGTCGCCGCGTCAACCAACGATGCGACCATTAATATCGGCAAAAAATATGCGATAAACTTTTTCATATACTTTATATGATTATATCACATCAACAAGACCCTTAAAAGATTAAATTTAGGGAAATTTATATCAAAAATGCGCCCCGCAAAATGCGGGACGCGAATATATCTTGACGCATGCGATTATTTCGCCGCATCTTCGGGAACGACCGAAACGGTCTTTCTGTCGCCCAGGCCTTTTTTGAACTTAACAATGCCTGCGATTTTCGCAAACAGTGTATGGTCTTTGCCCATGCCGACATTTTCACCCGGATGCACGGCCGTACCGCGCTGACGAATAATGATGTTGCCCGGGATTACACGCTGACCACCGGACTTTTTAACGCCCAGTCTGCGTCCTTTTGAATCGCGTCCGTTCGCCGATGCCGAACCTGCCTTCTTATGTGCCATAATTTAACTCCTTTGTAATTTCGGATTTGTTTTTATCCAGAAATTAACCCTTGATTTCCGTGATTTTCAGAACAGTTATAAACTGGCGGTGCCCCTTTGTACGACGATAATTCTGGCGACGCTTTTTCTTGAACACCAAAATCTTGTCCGCGCGTTTTTGTTCCACAACTTCGGCAACAACCTTGGCGCCCGAAACAAACGGGGTGCCGATTTTATCGCCGACCATCAAAACCTGGTCAAATTCAACCTTGCCCTCGGCATCCAGTTTTTCAACCTTTACAATATCGCCCGCTTTTACGCGATACTGTTTGCCGCCGGTTTGAAAGATTGCAAAATCGCTCATATTCTTTCTCTTTGTTAATGTTTTTTATTGTTTATTTCGGCATTTTGTCGAAAAGTTTATGCAAATTTTATATTAAAACCACAAAAAGTCAAGCATTTTGACGAAAAATTTCAACAAAAATCCCCGGCAATATGCCGGGGGGGGGGGGGATATACGCGACCGATATTTTACCAGCCCGTAGTATTATCATCCGTTGTCGTACGTGTCCAGATACGAACACCATTAATGCCGATATCAATCAAGCACTGTTCGCGGCGTTTCTTGGACGAATTATCCGCAGCACCCGTAGCATAGGAATCGCTTAATATTTCAGATATTGTTACAATATTACGGCAGTCATTGGTCTTGATATCCGAACCAGGCTCGCAAGACTCTTTATCCGCGACATCTATAACCGCCTGCAATGTTGTATTTGATGTGCCGCAAATCATCTGTTCATAACAACTCGGCGCATTAGATACCTGCGAGCAGTATGATTTTATACGACTTGTACTCCAAGAAGAATTGCTTCTTTCCTGTGTTGTATAGCAATCATACAATTCCGACAAGCAACTATTAAAGTTGTTAATCGCATTTTTGTAATCGGTTGCGATTTGCGCCGTTTCTTCCTGAACGAATTCCAGACGCTTTTGTTGCAACGCCTGTTGCGCGGCAACCTTCTGATAACTTATATTCTGTGCAGCGGTACGCAGTTGTTCGCCGTATGCATCACATGCCGCATTCGCATCCAGCAAATATTTCTGCATAACACTGCGGCGCGCATCGGCAACCGGCCCGCGCAGGTTTGAATACGGGTCACCGGACGATGATGTGTATCCAAAACATGCTGCACTGCTGGATGTGGTGCTGGATGTTGATCCGCGTTCATTTAATGTAACATCACCATTGGACGATACGGTCACCTTGCTGTTGTAATTATACGGGCATGCGGTTGTCGCACCATTGGCGCATTTGCCGCCGGATGGCGGGGTTCCGCACGCCTCATATATTCCGTTAAAGCATGAATCCAGAACACGGCTGCAAACATTGTTGTGTGCGTATTCAAATAAATCATACCCCCATGTATTGGCCAATTTATCCAAACTGACCGTATCGGAATCATTGGAACTGGTCGTCATGCCGGAAACAATATCCATAACACCCGTGTATTTTGACAACAAATTGGTGTCATCATCAATCAGCATGCTGGCCGCATTATCCTTGGCATCGGCCCATGATTTCAAAGACGCCAAAATATCACTGCCACTGCCGCCCAAATCATTTATATCAAAATTATAAGTATTGGCCATGGTTGTGCAGTATGAAGGTTTCGTCGTCAAATTGCAGGTTTGTAATGAATTATCCTTATATTCCGGATGAGATGCGCACCATTTATCCATTTCCGTCTTGTCCCCGGTTGCCGCAACCTCCATATATGACGCACAGTTCATAATTTTTTCTGCATCGGTTAATTGGAATGCACTGCTGACATCCTTGCCCTTGGTCGCAATCAACAGGGCCAATTCACCGGACACCTTGATCAATTCTTCATTTGCAGATTCCAAGGCATTTTGCGCCTGTGAAAATGCACGCGCACGGGCCGCACATGAACAGCGCCCCTGCGCCGCGTTACGCGCGGTGCAGATTTCATCCATACATGTGTAATATGATTCCAGACAGTTGCTGTACGCATCGGCCGAAATCAGCCCGGTTGTGGAATCAATTATGTTTGAATAGTTCCCGGTGTACAGCTTGCTGGACAGATATGAATACTGGCTGGATGTGGCGGCCTTGCTGCCACGGATTGCACTGCCCGAGAGAGACACGCGCGCCGTATTTGCGGCACCGGTCGTTGCGGTGCGGGCACGAACGCTGCGCGCATTGGACGCGGTCGTACGTGTGGACGCGCGGTTCGTGACACTGCGTGCGGCGTTTGCAGACGCGGCGGTTGTGCGCGCCGCCGCCGTTGTTGCAGGTGACGTACCAACCGTGGCGCGTGATGTGGCGTTACGGCTGGCGACCGTGCGGGCCGTTGTCGTGCCGCGCGGGTTGGCGGCGGTTGACGCGTTGGTGCTGCGCGGGCTGGCGCGGCCAGTGCGTGCGGCCGACGCCTGGGACGTGGCGGCAACAGTCTGCACCGTTGGTGCAACCGGATCCGCAAACACGGCGCGCATGGACACCAATGTCGAACAAACAAAAAATGCACCGGCCAGTAAAAATACCGTCCCCATGGCATTCTTGTAAAAATCTGCGATATTACGGCTTTTCATAAATATTCTCCCTGTGGGTCGGGAATGCCCGAAACCCGGCGATTTTATGGCAAACGATGTGGCACCATATGCCATATATTCTTTGCAATTATAACATTTTTATATACCTATGTAAATAAAAAACCCGCAATGCGCGGGTAAATATAAATCAAAGAAAACTTTTTAACGAATTGCCAAATCGTTGTGCGGCGGACGCCCCGGCCGTATCGTCGGTCGCCTTTGGCTTTATGCCATCAACCTTTGCCGCAACAGACTTTTTAACAAAATTCGCGCACTGTTTGGACAAAGATTTTACATTTTCAACCAGGCATTCTGTCATTGATTTGGAACCGATTAAAACTTCGGGACATATTTTCTTGATTTCGTCGGTATCGCATGCCTCGGCCAGTGTTTGCGGTTCCGCCTTTTTCGTCAGCCCCAACGAATCTAAAATCCCGGCATTCGCCGCCGATGCGAATACAAAAATCGCACATGCACAAAATAAAATCTTTTTCATATAACCCCCTTTTTACGGAAAAATAATAGGAATATATTTACATACCTGTCAATTACTTATTGCAGTTTTTTTGCCTTTAAGGTACAATTATTGGCATGAAAAAACTATTTACCGCCGTAATTTTGGCATCTGTTCTACCGGCCGCGGCAAATGCGGCGCAAAATTTAATGTTTGGCGCGGACACACGAAATTCCGTGATGCTTTACGCCGCCCAGGGAACGGGACCGGGTTCCCTTTTCAAACTGATAAATCCGGTGGACTGGGACTTTTCGCCACAAACATTTTTCATGCTGCAATACAGCCAGCCTATGGAACTGTTCCGGTTGCCTGCGCGCATAAACTTAAACGCGGCGCAAAACATCGCATACCGCGGGTCTGACGGGCTGTCTTTCTTTGGATTGGGACTGTCCATTGATGCGGCGATATTGCAATGGCGAAACTTTTATCTTGGCGCGGGGCTGGGCCCTTATATGCGCGACCGCCGCGACAGATATGTTTCCAGCCGCCTGGTATTCGGGGAAAAGGTTTTTATCGGCATGCGTATAAACGAATGCTGGCACGCGGAAATATTTACAATACACTTTTCAAACGGTGACTTTACCGAAACAAACCGCGGATTTAATTTTGCAGGCCTGGGTTTCGGATACAGTTTTTAACGACCGCTTTTTGTATTCTCTAATTTTTGCATTATAGCACCGGCCACGCCACAGCCTGCGAAATTTTCAATAACGTCGCCGAATTTCGCGACATCTGTTGTCTGCAGTTTTTTACCGCATGCGCAAATACAAACGGCGGACATCCCGCTTATAGAATCTGAATGTGTGCAAAATGTGCTTTGCCCGTGAACATACCTGCACGCCTTGTTCCCCAGCGGACAACTGGCAGACGCCACAAATTCATACGACGGCCCAAGGAACCGGATATCATGCACCGCACCGCGCCGAATAATAATCCCATACTTCAAGTCCATTTCACACCCCAAACAGCAGAAAAACCACACGATAATAATAAAAAGCCGCACTTTGTCAATAACAAAAAATGAATTTTTTAACTATTGTGCGGAACAACACGCGCCGTTGTCGTCCGCGATCGTCATACGCCACGGCAATGCGGCGTCCGCGCCGGCGTAATCAATGCCGATGCGCGGCGTGCAAACTATTTTTTTAGGGGCTTCATTCGCCTCAATCCACATGTCGGGCGATGTGGTTAAATCAAGCTTATTGTCCGCGCGCGTAATGCAGAGCGTCTTGCACAATTTACCCGGCCCGGCGCAACCCGGATACTGCAACCCGCGAATCAACACCGCCGCCGCATGCCCCGGCGCCCCGACAACAATGTTTAGCATATTATGCAATCCATAGCACAGGTATACATACGCAAAACCACCCGCCAAAAACATGGCGTCGTTTCGTGGTGTGCATTTACCACCGAACGCATGGCATGCGCGTTCACATTCGTCATAAAGTTCCAATTCGCATATCCGTGCGCGTATAATTTTGCCGTCCGCCATGCGGCGGCACAAATATGCCCCGACCAAACCGCGGGCCGCAAGCATGGGATCTTTGGTAAAAAATTCACGTGTCAATCGCATCATGCGCATCATAAAACACTTGTGTTTAATTCGCCACTTTTTTATCAACACCTTGCGCCAAGGTTAGGCGGCGACTGTGCATATTCACAATAAACACATTAAGACAAAATGCCTGTCGAAATAAGGGCGTCAAAATGTTAAAATTCCCCGCATGATAAAAAAATGCAATTTCAAATATACCGGCGCCATGGTTTTGGGAATGCACGACGCCCTGGTTGAAATCACGGGAATTATCGCGGGACTGGCATTTGCGATTGAAAGTCGCCGCGTAATCGTGATGACGGCCGCAATTGCCGCGGTCGCGGCCAGCCTGTCCATGGCGGCGGCAAATTACATGGCCAAGCGCGCCGACGGCGCGACCGATTCCCTGACCTGTGCGGCGTATACCGGCGCGACATATATCGGAACCAGTGCGGCATTATTGCTGCCTTTCTTTATAATAACGAACAGATTATGGGCCATTTTGGCAATGGGCGGCGTTGTTGTCGCCGTTATATTGATATTTAATTGGCGAATTGGAAAAATAAATAAAAAACCGTGGGTGCGCCCGTTTTTTGAAATGCTGTCGGTATGTGTCGGCGTTTCCGCCGCATCATTTTTAATAGGACAGGCGGCAAAATATTTCCTGGGTGTTCAAATATAAAAAATCGTGCGGCAACCCGCACGAAAATCAAAACTGAAATATTTTTAACGCTGCCGTTGATATATTGATTTAATGGTCACCAGCGGTACGCCCGGGTTTGCACCCCACACGTCACATGGACCGCCCCGGCCGGGCACATAATACATGCATGAATGGCTATCCACGGCATATGGTGTTTCAATGCCGTTCATGGCGTATAATTCCTCCAGCCTAAAGTAGACATTGGCGGCGCGTCGTCCATTATCCATCAGCGTCGGGAATTTAGCCAGCGCAACCCATGTTCCGTGGGTTGTCTTATAACAATGAACACACGTGTCCGGATTATCCGCGGCACAACGGGCAAGTGAAAAATATTCAACATTGGCCTTTGGATAGCCCGGATGTGATGTGACAGTACTGTCGGCCACCGGTGTCCGGCCGTCAACGGTCATGGTTAGCCCGGAAAACCAAACCGACAAAATAAACTTTCTTATCATATTTCTAGCGCCCCTCTCCGCCCTTTGTTTTTCCATAGGCTTCAAACCGCTGTCTTTTAATTTCATACACTTTGTTTTCTATGTTTCGCAGCATTGAATCCATTTTTTTCGAAACCGGATAATATTGCCCGTCAATCATCAGCGAACGCACAATACGGCTGCTATTATTATTAAGCAAGCTGCTGCCGAATGTATAACTTCTCTCATAAACACGTTCCAGCTTGGAAAAAATAACCATACCGTCGATAATTACCTGTCCTACTTTCGCGATGGCGGTCCCCGCATGATTTTCAGCCTCTTTCAAACGCGCAATAACCTGCTCTTGTGTCAATTTTTGCATTTTCTACCTTTTTTAATTTGAGTTTGAATATTATTGCACACAAATTCACTCTGTCAAGAGTTTCTGTGCCACCCGCATTTGATAATATCGGTGCGGTTTTATAACCAGATTATATGCCGAAATTATATCAAAAAATTTACCAAATTTTTCAAAAAACTATTGTTTCATTTGACATGCGCATGCAATGGAATACATCTTGGCCGTGTCCGAATCCGAACGCGAATTGACCACAACCGGCGCCCGGGCCCCCATAATCAGTCCGCCCATAATCCAATCGCCGAATTGAGTCATGGCCTTAACCGTGCTGTTTCCGGAATCTATGTCATGAAACAACAAGATGTCGGCATTGCCCGCCACCGGTCCTGTTATGCCCTTGGCGTTTGCCGCGGCCGGCGACACGGCCACATCCAGCGCAATCGGCCCGGAAACAATGCATCCGTCTATTTCGCCACTTTCATTTTTTCCCCGCAACGCCGCGGCATCAACCGTCGATTGCATTGCAGGGTTCAGCGTTTCAACCGGGCACAACGGCGCAACACGCGGGCACAAAACACCGGCTGCATGCGCAAATTCGACCGCATTACGAATTAAACGCACCTTGGTTTCCAAATCCGGGTACATAACCATAGCGACATCGGTCAAAAACAGCAGTCTGTTTCGCGACGGCGAATACATCGCCGCCACATGGGACAGCAATCCCGACGACCCGCGTATCCCGGTTTCACGATTAAGCACCGCGCGCAGCACATCCGCCGTATGAACCAGTCCCTTCATCAAAATATCCGCGCGCCCGTCAAGTACCAGCGACACCGCCGCAGCCGCAGTTTCGACCTCGCCATGAACGTCAATGATTTCAAAGTCTGAAATATTTATCCCGTGTTCCCGTGCAACGGATTGAATCCGCGCCGCCGCGCCGCATAAAATCGTACGCGCAAACCCCATGTCAAATGCGCGCCGCGCCGCACATAAGGCGGCGGGGTCTTCCGCCCCGGCCAATGCGATTGTACGCATTTTTGTGGGACGCATTTCCGACAGTTTCCGTTCAAAATCCGAATTCATTGAAAAACCTCTCTGGGCGAATAATACGCCCATTGAGAAAATCATACAAGGGGAAAAACGATTTAATTTATCCGCCTTTTATTCCGCCACGCGCCAACGCATACGCCGGTTATCCCGCGTTGTCGGGGACACAAAAACAACCTTTTTACCATGCTTTTCGGCGCGTGCCAAGATTATCGGCAAACGCGTTGCGTCATATTGGGCACTAACCCGTATCAGGTTTATCATGGATTTTAATTTCCAGTGCCGACAATCAAGAACAAGCCAACGCCATGCAATACGTCGGGCGTGGCGCATCAAACTTTGACGCACAACAATCACTATGTCGCACTGCGCAATCGCATGCTCGGTCCATGGTTGCCACGCAGTACCCTCTGCGAGCCAAGTGTCCGTTTGTGACAGAGCCTTTTTCAAATACGCCTGGCATATACGCGGTGAATTTTCGCGCACGCCATTTGGGATATTAACAAAACGGACATCATCAAAATGCACCAATTGCCGATTTAAGAATTCTGACAGCCTTTGTGCAAAAAAAGTCTTGCCAACCCCGGGCGCACCAACAATACAAATCCTGTTATATTTTGAAAAATCAATCCGTTGCATTATGCATAATAATACAAAAAAGCATTAATAACCGCAACTATTTCTGACGCTTTTTTATATAAAATGCTTTTAACAACAAATCAAACAGCACCGCACCATCCTCAAAAGATTGCTTAAAATTTCTTTCAAACTTAAACGCCCATAAATAAGTTATACCGGCAAAACACGGCAGCGTCAGCCAAAATATTTCCGAACGTCCAACCTCCAATTTTACGCCCTTTGCCACCAAGCCGCTTAAAACAGCCCCCGCGGCCAGCGATACAACCGCTGTCTTTGCCATGTTTGCCAACAATCTTTTATCAAAATTCGATTTTTTCGGTATATGTAATTCGCCCTCGGGACCACAATCATGATATTCATGCCATGCATTTAGATCATCTTTAATCAAATGCCGTGGGTCCTGCTTTTTGTTGCGCACATTACTCACAATTATTTTCTTATCCAAGTTACAATTATTTTGCGTCATGTCTTATGCCTTTACGTTTCGGGCAGACAACCTAACACAAACAAATAAAGTCGTCAATAAAATATTTGTTAAAAAACCGCCCAGCGGGCGGTGTTTTTTATTTCTGTCTAGTAAAAGCTTTGATTTTATTTTCCATCGTCATGTTTCTTACGATAACCGCATTTTCTCTATCATGTACAATAATCACCGTATCGCCGGCACTGGAAAACCTATATTTATCATTTTGTTTTATATCAATAAGGTTGCCATCTTTTTTTACACACAAAAACTCTGCGGGAAAGCGTCCAGGTGCCCCCTGCAATGCACGTAACACTAATGCCGTATCTATTTTTGTATTAGACGGTTTAACGGCGCGACCTTTACCACCACCACAGGCAACCAGTATGCATATCAACGTTGCCAACCATGCGTTTTTACTTTTCAAAATAGCCTTATAATTATTCATTATCAGTCCTTTTTACTATACTTCGCATATTATTTCACAAAAAAAAACACTGTCAACAAAAACTTAAATCAAATAAAAAAACGCCCTCTGGGCGTTTTTTTATTTCTATCTAGTAAAGGCTTTGATTTTATTTTCCATCGTCAAATTTTTGACAATTTTAACATTTGATAAATTATCAGTCGCAATAATAACCGTATCGCCAACATTAGAAAACTCATATGTTTCAATCGGCGAACTAGATAAAGCAGATTTTGTGGTTGTAACGACAACACCATTTTTATTAACAAGTAGAAAACGTTTGATATCATGCAGTTGATCACAGGAATGCAATTTGCCCAACACCAATGCAGTATCAATTTTTTCCATTGACTTAACTTCCATTACTTTGTTATTCTTGCAACCCACCATTCCCAGCAAAGTCAATGTTAACGCAATAGTATATTTTTTCATATCAGGTCCTTTTTATCACATAATATATATCACACAAAAGTAGACACTGTCAATATTTTTAAAATAATTATTTGAGTTTATAGCCCGATATATGCTGAATAATAAAAAACCGCCCAATCTGGGCGGTAAATTCGGTTTTTATATCACAACTGGATTTATTCTGGCGACGACCTACTCTTCCGTGGCTTAAGCCAAAGTACCA
>CANBCI010000004.1 GCA_947367055.1 uncultured Alphaproteobacteria bacterium
AACGCTGGTTATTTTGTCCGATATATCGTCGCAGCGTTCGTACATCAACCCCCAAATTTCTGGCAATCTGATAACGCGAAATTCCACAATCCAGGTGTTTTTTTATATAATCCGCACACCCGTCCAGTTTGCAATGACGATTACGGCTGCCGGGCGCGCGTCCCAAACGCATTCCCGCCATTTTTCGCCGCGCCAGTGCCTCGCGCGTGCGTTGGCTGATTAAATCACGTTCTATTTCTGCGGCCAGGCCGAATGCAAAGGCCAAAACCTTGCTTTGGATATTATCCCCCAATTCATATCCGTCTTTTACACTGTACAACTTGGCGCCAATTTTTATCAGATGTTCCAAAACCGCCATAACCATGAATAATTTTCGCCCCAGGCGTGATAATTCGCTGCAAATTATTACATCACCCGGGCAAATCCGGCGCATAAGACGCCCCAGCGCCCTTTTGTCCGGACTCGTCGCACCCGACACGCCGTCGTCGGCGATAAACGTATCTATGTGCAGCCCCAGTTGCGCCGCCTTGGCGACAATTCCAATTTTTTGATTTTCTAAATCCTGATGATCGGTACTGACCCGTATATATGCGTAAACCATTTTTTATATCCTATGTTTCTTATCCCCCAAATGGGCAAAAATAGGATATAAAAAAAGCCCGTCATTTGACGGGACTTTTTGAATCCTTGGTGCGAGCAAAGGGACTCGAACCCTCGACCTCAACCTTGGCAAGGTTGCGCTCTAACCAACTGAGCTACGCTCGCACTGCGTGGGTAATTCTTACATATATTTTTACCCATTGCAAGTATTATTTTTGTTTTATTTTTCCGCCACCATAATACCTTATTGAATCCAAGGAAAACCGACGCTGTTCCAGTTCCAACTGTTTCTCGCGGATATCCAGTTCACGTTGCTTTAACTGATTATTCATATAAATTCCATCCGCAATTCCATATAATGCCACCAGCGATAGACACGCCGCAAACGCTATTACGTACAGACGACCACCCCTCAAATGTACATCAAGCATTTGGGAATGATGCACATCCACACTCGGCCGGTTTTCAATTATAACTCGCTGGTAGTCAGGCATTATATTTTTCCAATTTATTACAACCATTTCCACGGCTGCAAGACCTTTAACAGGCTGTACGCCGTGCGCTTGTCAACATATGTGTGGCCGCAACGCGGGCAAACCGCAAACGGACGCAACATGGCCTTGACCTTTTTGAACAGCATGAACCAGACAAACAACCCCAGCAACCATGCCGCCGCAACCAGCCCCCATGCAACATAACCAAAGTATTTGTTCACAGTTCCGGTAATTACATTTACAACATCTACATCGGATTTTTCCAAATCGTTATAGATTTTTGTCGCAACCGGCCATGACGACGGGCGCCACGGATAGACATGTTCAACATTATAACGGGTCAGCAACGTCGTCCCCAGGCCACCTGTATTTTTATCCAGCTGTTTCTTGATTGCTTCGTCAATCATCTTGTCGAATTCCAGTTGCAGTGTGGATGTCAAATCCTTTTCAACCTTGTCCAATTTTTCATTTACCAGTGCGGCAGTGTTATCGACCTTTGCAATGGCGGAATCAGCCTTGGCAACACTGTCGTCAACCTTGTTCAAAGCCTTGTCAATGCCACTGGTGTTTACGCCAAGTTTACCCGCAACCCCGGTCAGTTTTTTTACACCCGCCGTTTTTTCCGTGACGGCGGCATTCGCCTGCTTTGCCTTGGCGGTGGTGTCTGTAACCTTGTCAACCGCGCTTGAGGCCATTTTTACCTTGTCCACCGCGAATGCAATCGGCTTTTCCAGGTTAATTGCATCCTTTATTCCGTCCAACAATTGTTCGTACTGCTTTACAATATTTTGTTGCAAATCAAAGAACATGGACACAACGATTGATTTCTTTATCGGTTCGGAATATTTATCCTTTACATGCAGCGGCGCAATAATAACAAACGACAGCCACAATATCGACACAATCGCAAACACGCGCTTTGTCCATGTAATAAAAGATGTTTTTTTCGCAACGGTTTTTGCGCCGCCGTGGTCAATTACTTCGACTTGTTTTTTCTTGGGCATATAAAACTCCTTTTTCCTGATGATACAACTCTAATAAATTATTTGTATGAAATGCAAGATTTATCTAACCCTGTCTTTAAATTCAGCGATATATTCCGATCATTAAGAACGCGCACCGGTTCCTGATCGGGCGTTAATTTTATTTCCATTATTTTTCACCCGTATATTGCGCGATAAATTCACGCTTAAACTCCGCAAAGCGTCCCTGCTCTATTGCATCGCGTATGCCGCGCATCAAGTCCTGATAAAACCACAGGTTATGTTGTGTCAGCAATGTTGCCCCCAGGATTTCATTACACTTTATCAGGTGGTGAATATATGCACGCGACAGTTTGCACGCCGGGCATCCGCATTCGGCGTCAATCGGGTCCGGGTCATCACGGAATTTGGCATTACGCATGTTCATTGTGCCGTGCCGGGTAAATGCCTGGGCGGTGCGGCCGGCGCGCGTCGGCATAACGCAATCAAACATGTCAATTCCGCGTTCAACCGCCCCCAGAATATCCAATGGCGTTCCGACACCCATTAAGTAGCGCGGCTTGTCCGCCGGCAAATGTGGGGTTGTTGTCGCAATCATGTCAAACATAACGTTTTGTGGTTCACCCACGGCCAGCCCCCCGACCGCATACCCGTCAAAACCAATATCTGTTAATTGTTTCGCGGATTTTTCACGCAAATCCGGGTAATCAGCGCCCTGTACAATGCCAAATATGCCGTACCCGGGCCGGTCAACAAACGCATCCCGCGAACGCCGCGCCCAACGCGCAACCATATCGACATTTTTTTCCGCCCGTTCGCGTTCCGTCGGCAAATGCAGGCATTCATCCAAGACCATTGTTATATTTGAATCCAACTGATGCTGGATATGAACGGAATCTTCGGGCCGCAGAAAATGCTTTATACCGCCGTCAATGTGCGATGTGAATTCAACCCCCTCTTCGCGCATTTTAACCAGATTGGACAGGCTCATAACCTGGAACCCGCCGGAATCGGTCAAAATCGGCCCCGTCCAGCCGCCAAATTTATGCAGTCCACCCATTTTTTCAACCAAATCGCCGCCCGGTCGCATCATTAAATGGTAAGTATTGCCCAATATCACCTGGGTACCGGTGGCTGCAACCTGCGCCATTGTCAGGGCCTTGACCGTCGCGGCGGTGCCAACCGCCATGAATGCCGGCGTTTCAAAATCCCCATGCGCGGTGTGAACACGCCCGCGCCGCGCGCCACTATCTGTTGTAATCAAATCAAATTTTAACGACATTTTTCAAACCACCTTTCGATATAACAACGACGATAAGCCAATATTTGCAAACCACCGGTTTGACTATTTATCCAATGTCTGAATGCCCCCATTATCAACCACAAAAGCTTGCGCAGGTTGCACGGACATTTTGGGTCATCATAAAAGCCCTCACACAGCACAACAATATTACACCAAGACGCTACAGAATCAACCTCATTAAGTCGCCGATACGGCAGTTTGCTGTCGGGTGTCGGGAATACAAGTTGCGCCACATTTGATTTACGAATTACGTTTTGAATATAGTCTAAATCATCCTTTAATAAATCTATGTTAAAAATAACCGCATACGTGTTGAATGGTGCACCAATGGCATCAAATGTTTTTCGATCAAGGCGCGCTTTGCACGTTTTCATTTCTAATCTCCTTTTTGAACAGCAGACAGCAATCCCCGTACGAGAAAAAGCGATATTTTTCTGCAACCGCATGCGAATATGCGCGTTTCATTTCATCAAGTCCGGCAAACGCGGACACCAGCATAAACAGCGTTGATTTCGGCAAATGAAAATTCGTCAGCAAAACATCCACCGCACGGAATTTATAACCCGGCGTAATGAATATGTCCGTTGTGCGGCAAAACGGCGCAACGCGCATGCCCGGCGCCGCATCCGCCGCCGCAGATTCCAATGTACGCATTGATGTCGTGCCGACCGCAATAACACGCGCGGCATTATTTATAATTTCAGCCTGTTCGGGTGTGATGCAGGCCCATTCACTGTGCATTTTGTGCTGGGACAAATCTTCGGTTTTGACCGGCATCCAGGTGCCCGCCCCGACATGCAGCGTTACTTTTACAATTTGGGCGCCGCGCGCGCGAATTTCGTCCAACATTTCATTTGTAAAATGCAGGCCCGCCGTCGGAGCAGCCATGGACCCCGTGGGGCCGGCGTACACGGTCTGATACCGTTCGCGGTCCGCATCCTCTTGGGCGCGTTTCATATACGGCGGCAACGGCATTTTTCCAACACGTTCCAACACGTCAAACAAATTGTCGCAATTAAATCGCAGTTTAAGACCGCTGTCATCATCACGCGCCAAAACAGTCGCGGTTGTGCCGTCATCCAGTGTTAATGCAGCACCAATTTCAATTTTATTAAATTTTTTGCACAGTCCCCACCAAGTGCCGTCACCCGCCGCCGTATGCAACGTAATTTCATGTCCAGACGCCATAAATCGCGCGGGAATAACACGCGAATTATTAAAGACAACCACATCGCCGGGCCGCAAAAATTCAATAAAGTCGCGCACGCCATGGTCGGAAATTTCGCCGCCATTCACAACCAGCATGCGCGACGCATCGCGCCGCATAAGCGGATGCGACGCAATCAATTCCGACGGCAGTTCAAAATCAAAATCGGATGTATGCAACATTGGATTGAAAATGATTATTTTGATTTTTCCGATTTTGACATCACGCTACGAATGTACCTAGATTTTTCTTTCTGCATACTTTTAAACTTTTCGTGTTCTTTCACTTCGCGTAATGTTTTGTTATTTATATGAGAAAGCCTGGATTCGCTTAATGGGCCAAAACGAACCAGATTATTTATAACAATGCGTTTATCTGCAAAACGACTTATCTGCATTGTTATGGTATCACCGATATTGATATGTTCATAATATTCGTAATATTCATAGTTATATGGCTTAAACATAACCACAGACGTATCTCGTGGAGCGGACATATAATGCACAACAATTTTATTATCTGCTTTGCCATCCACGATAAAATCGTATGACTTATTGCATCCGCCAAACAGCGCCGGCGCACCAAACATCATTGTTGTCATAATTTTATGTTTCAAACTCATATTAACACCTCTTATGATTTTATTTTTTGAATTCCAATCCCTGATCCACATAGTTTTCCGCGCGGTTTTCCCAATCCGATTCCACACGCACGAACAAATGCAGACGCGCATTCACGCCCCATTGGTCCTGAATATCATGACGGGCGCTAGTACCTATTTGTTGCAACTGCGCACCACCGCGACCGATTACAATTTTCTTGTGCGCATCGCTTTGGACAACGATTTTCTGATATATATCCAGTACGCCGTCCGGATCAACATCCACTTTTTCTGTTACGACATTGATGTGGTACGGCAATTCCTGGTGAATATATTTATAAATCTTTTCTCGCGTCAATTCGGACAGATACAGATTATCCGGCACATCAACACTGTCCGCCGCATCAAACAGATACGGCCCCGCCGGCATAACCGCCGCCAGTGCATCCAGCATCCCAGTAACCCCGTCGTTTTTTAACGCAGAAATCATAAATATCTCGCGCCAATCGGCCATTTGGGACAATTCCGCCGCAATTGGCAATAAATCCTGTTTTTTTACGGCATCGGCCTTGTTTAATGCAACAAACAAATTTGGCCTGTTTTTTATTTTTTCAACCAGTCCGCGGATTGTGTCCGTGACGCCCTTTTGCGCGTCTAAAATAAGCAACACCGCATCCGCGTCCGCCAATGCGTCCATGGCGGCACCCACCATTGCACGGTCCAGGCGCCGTGCCGGTTTGAATACGCCCGGCGTATCAACAAATATCAATTGACGGTCGCCAACCATTTTTACCGCACGGAAATTTGTTCGCGTGGTTTGAACCTTGTGCGATACAATTGATACCTTGCGCCCCATAATTTGGTTTAGCAATGTGCTCTTGCCCGCATTCGTGGGACCAATAATTGCAATAAATCCGGAATATGTCTGTTTCATACTTGGGAACATAGCACAGTTTTTGAAAAAGTGAATAAAAATCTTGCAAAAGTTGTACTTTATTTTATAATTTGTCCAAAAATATGGATTACTCATGAAAAAAGATGACATTTTGGAATTTGACGAAAAGTGGAACTTGCGCTTTATGGAACTGGCGAAACTTGTGTCCACTTGGTCCAAAGACGAAAGCACCAAGGTCGGATGCGCAATTGTCGGCCCAGACAAGGAAGTGCGTTCCCTAGGATACAACGGATTCCCGCGCGGTGTTGACGATACGATTGCGGAACGTCAGTTGCGTCCGCAAAAATACGAATATTACGAACACGCCGAATGAAACGCGATATATAATGCCAATCTGTCGGGCAGTGCGTTGCGCGGGTGCATCCTGTATGTGACACAGCCGCCGTGCACCGATTGCGCCCGTGGAATAATCCAGTCCGGAATCCGGCATGTATATTTCCTAAAACCGTGCGAAAAAAATGACAAAAATGTGCCCGGCTGGCGTGACAAATTATCACATTCTTTTGAAATGTTTGACGAGGCGGGCGTCAAATACACATCGCTAAACAGTGAAATCGAGGTATGCAACGCCCCGATGGAACAACTGTTCAATCTGGTACCACAACAGGAACTGGACCATATATCGGATGTCACGATTAAAAAGTACGGTCTGAATCACCAGATTTCAATATGTATTGAAGAGTTGGGCGAATTATCAACGGAACTGCTGCTGAATAATTCGGCAAAAAACACGGCGGCGGAAACCGCTGATGTGTACATAACACTAAATCACATAACATACGGGTACGACATTCGCAAATCGGTCATTGCCGCACGCGACAAAAAAATATTAAATCCAAACTATCTGACCGGGGATAATGAACGGCTGATATCATTTTTCGCATTGCAAAAAGAACTGCTGAAAAACATCAACCGCGGATTTGACAACATTCCTGAAATCACAAACCGCACCGCAGATGCTTATATTGCACTGATAAAGTCCATTGCGGAACGCAATAACATGCCCACCGTTCGCCAAATTGTACAATCAAAAATGGCACGAACAATCCAGCGTATACAGGCCGAAAAGACAAAATAAAAAAACCGGCACTATGCCGGTTTTTATAAATTTAGCGTTCCATATTGTTTGCTTTCTTGTCCAATTTCTTTGTCCATTCGTTGTCCGGGAAATTCGTTTGCAACATTTTGGCAAAGCCCGCCGCCTGCTCTGGCAGGCCAATTGCCGTATAACATTCGGTCAAACGATACATGGCCTCGGGCGTCATGACGGTTTCCTGGGCATCAGTCACGACCGATTGCAGGCGACTGATTGCGCTGGTCCAGTTTTCGCGTGCCATATCGCGGCGCGCGGAATACATAATCTTGCCCGCGATATAGTTTTTCAAAATAATAATTTTGTTCTTGGCATTTTCAGCGTATTCGGATTTCGGGAATCGTTCAACCAATTGTTCAAACTGGGCCAGCGCATAGACTGACATCCCCGGCTCGCGCCGGACATCGCTTACCTGGCGGTAATAGCACATGCCGCGCAGATAGAGGATATAAGGTACATCCGCGTGTCCCGGGTGGAACCGCATAAAGCGGTCGGCCGCCAAAATCGCACCGGCGAAATCATCATCCATGTAATATGAATACGCCGCCATAACCAGCGCATCGGCCGCCCAGGGACTCGACGGGTATTGCGTTTCCGCCCGCAGGAAATCTGCCGCCGCGGCATCATAATTTTTCTTGTTAAATTCCTTGTAAGCCTGGGTATATATCTCTTCCAGGGGTTGTTCTGGTGCGATTTTTGTATCCCCGCCGCCGCATCCCGCGACCAGACCGCAAACCGCAACTAACATCAGTATCTTTTTCATTATAATCCTGCCTTGATTTTGTATTTCAAATATGAGTATAATCGAAACCATGAAACTAGGCAAACATATTTTCGGGGTTGGTGCCATGACCGGCATCAGCCGTATATTTGGCTTTATTCGCGATATGCTGATTGCGCGCGTACTGGGGGCCGGACGGTTAAGCGACATATTCCTGGCGGCGTTCAAGTTGCCGAATTTATTCCGCGACCTGCTAGGCGAAGGGGCATTGTCCGCAATATTTATCCCCATGTACACGGATCTTAAAAAAGACGATGAATTTGCCAAGAATGTCTTTTCATGGCTAATGGTGGTTTTACTGGCTATCACCATAGTATTTGAAATATTCATGCCGTTGGTTGTGTGGATTCTGGCCCCGGGGTTTGACGCAGAACCGGGAAAAATGGAAATGACCGTACTGATTTCCAGAATAATGTTCTTTTATGTGATATTCGTGTGTGGTTCGGCGTTCCTGTCCGCGATACTTAACGCGTTTTCAAAGTTTTTACTGGCCGCGTTCATGCCGGTCATGCTGAATATTATGCTAATTGGCGCATTACTGCTGGCGTCCACATGGACGGGTGGCACGGCCCTGTACCTTATGGCGGGAACAGTCGTTCTGTCGGGCATTGTGCAGTTTGCAATTCTGTGGGGGCGCGTACGGGCACGGCATTTCGGTCTGCGCCTTGTCCGGCCACGCTGGACGCCGGGAATTAAGCACTTGTTTCAGCGCCTGGGCATCAGTATTGTCGGAAACGGCTTTTATCAGATTACCATTATCGTCGGCACATTGGTCGCCAGTTTTCAAAACGGCGCGGTATCATGGCTGTATTACGCCGACCGCATTGTGCAATTACCGTTTGCAATGATTGGATTGGCGGTTGGGACAGTGCTGATGTCATCAATTTCAAACGCACTGGCAGACCACAATATGCGCAGTGTTCATATTCAGCAAAATTCTTCGCTGCGCCGGTCAATGATGCTGATATTGCCGTGCGTGGCTGGACTGTTTGTGCTGGCGCAGCCAATTATAAAATACCTGTTTGAATATGGCGCATGGACGCCGGCATCAACTTCGGCGGTCGCCACGGCCATTATGATTCAGGTATTCGTCCTGCCGGCGATGCTGATTAGCCAGATTTACAGTAAAACCCTGTACGCCGCCCAGGATGTCAAGACGCCTGTAAAAACCAGCATGATTTCACTGGCGACGGCGGCGGTGATTTATTTGGCGCTGTTTCCGGTACTGGGATATCTGGCGATTCCCGCCGGTGTCGTGGCCAGCGGATACCTTAAAAACTACCTGCTGGGGCGGGCATGCCGAAAACGCGGTCTGTTCAAAATGGACATGCGTTCAGTTCGCACGATTGCGGCATTCGGATTGCTGGCGGCGGCGCTGGGCGTTGCACTGTGGTTTGTCCCGATTGACAGCATTTGGACACTGTTCGCGGCAATTGCGGCGTATGGGATAATATACCTGCCGATTGCATATGTTATCGACCGGAAATTATAGATAAAATAAAGTTTGAAACCGGGGCTTTTTTATGATAAAATATAAATATTAAGAATGTAAGGAGTCCCACATGACAAAAAAAGTAATATCACTGGCGGTTTTGACCGCTATGCTGACGGGGTGCATGAACAATAATGGCACAACGACCGGCACGGGTGGATATGGTTCCGACGGCTTTGGCGAAGAAGTGTTGATCACCACTCCGGCGGAAACCCAGACACTAAATAACACATATCTAATGGCACCGGCGCCGAAATACTATATCGGCAACGCGTACAAGGTCGAAGATGTTCAGTACATCCCGGTCGAAGATTTGACCTATAACCAAACCGGCGTGGCGGGCATTGTTCCGGTCGAATTGAACGGCAGCAAAACCAGCAACGGCGAAACTTTTGACATAACCCAAATGCTGGCGACCAGCAAGACGTTGCCTCTGCCAACAATTGCAAAGGTCACCAATTTGGATAATGGCCAATCTGTTGTTGTTCGTGTAAATAACCGCGGCCCGTTTGTGAATACACGCATTATGGACCTGTCACCGGCGGCGGCGGCAAAAATTGGCATGAACGGCCAGACCAAGGTCCAGATTCAGGTTTTGCCGGAACAGTCAATTGCGGTTAAAAACGCAACACTGGGCGCAACAACCACATTCCAACAGACAGAAACCGTCGAAGTGACACCGACACAGACGATTGAAACAACGACGACAACCGTCACGACACCGGCCGCTACGGGTGATTACAGTGTGCAACTGGCGGCATTTTACGCCGAAGACAGCGCAACAGCCCTGGCCAATCGTATGAAAGCCTATGGCGACGCCACCGTTGTCAAGGAAGGCGACATGTACAAGGTTCGCATTATAAATCTGGATGCGTCCCAGGCACGCAGTGTTATCGACACCCTGCGCAGCAGCGAAGGCATGGCGCCGGGCCTGTTGAAAAACGGTCGCTGGATTAACGCGGATAGTATTTAAACTGTAAATGCAATCTGCTAAAAACATGCCCCGCATTTGCGGGGTTTGTTTTTAATCTGTAAATACTGAATATATAAATCAGACCGCCCGGGCTACTGCTTTTCCGGTCTTTTTTTAATCTTTGGCTTTGGTGGTGGCAATATCTGGCCCAACTTTCGCGCCATATCAATCGCCAAGTCAGCATTTTCAATATCAAGAATATAATGCGGCTTTGCCCCCTTATACGGCGTACCCAAATCAGGTGTAATGCCATACGCGGCAAATATTGCGGCGACTTCGGGTAATTGCTTTACATACACGGTGTCGTCACATACCAAAAAAATCGCACGCCCGTTATGGTATATCATATATTCGCCAAACATCTTTTTGTATGACGCATCACCTATGGCCGCAATCTGGTCACACGCAAATTGAATAAAGTCACTACTCGTCGCCATTTGATACACTTACCTATCGTTGATAACTATTTATAAATTTGTTAATTTCGTGAAAAGATTTTAATTCAATAACTTTAAGTTTTTTATTTTTCTTGGCAGTTTGCATAATCAAATCATATGGCGCATCATTGTGACGCATCATATACCACACATGACTAAAACGGAAATTTTTTGCAGAAAAACCATTGCGCCCATGCCGTTTCTGTCCTAATGCGCATGTTTTGGCATAACGCCATATTCTTGCAACCGCCGGTGCCCGTAAAATTATCAGCGTATCGGCTCCGTTCATTCTTTCTTCAAAGGCATACCACTGATATACACCTTCAATTATCCATTTTGGCTTCGCCATTGTATCACGGATTGTTTTATACATAATCTGTTCACGTTTTGCACGACCCGCATCATCATTCACAGCATATGGGTCAAACAAATCCATATACATAACCGGAATACTTAATTTTTGCCCCAGCCTTTCCGCTGTTGTCGATTTGCCGGCGCAAGAACCACCCATTATTAAAATTTTATTTCCGTAATTCATAGAACATCCCACATATATTTATATAAGTTATAAAAACACATATTTATTGTCAATTAAATAAAACCGGCGCAACCGCCGGTTTGAATTTATGGCGCACCCAGAAGATTCCCTCGGCATATAAATGCCTGCGGGGAAACCGTGACGGCTCGATTACACTGCATTCATCTCGCCTACTTGTTTTCGAACCAGGCTTCTCATCCTGGGATGCACAACATAAATTAAAACCGGCGCAATCGCCGGTTTGAATTTATGGCGCACCCAGAAGGATTCGAACCCTCAACCTTCTGATCCGTAGTCAGATGCTCTATCCAATTGAGCCATGGGTGCAACGGTGTTATATTTTATATCAATTTATTCAAATTGCAAGAAAAAATAAAACTATTTGTAAAATAATTGCAAATGCAGTATAATCTGCTTGATGTGCATGGAACGCACATCGGGATGTCGAAACCCATAAGTTATAGTGTCCGAGGGGACAATAAATACCTCCAATCAAACCAAGGTTGGAGGGTGGCGATATATCTAAATAAGCCCACTATTTCCTATAACTTAATAGTTTCGAACCTCCAACCACCATTCGTTTGGTGGTATTTGGTGTTAAAAGGAGAAATTATGAAAAAATCTTTTATACTGGGATGCATAATGTTGCCCATGGCGGCATTTGCCGACATTATTGCCGATGCACAATCCCAACTACAGGCGACGCGCATAATATGTGACGGCATATCCGATGATTTATCACGCGTGTCAGGCGTCGCAAAAACAGACAGCGCAATTACTGCGATTGGCACGGTCGCGGGTGGCGGCGCGGTGTATGCCGGATTTAAAAAATTAAAATGGGATCAAGAAATTGAAACGTTAATGGATAAAATGTGCGCCGGTGGCGGATGTTCTGCAAACGCTATAAAATCAATGTCAGATGATGATTTCGTAGAAAATGTTCTAACCCCAATGGCGGACATGTCAAAGTTGGCCGATGAAATTGCCAATGCGGAAAAGAAATCAAAAAAGCTGGGTAATTGGCGTACGGGGTTGATGGCGGGAAATGCCGCAACCAATATTGCGTCATCTATTATAGCCGGACTGAATAAAAATCAGTCCGATTTGGTTCAGCACATCATTGCGTGCAATAATTCTTTGAGTGACTTAAATTCCGCCTATTATAATTTATTGGATGCGGGAATAAATCCGTATGAAAATCCCATTATGACCAAAATCGTCAAAATTAGGGATAATTGCGGCGAAATCAGCAGCAAGGATATTGCGGAGATAGAACAAAGTATGTCCAGAACTATGGAAATTGGTATTGCAGGGGGCGCCATAGGTGTTGCCGGCACTGCGGTAAGCGCTACCGCAAATTCCGACAAAACTCGCAATAACAACAGCGAGAAGGGCCAACAAAAAGAAGAAAAATTAAATTTCACCGCAAATATATTGGGTGTTGTCAGCACCGGGAGCAGCGTTTTAGGCACAGTCTCCAACATATCAACGGTTTCAACAATTAAAAAGCTCATCAAACGGGCGCAATATTGCGAGGAGGCTTTACAATGAAACAAATATTATCTGTCTTATCTATTTTATGCGTGTTGGCTTCATCCGCTGCACTAGCAGATGCGCCGGGTAAAATAATCGCGTCTGGGAATGAGTTTTATTCATGGACGACCGAATTTATGACCTATATAAAAGATTATAAAGAATTATTGGACATAGCGTACGGAATATGCCAAAAGACAAAGGATTATATATCAAATAACAATATAACCCTGCAATACAACGGCATTGAATATGATAGCGACAGCCTGCTGAACTGTGACATTGCGCGGCAACCAAACGTTACCCAAGAAGAAATAGAAAACCTGATGCAACGTTGCGGCATGGCCGCCATAATGATTACGGAAAACGGCAAAAACGCCCGCGCCGCCGCATTGGCAAACGATTCACACAAAGCTAAAAAAGAGCGTATAATCGCAAATATTGCAAAACTGCAATGCGCGCGATTTAACCCACGCGATGTGACAAGTATCACTATTTCATGTCAAATTGGCAATGCCATTCGCTGCTTGGTCAAGGAAAGCTTTCATGACACGGTGTATCCGACATGTTGCATTGTGGCCGATCGGCTGCTTGATGAAATCAACATTGCTGAAAACGGCACGGCAACCATAAAAACAACTGTTTCATACGCAGATTTTACAAAGGTTGCGCATGATGCGATGTTTTCCGACGAGGCCGATAAATTAACCCTTGATAACTTTGACGACAAATGCAAATAAAAATCCCCCCAATGGGGGATTTTTAATTTGAAAATTATGCACTGTCATAATAAGCATAGCGAATTTCGCCAATTGCATAACGCCATAATGAAAATGTAATTATGCCATTTTATAGGCCCATTTTGAAGCCGACTTTGGTCATAGCAAATGGTTCCTGTTATAAATTCAAAATTTCAACCCTATTATAATTAAAAAGTAGTCTGTGCCATGAGAAAAATTTACATACTGTTTTTTATGCTTTTGGGCTTTGGCGTACATGCGGCAAACGCGGGCGCATCGCGTCAATATCTAAAGGACGCGGGACAAGCATGGGCGACGGCGCTGGGCGGGGTTGGCGGCAACAGCAGCGAGATCGCCCGACAATTGTCACAATATCATACCAGCGACCTGGTACGGTTTAACGAATTGATCGGCGTTATCGCATATAACGACACGGCACTGGCCATATATGAGGCGACCAAACATCTGGACATGGCCTATTCCGTAATATCACGCCCAATGGCGGCACGGCGGACAACATGTGCAAACAACTTATCCGACTGTGCCGTTCGCCGTCGCACATTAAGCGCAGAGGCCGAACTTTTCGCATCAACCGCAGACTTTGATTCGGATGCAAACGGCGATTTTACAATTGATGACACGGGTCTGTCCGTTCGGGCCAAGGGGTACGCCGCAGACGGTTTCGCATTTGGGGTCGGATATACCCACAGTTCCGCCGACACACGCGACAACCCGGTCTATACCGACTCAAAGGGAAACAGCGTCACCTTGTTCGCACAGTATTTGGCGGAATCGGGATTCTTTTTGAACATGGCGGCCGTTGGCGGACACATCAGCTGGGAAACCGACAAAACAATCGCCGGAATCCGTGATGACGGTGTTTATGACACGGATTTCTGGTCCGGGCAAATCGTCAGCGGCTTTCAATTATCGCGTGGGCATTTGTTCTTTGCACCGCGCATTGATGTACGCTATGCACACCTAAAATCTGACGCACATACGGACGGCGCCGCACAGAGTTTTGACCGCTGGCGGTATGATGTGCTGACCGCGGGGTTGAACGCGGAAATGGGGGCGAATTTCATTGTGAACGGCTTTGTGGTGCGCCCAAACATCACAATCGGCGGCGGATATGACATTATCAGCCACGCCGACGACAATATCAGTGTTCAGGTTATCGGAAATCAACGGTACGACATACCGGTTGAACGACCCGCGCGCACCGCACTGCGCGGTGGGCTGGGCATAGGTGTGTACGGTGCATCGTTTGCCGTCACGCTGGATTATAAATTGGATTCCAGGTCTGATTACATGGCGCATACGGGAATGCTGAACGCAAAGATTGCGTTTTAACAATCTGAAAAAATATGCTATAATACACGCGTTATGAAATATGACATGATGCGTGTTTTTATTTGTGCGGCGCTGGTCGGATTTTGCGGCGGCCAATCTGTTGCGGCCGGGCTGCTTAAACCCATGAAATTTGCGCCGACATATGCCGATTTGCCTTTTTCGGTGCGAATGGAAAACGAACGCGCCGGGTTTGAGGATTGGGAACCAGAATACGATGCAAATGGGCGCTGCCTTCGCGGATGCGCATACCAGGGCATGTCCATAGAAGACGATTTGAAGGCAATGGAACGTCAAACGCAGATTGCAGTGGCACAGTTGAATCAGGCCACATCACAAACCGCACACCCGGCGCCATCGGCCGTCCCCAGCACGCAACCGGTTACGGCAACCCCGCAATGCACGCCGTCAAATCCAGCGATCGCGGCGGGGCAAATTTACCCGAGCGGCGAACCGTTAACCGGGCGCCCCACGATAACATCACAATACGGCGACCGTATTCATCCCGTCACAAAAATCCGTACGCCACACCGCGGTATTGATTTTTCGGTACCCGTTGGAACAGATGTTTTTTCGCCGGCCACCGGCACGGTTGCATCCGTTTGGTCGGACAACACATGCGGGCGCGGCATTCGCATAACGCATGCAGGCGGATTTGAAAGCGTGTACTGCCACCTAAATTCCCAATTGGTAAAGGCGGGCGATACTGTAAATGCCGGTTGCCGCATCGGGCAAAGCGGCAACACCGGGCGCACAACCGGCGCGCATTTGCATTATGGTATAAAGCATAACGGGACATATGTAGATCCCAATAATTTCATCGGCCGATAAATTATTTAAGATTCTTTTGTTTCATGAATTGGACATGAAAACTACCGTTGTTTATGGGCGCAAACGAATAAATGTATGGGGTCAATATGCTTTCTGTGGCCCATTGCGGAAATTTTTGGTGTAAAACGCCACTGGCTCCGGTGATGACGGTGGCGGTTCGCGTACCCGATTTTGCAATGCGCATAATTGCATTCCATGCCTGTTCTTCGGTATGTTGATGCAAATCAATCATAATATGCCTTGGCACAGCACGCGCGACTGGTATCAGTTCCCTCAAACGCAGATTACGCCGCACGCTTTGATTTACCGCATGCGTATCGGGCGCGAATTTACACGCCGCCATTTGTTCAATATCCTTATCAGACAATTGCTTCATAATTCCGGAATAATAATACTTATAAAAATATATTCCAGTAAATATGGCGGATTGAAACTTTATTTTATGTCCCTAAAAATTGCAGTGCGAAACGGTTTGTTTGACACAATGTCACGCGCGCAAAAACTGGCACACCAATTTTCGCATTCATTTGCGTAAACATAACTGCGCAAAAACACATACTGTGACCGAAAGGGATTTGATATTCGGCACCAGCATCCAATTGCATCATCGGCATCTTCGGGCGCGGGCAACGTTTCGGCCTGCGTATATGCGCGCGCTTCAACATCGGTGCAAACACCGACACCCTTGACCGTCAGTTCATCCGTGCTGTTATCGCATAACGCCGCCCAATTATCACCGGAATATTCCGAATTTTTACACTTTATTTCCGGCGGCAGCATTTTGGCGCAATACGCCGCCTGTGAAATAAACGCCAGACCAGTGGCAATCATCAGATATTTCATTTTCTATTTCCCCTTTGGTTAAAGAACAAAACCACCAAAATTGGTGGTCGGGAAGTTAGAAAAATCATAAATCAGAATGATCCCGCTGGTCTTTGGGCGAACCCTGTTGTATAACCAACGGCCTCCCGACAAGGCGCCGGGCAAGCACGGGAACGTCCCGTGGCATTGGATACGGTGCACTGCACCGCTGATTTATGGGATTTTCTACGTCCCGAACCCACATCCCTGCGGATTCAATGCAAGTATAATTTATATTTTGGGCAAATACAAGAAATATAAAATTCCTTGAAAATAATTCAAAAAAATTATACACCGTAAATTATGAAATCCGAAAAAAATATTGATATAAACAATTTACCCGGAACCCAATTTCAGCACGATGTTTGGCGCGCACTGATGCAGATACCACGCGGCACGGTAAAAACATACGCCGAATTGGCAAAAATGTCGGGGCACCCGAACGCCGTGCGCGCCGTGGCCAATGCCGTCGGGAAAAATCCGATGCCGCCAACCATTCCGTGCCACCGCGTCATACGCAGCGATGGGAACATCGGCGGATATTCCGCACCCGGCGGCGTAATGCGAAAAATTGAATTACTTAAATCCGAGGGCGTTGAACTTTCATAAAAAATCCCGCATTTGCGGGATTTTTTACATTTGAATAAACAGGTTTGGATTTTCGGCCAGTTTTTCAATGCCGCCGTCCAATACCTTGCGATAATCTAGGAACTTTTGCTTATCGGCACTGCCCAAATTACTGATTGCCGGCAATTTTACCGTCATCGGATTCACATGTTTGCCGTTTTTGATTATTTCATAATGCAGATGCGGCCCCGTGGACAATCCGGTTGAACCGACGTATCCGATTGTCTGGCCCTGGCGAACGGTTGTGCCAACGGTGACGCCCTTGGCAAAGCGGGACATGTGCGCATACAGCGTTTCATATGACCCATTGTGGCGCAATTTTATATAATTCCCATGTCCGTTATTGTACCCGCGCGCAACGACACGACCCGCACCCGCCGCCGGAATCGGCGTACCGGTAGACGCACGGAAATCGACCCCCTTGTGCGCACGCGTGTACCCCAGCACCGGATGCTTGCGCCGACCGGAAAAACTGCTAGTCACTTTGGCATTATTAATCGGCGTACGCTTTAATGATTTGATTGCACCGTTGCCGTCTTCATCATAATAACCGGATGTGCCGTCGGCCTTTTTGAATCTATACATTCGCACATTGCCGCGCAACGCATCAAACGATACCGCCAAAACGCGACCGTTATCAACCTTTTCATTATCGGAATAATTTTCCTCGTACACGACCCAGAACTTTTGCCCGGCACGAACATCGCGTTCAAAGTCCATTTCAAACGCCAATAAATCATACACATCGGCCAATATGCCGGCGGGTATTCCCGCGCGCATTCCCGCCAGATAAAAACTGTCACCGTCCAATATTTCACCCGTGCGATAAACCGCGCGTGTATCGGGCGTGATGTCAATCGCACTGCACTGCCATTGGCCTTCGTCGTTTCGCGACACTTCAACCCGACGCCACGGTGACGGAATTATCGCAAACTTGGACACCGGCGCATTTTCATCGTCGCGCACAAATTCGATTTTATCGCTTTGCGCGCGCAGTGTTGTAATATCGGCGTCTTTCTTTAGAATTTTTGCAATCGCATCCACATCCGCATGGGTCAGCCCCTGCTCTGTTAATAATTTGGACAATGTGTCGCCGTCCGCCACCTGAACCGTGATGATTTGTGAATCAGATTTGGCATAATTTGTTGCCAACCGCGGCGCACGATGCGTCAAAACAACAATTATCGCAGCCACACTCAATATTGCGGCCACCCCCAAAACAACCCATGTCAAAATACGTGAATTAAGAATATCTTTTACTTTTTTCATGGATTCGATTATACTATTTTTATGCAAACAAATCAAGCCTTCACAATTTTACAAAATGCGGGCGGCGTTCGCGCGGCGCGCATTATTACTGAAAATCGGCCAAAATTAACGACTTTTGCCGTACGGCGAATGGCAAAAAAATTACGGCGCGGTGTGCCCGTTGCAAAAATTATTCATAGGAAATGGTTCTATGGCCTGCCGTTTTATACAAACGCGTATACTTTGGACCCGCGGCCGGACACGGAAACACTGGTATCGGCGGTAATTTCCGACATTGCGTGTGGGGACGCGCCAAAAATCCTGGACCTGGGGACGGGCACCGGGTGCATAATCGCCGCAATTATTAAGAATTCAGTCGACACGCATGGCGTCGCCGTTGAAAAATCATGGCGCGCCGCACGCGTTGCAAAACGCAATTTTCGGAACCTAAAAATCAATGACCGTATAAAAGTTCGACGGGCGTCTTTTGAAAAACCAAACGCCGTCCATGAAAAGTTTGATGTAATAGTTTCCAATCCGCCATATATCGCACGGGGTGACACGCGCGTGGATGCGGGCGCAATGCACGACCCGAAAATGGCCCTGTATGCGGCGGATGACGGATTTGCGGCATACCAGGCAATCGCACAAAATGCGCGCAAATGGATACGCGCGAATGGAAAAATATATTTGGAAATCGGCATGGACATGGGCCGGGATGTACGAAAAATATTTGAATCAAACGGGTGGAAATTCACCAGGCGCGAAAATGATTTAAGCGGCACCGAACGCGTATTGATATTTGAACCGCGGGAATGTTTGACGACTATTTAATCCTTGCAACACTTGTGTTCGCCGCAACCACCGCCGTGGCAGCAATGGCCGTGTCCGCATTCCGCCACACCAAAGTACGGATTTTCCTGTTTTAACATTTCAATTGTTGAATTCATGCCGTGCCCAAATACAACAAAGGTGTCATCGGGCAAATTCATTTCATGCAGACGCGCGATTGTTGCGCGCAGCGCGCACATGTCACCGCCCGGCAAATCGCATCGCCCGACAGAATCCGCAAATATTGTATCACCTGCAATCAGAACCTTGAAATCCGGGAAATGAAACATCATGCCGCCAGCACTGTGGCCGGGTGCGGCGATTGCGTGCATCCAAACCCCGGGCAATATTTCAAATTCACCCGCCGGCAAATCATTCGCGCGCGCCGCCGACGCATCAATCGCCGGCAAACCGAAATATTCAAGCAGTTCCGCACCCCACCCCAGCAACGCGTTGTCACGCGCATTCAAAAACCATGGCACATTATGCGTCGTGGCCAATTCCGGCGCCGCAGAAATATGATCCGGATGTCCATGCGTCGAATATATGGCACGCAGATTAAGTTTGCGCGCCGCCAATAATTCATCCCACGCGTCCGCGCGCCCCCATGGGTCAAATATAACCGCATCGGCGCCGCGTGTCACCAAGACGGAATTCGTGTTTTCCGGCGCCATGCGCAATACTTCGAAATTCGGCGCGTTATTTTGCATTTTTGGGCTTTGCCTTATTTTTTGCCGCCGAAACGGATGCCTTTTTCGCAGGGGCGTTCTTTTTATTTTTCCCGAAAACGATTTCCCGGATTTCGGCCCCGGTCAGGGTTTCACGCGCCAGCAATTCGGTCGCCAATTTTTCAACCGTCGCCCGATTGCGGGTCAGCAATCTTTTCGCATCACTGTACGCGGCGTCCATCCATGCACGAATTTCCGCGTCAACCATTTCTGCGGTTTTTTCAGATGCGTTTTCCAATGCGCCACGCGCGCCGAATGTATTCACCTGATTCACCGCCGCCAAACCGATTTTTGGCGACAGGCCGGCCGTCGTTATCGCATAACGCGCCAAACGCGTCGCCATGGCGATGTCCCCTTCGGCCCCGGTGGTGATTTTATCTGCGCCAAAGAATATTTCCTCGGACGCGCGCCCCGCCATATACATGGCCAGATTGGCCCGAATTTCCGCAATCGTTAATGAAACCTTGTCATCAATCGGCAATTGCTGAACCATGCCGAGTGCCCGCCCACGCGGAATAATAGTCGCCTTGTGTATTGGGTCGGAAACATCCGCGTACATTGTGCTGACAAAGGCATGTCCCGCCTCGTGATATGCGGTAAGTTTAATATCCTCCGGACGCATTTTGCGAATTTTACGCGGTCCCATTATGATCTTATCGCGTGCCTCTTCTACATCGGCCTGGGCAATTTCCTTGCGACCGCCACGCACGGCGTGCAGTGCCGCCTCGTTCAGCAGATTTTCCAAATCCGCCCCGGAAAAGCCGGTTGTTCCACGCGCCAAATCCTGCATATTTACATCTGTGCCGATTTTCACGCGCTTTGCATACAAATCCAGGATTTCCCGGCGTCCCGACAAGTCCGGCAAATCAATATGCACCTGACGGTCAAAGCGGCCGGGCCGCAACAACGCCGGGTCCAGCATATCTGCCCGATTTGTCGCACCAATAACGATAATTCCGGTATCATTTGAAAAACCGTCCATTTCAATCAGCAATTGATTCAATGTCTGCTCGCGGTCCTGGTCATTGTATGAATGCTGGCTGCGACGCTGGCCAATGGCATCAATTTCATCAATGAACAGTATGCACGGCGCATTGCGTTTCGCCATTTCAAAGATTTCCTTTATCTTGGCAACGCCCAGTCCGACGATAATCCCGGAAAAATCACTGCCCGATGCGGCAAAGAACGGAACATTAGCCTCGCCCGCGATGGCACGCGCCAACAGCGTTTTTCCCGTGCCCGGCTGCCCCGACAGCAGGACCCCGCGCGGCACACGGGCGCCGACTGCCTTGAACTTTTCCTTGTTTTTCAGGAAATCCACTATTTCGGCCAACTCCTGCTTTTCAGAATCAATGCCGGCGACATCCTTGAATGTGGTTTTAGGTTTTCCCGTGGTGATTTTTGTCGGGTTCTGTTGTGCCAGGCCCCGCGTAATGCCACCTGCGCCGCCACGCAGCCCGCGGAATATCCACCATATAAAGAACACGCCCATCAAAATCGGAACCCATGTCCCCAGATAATCAACCCATGATTTTGATGTATCGATTGAAATCGTTGCCCCATTTTCGGACAGTTTAGTCAGAGTTTCCGGGTCATACGCAATTGTCGCGGTGTACTTTGTTCCGTCGCGCAATGTCCCCACGGCATCGTTACCGCGAATTGTCATCGTATCAATATCATTCGCACGACGCAAGACATCGGAAAACGACAGTTTCACCGGCGCCGCCACACCCGTTGCACCGTCAAACGCATTTGACATTTGCATATGCGCGGCCGGTGACGCGATAAACGACCGCGCCAGCATCGCCCCAAACATCAACATAAACAGAATCAGCCAAACCGAACCGCCGTCGCGTTTTTTCTTGTTATTTATATTGTTAAATATTTCTTTTGGTTTTTTCATGTCTCTTCCTAAAACTTGTTTTTGACCCTTCGGGCACGATTAAAATTTTACCGCCCAGACGCCGCACCGTACAATGGCCCAATGTAAATTTGCAATCGTGTTGCAATTTATCTAGTGCGATATTTAACGAATTCAAGCGCGGCCTGTACTCATCCCCCCCTATTTTCTGAATAAGTGTTCCCAGCAACTTTAGTCTAATATCCATGCCCTGGTCAAACAGAAAAGAATCAGAAAACATCGCATACCCATCACGCATCACATGGGCGACATGTTCGTCAATGTCCGTGTCAATCGCATCACGCACCCGCCCCAGGTTTTTTATGGCCAGCAATATCCTCTCGTCGCTGATGCCCAGTTTTTCGGACAAGATGTGACGATTTTTACGAATTTTAACGCGTGTGTACTTTTCATCGTCATTCATTTCATCGCAAAAATATTTGATTGCATTGTCATCGCAATATTTTTTGAGTTCCGCCCGCGACACATCCAGCAACGGGCGCACAATTTTCACCCCGTCACGGAATGTCACCGCCTGCATCGCGGATAGTCCGGCCAGCCCGCTGCCACGCCCCAGATTCATCAGAAATGTTTCAATCTGGTCATCGGCCTGGTGCGCGACAAAAAGCGCATCAACGCCATTTTCACGACAAAAATCCGTCATAAATTTATATCGTGCGGCGCGCGCCGCGGCCTCTAGGCCGGACGACGGCTTTTCGCCCGCCCACTTGAACACATGGCACGGCACCCCCAACTGGCCGCACAGCGCAGCGACATACTTCGCCTCGGTTTCTGCGGCGGGGCGCAGCCCATGATTTACATGCAGGGCAACCACATCCGCCCCAACCTGCGCCAACCAGCACAGCAGACACACCGAATCCACCCCGCCGGACACGGCCACGGCGATTTTTCGCCCGATATAGTCCCGCATAAAATCTGTAAACTTTTTATTCATTGTCGCCTTATTTTATGCTATAATTCGCAAAAATAAAGGGAAAAAGAAAATGGCAGAAAAATTAAAATCAATCGCGGTATATTGCGGACATCAATTCGGCAACAACCCGGATTTTGCACGGGATGCGGCGAAAATCGGTGAAATGCTGGCCAAAAACGGGATAAAAATGGTTTTTGGCGGGGGGAATGTGGGACTAATGGGTACGGTTGCATCGGCGGCCCTTGAAAACGGCGGTCATGTAACGGGCATCACCACGCATGATGTCGTTGCCAAGCAGGAACCCATGCACGACGGCATAGACGCATTTGAAATCGTTAACGGCGTTAATGAAAGAAAGCAGAAAATGTTCGATTTGTCCGACGGGTTTATCATTCTGCCGGGCGGGACGGGAACCTTAAACGAATTGACCGACATCATGACGATGCAACAAATCGGCGAAACGAAAAAGCCGTTGTTCTTTATGAACACAAACAATTTTTGGGGACCGTTTGCGCGCCTGCTGGTGCATATGAAACAATGTGGATTCTTTGTCCGCCCCCAAGACTACAACATGCAGGGCGCCACAACCCCTGAAGAATTGATGAAACTGGTTTTGAACTATCGCGCCTAATACTCAATAACCTTGTCGCGGGCGGAGGTGCCGCGAATGATTTTAATGCTGGTTTTCGGCACATCCAAATGCCGGGCCAGCATTTTTATCACCGCCGCATTTGCATCCCCGTCCGCTGGCGCGGCGGTTGTATAAACGCGCAGCGTGCCGTCCGCGGCACTCTCCACCACATTGCGGCGCGCACGCGGAATAACCCGAATATTTATTCGCACAGGCATTTCATCATCTTTCCCAGTTCCGCCGTCTTTTCCCCCGCCATTAAGTGCATATGGAAATGAAACACAGACTGCTTTACAAACGGGGCGTCCGCACCGGCATTGGCCAACGCGTTAAAATTCGCATCAATCCCCAAAATTTCCGCCGTTTTGGCAAAGCATTCCCAAAATCCCGCCTGGGCCGCCGCCGGGGCGTGCGTCACAAAGTCCAGAATGTTTTCATATTCACCCTTGGGTATAATAAGTGCGTGCTTTGAAAACAGCGGGTTTATGTCATGAAAACTTAATGCAAAGTCGTTTTCATATATTTTATTGCACGGAATTTCACCGCGGATTATTTTTGCAAACACATTTTCTTTGTCATACATCTTTATATTCCCCTTGTCCGTATGCAAAAACAATATTACACTGTGGTTGGAAAATCAAGCCTTGAAATGCGCAATCGACGCATTATATTAAACGCAAGAGCCAAGGAGAAACAAATGTTCAAACCATTACACAATTATGTATTACTGGAAAGAATCGAAGAAGAAAACAAGACGGCCGGCGGCATTATAATTCCGGACAATGCGCGTGAAAAACCGTCACGCGGGCGCGTTGTGGCGGTTGGCACCGGCGCAACGGAAAACGGCGTAAAAATCCCGATGTCGGTAAAGTCGGGCGACACGGTTCTGTTTGCGAAATGGGCATCCAGCGCGAACGAAGTTAAAATTGACGGAACCGACTATGTATTGATAAAGGAAACCGATATTTTGGGAATTTTATAAATTTCAACAGGAAAGGAATAAAAAATGGCAAAAGATATTATTTTTAATACAGACAAACTGGCGGCGGGTGTTGATAAACTGGCCGACGCGGTAAAAATCACCATGGGGCCCAAGGGTCGCACGGTCGTAATCGACAAATCATACGGCGCGCCCGTCGCAACCAAGGACGGCGTCACCGTGGCCAAGGCGGTATCATTAAAAGACCCGACCGAAAACATCGGTGCCCGCATGGTTCAGGAAGTTGCGAAAAAGGCCGGCGACGACGCCGGTGACGGCACCACAACGGCGACCGTTTTGGCGCAAAAATTGATTCGCGAAGGTCGCCGCGTCATTGCCGCAGGCATGAACCCCATGGACATCAAGCGCGGAATCGACATTGCCGTCGCGGCCGTTGTTGATGATATTGACGCACACGCCCGCCCGGTAAAAAACAGCGCCGAAATCGCCCAGGTTGCGACAATTTCCGCCAATTCCGATGCGGACATTGGTAAAAAAATCGCCGACGCCATGGAAAAGGTCGGCAAAGAAGGCGTTATCACCGTTGAAGAAGCCAAGGGTCTGGAAACCGAAATCGATGTTGTCGAAGGTATGCAGTTTGACCAGGGATTCATGTCGCCCTACTTTGTGACGAACAGTGAAAAAATGCTGGCCGAACTGGACGGCGCGCAGATTTTGGTATCTGAAAAGAAAATCACGGGCCTGCAGGCATTGTTGCCGATATTGGAACCGATTGCACAATCGGGGCGGCCGCTGCTGATTATCGCCGAAGATGTCGAATCCGAGGCATTGGCGACATTGGTCTTGAACAGACTGCGCGGTGGATTAAAAGTCTGTGCGGTCAAGGCACCGGGCTTTGGCGATCGGCGCAAAGAAATGTTGAAAGACATCGCGACGGTCACCGGCGCAACGGTAATATCGGACGACATGGGCATGACATTTGAAAACATTTCAATGGACATGCTGGGGACCGCAAAGAAGGTTGTTGTTTCCAAGGATTCAACATTGTTGGCGCATGGCGGCGGCGATAAAAAGGCGATTGCCGCACGCGCAGATGAAATTCGCGTCGCACTATCGAACACAACCAGCGAATATGACCGTGAAAAATTGTCGGAAAGACTGGCCAAACTGGTCGGCGGTGTCGCGGTTATAAAGGTTGGCGGCATGACCGAGGTTGAGGTCAAGGAAAAGAAAGATCGCGTTGACGACGCATTGGCGGCAACACGCGCGGCGGTGGCCAGCGGCATTGTTGCGGGCGGCGGCGTGGCGTTGGTTCGTGCGGTAAAGGCACTGGAAAAGTTAAAGGGCGAAAACACAGACCAAAATGTCGGAATTGACATTGTGCGCCGCACACTTGTTGCCCCAATGTCACAGATTGCGGAAAATGCGGGCGTATCAGGTGAAATCGTCGTGGGTAAGGTTATGGAGGCCAAAGATTATAACTTTGGTTATAACGCACAGACCGGCGAATATGTCGACATGATGAAAGCCGGTATTATCGACCCTGCAAAGGTCGTCAAGACCGCAATCCAGGCGGCGGCCAGCACGGCGGGCGTAATGCTGACCACGGGGTGCGTAATGTCGGAAATTCCCGAAGAAAAACCGGCCGCCCCACAAATGCCGGGCGGCATGCCGGGCATGATGTAAACGGCACGAAAAACCACAATCAAATCCCCGGAACACCGGGGATTTGTTTTAATCCTTTTTGTTATATAAATCCCACAGATATTCAAATTGCTGTGAAAATGGTACCGACATGTCATCCATAAATATGCAGTTTTCCGCATTGTCACGCGTCGCCGTATATGTCCAATTGTATGAACCGCTTACCACCATTTTATTATCAAATATGGCAAATTTGTTGTGCATTATGCGGTGCAACAGATTTTCATTCGCGGGCTTTGATTCGCCGCCCTTTTTATATATCATTCGATATTCATAATTCGTGACAAATGGTATGCCGGCTTTCTTTAGTTCCTGTGTGACGGAATATTTACCCTTTGACTGCTGATAATCTGCAATTATGCGAATGTTTGCGCCGCGGTTATGTGCGCGGATTAACGCATCACGAATATTATGGTTTGTAATGGAATACACGGCCACATCAATATTATTGGCACCGTTAATATTTTTTATTATTTGGTCTTCGCAGTCGGTTCCCGGCGAAAAATAAACGCGTGGCGCCGAACATATTGCAACATTGCCGACACAAATAACGCCAATTGCGGCAATCGCCGCAGTGGTTAATTTTTGCATATCTCATCCCCCCATTTTGTGTTTATACAAAAACAAAAACCACTGGAAAACTTTCAAGTGGTTGGAGTTTGAAATGATAGTTAAGTATATCCTCGGCTTATTCAAGTATTCAGCCGAACTCCAACCAAATCAGGTTGGACGTGATTGCGCACACGCGGGCGACTTAACTAACGAGATTTCAAGCTCGCTATAACAGAGAGAACCTATTACAATTTACACTTTATATAATTTTTATGAAAATACCATAAAAATCAGCATGTAAATTGCAATATTCCGCTATACAAGATAGACGGATTGGAGGTTAGTCTTAACATTCTGGAATGCGCACAGCCTATTCAATATATTCAGCCGCCTCCAATCCTGTTTTGGATTGGCGTTTAACGCCCGCGTGGCGTCCAGAATGCGAGAGACTAATCTCGCATAATAGGCTCACCTATTACAATTGGTACTATATCCTAATTTTTCTGAATATGCAACAAATAAAACTTGATTGCTTCGTCGTTATCACTCCTCGCAATGACAAAGGTGAAGTGTTTAAGAACTTAATAACTCAACTTGTCATTGCGAGTGAAACGAAGCAATCCAGTGAATATCACGCGTAGCACTACTGGATTGCCACGGTCGCGCTGCTCCCTCGCAATGACAAATAAAAATCACCCGAAAACTTTCATGCGGTTGGAGGTTAAGAACTATAATACTCAATAGTGTCACTTATTCAAATATATCGTGACCCTCCAACCATATGTGATTAAAATATTGTTTATGTTGGAGGTTCAAAACCATTAAGGCTAATAGCGTCGTTTATTCAATATATTCACGACCCTCCAACCGTATGTATTTTATCCCATGTGTTATATAAATTGCAATCAATTATTACTAAAATTCACCCGGGGTAAATCGCCAGCAGCACTAAAAATCCCCGCATAAATCACCCACGAAAACAAATGTTTTCGTGGGACCCGATAGTGCGGGGATTTTTTTGTTTTACTTAGCCGACCAGTTTCTGCCAGATTGTTTTCTTTTTCGGCTGCTTCTTGCGGCGGCGGCGCGGCGCGTTCATTGTTGTTTTTTTCGCGTCCGCATGCTGCGCATTTTTCTTTTTCACATCGGTTGACGGTGCGTGCGCGGTCAACAATTCGTCCGTTTTATTCTGTTCCGGGGCCACACGCTGAATCGAATATTGGTCAATGTTCATCAGGCTGTCGTCACCAACAATTACGATTTCGGTTTCGAACTTGGCCTCCATTTCCGCCAATTCCGCACGCTTGTGATTCAGCAGATACACCGCCACATCCGTCGGCACGGTCATGATGATTTTCTGGGCGGCCTTGGCCAGCAGTTTTTCCTGCAGATGACGGAACATTATTATCGCCGCGGTCTGAATAGACGGCACAACACCCGCCCCCATGCAGTACGGGCACTGAACATAGGATGATTCCATAAAACTGCTGCGCAGTCTTTGGCGCGACAGCATCAGAACCCCGAAATTGTTAATCTTGGCAACCTGGGTGCGTGCACGGTCGCGTTTCATAACCTCGCGCATTTTCAGTTCCAGTTTGCGGTTGTTGCGTTCTTCTTCCATATCGATAAAGTCAATCGCAACAATACCCGCCAAATCGCGCAGGCGCAGTTGCAGGGCGATTTCTTCGGCCGCCTCCAAATTAGTGTTAAGCGCCGTTTGCTCAATATCCTTTTCCTTAATCGCGCGTGACGAGTTGACATCGATTGTCACCATTGCCTCGGTCTGGTTTATAACCAGTGACCCGCCCGACGGCAACTGAACATACGGGCCATGCAGACCCTCTAATTGCTTTTCAACGCCGGCCTTTACCATAAGTGGCACGCCCGCATCCTTGTAATTAACCAATTGTTTGCGCGGGGCGCGGCCGTACATTTGCTGGAAATACTGTTTCGCGGCATCAAACGCCTCTTCGCCCTGGATAATCAACACATCATCCTTGTCCGAGAGGAAATCACGCACCACGCGCCGCAGAAGCGAATCTTCGGTATGAATGGTGACCGGCGCGACCGATTCCAATGTGGTCTTGCGGATTTCGTTCCATAAGTTCACCAGGTAATCATAATCCGCCGCGATGTCCGCCGCCGATGCGCCAAACGCCGCCGTGCGCAGGACAACCGTCATACCCTTTGGAATCTTTAACCCATGCAGAATTTCACGCAAACGCGCGCGTTCGGGTTTGTCCGAAATCTTTTTGGAAATACCGTAACTGTTGCGCTTGCGGGAATTTGGCATCAATACCGCAAACCGCCCCGCCAGCGACAGGTATGTTGTCATGGACGCGCCCTTTTGGCCGCGTTCCTCTTTTACACCCTGAACCAGCAGGATTTGTTTCGGCTTGATAACATCCTGAATCTTGAATTCACGCGCGCGCTTGGCAAATTCCTTGTTGTCTTCGCCGGCACTCTGGTCATCGTATTCGGCGACTTCGTCCCCTTCGTCATCGGGGTCGTCGTCATCTTCGACGATATTTGCATGCGCCAATTCCAGTAATTTTTTCTTTTGCTCGGCCGTCACCTGATAATATTCGGGGTTGATTTCCGAAAACGGCAAAAATCCGTTCTTGCCCGAACCATAATCAACAAACGCCGCCTGAAGCGATGGTTCAACCCGAATTACTTTCGCCAGATAAATGTTCCCTTTTATCTGGGGCTTGGTCGTTGTTTCAACATCAAAATCAGAAACCCGATTGGTTGCGGTATCCACAACCACGACGCGTGTTTCCTCCGGGTGGACTGCGTCCACATAAATTTTCTTTGACATCTGGTAATCCTTTGTTTTGTGATGCGTATGCAATGGAAACAACCCGTCCCCGTGGGGCGTCCAAGCCCATGCCAAGGGAATGCGCAATGATGATAAACAGCGCGTCGCGGATTATTGAAAAAAGTGATAATATAAACACCTGTATTAACCCCATGTCATACGACAAGGTTAAGCATAGCACGCCACACCACACAAAGGCAAGGTATTTATTTTCCGGTCTTTTTATTTTTACGCACCGGGATGCGGGGGATTTTTTCCTTGGCCTCGTTAATCCAGCGGCGCATGCGCGCCCGCAGCCAGTTTTCATACACAAAGAACAGCCCGCCAACACCAATTAACGGCAATACATAATATATTATGCGGTATGCCAACAGGGCCCCAAAAACACTCGCCTTGTCAATATCGGCCGGCAATGCGATTAGGAAAATACTCTCAAACACGCCGATGCCGCCGGGAACCTGGCTAAAAACGCCGGTGGTCTGTGCAATCACGAACAGGCCGATAAATGTCCCAAACGGAATCGACCAAAACGGCCGCAGGCAGAAATACAACACCAAACCGGCCAAAACACTGTCCGTGATACCCAACAGCATTTGAACAAGCGCCATTTGGGTTGTGGGAACTTCGAACCGAATAGTGCCGACCTTGACGCTTTTGCCGTGAAAGAACACAGTCATTGCAAAATATGCCGCTATCATCGCAGCGCATATTATAAACAATGTGTTTAACCCGACACTGGCCCCCATAGAGTTTTCAAACACATGGCGCGGGACCAAGAAATACCCCATAACGACAATCGCCGAACACCCCAGGAAATATGTAAAACCCGATATGGTCAGCATTTTTAGAATGTCCCCCCCGCGAATGCGCCAACGGGTGTACAGCCGATACCGGATTGCCCCGCCCGACACGACCGCATGCCCGGCATTATTGCTGATTGCAAAGCCCAGCATCCCGGCCAGCATCCATTTCCACCAAGAAACCTTTTGATTTTCGCCGACATAATTCAACGCCAGATAATCATACAACGCCAACGCAAAATACCCCGCCAGACAGGCCAGGCAAGCCCCTGCCAGATTAATCAGCGGAATATCCGTAATCGCATGCCAAATGTCCGATAAACTGTAGTTGCGCAATTGCCACCACAGCATGCCCGCCGCCAGAATGAAAAAGAAAATCCCCGAATAACTAATAAGTTTTTTTAGAATCCGCTTTGTCTTTGCCGACATATAAATCCTTTTTAGCGTAACCAAGGGTATCAATAATATATAAAAATGCAAAGATAAAAAAATTCTATCCCGCGCCACGCGGAACAATATTACATTTTTGACAAATTTGCTTGACAAAACTTATTTTTGGGATATTATACCTAGTAAATTAACAAGGTGTATTGATGTTCAATAAATTAAGAATGAAGTTGGCCGCCCGCCGCGTAAAGCGTAAAAACGACCGCCGTGCCAAGAAAACGGCCGCAACTGGCCGCACCGCAACGAATCGCCGCGGCATTGGCGCATTATGGGCACGCATCTGCAAAGTTGATTTGATTGGATTGCTGAATCTGACACTGTTGGTGGCAATTATCGCGATTTTCACTATGCTGATTATTGATATTTTAAATTGTCGCCGCCCGCAATTGGTGGTTGTTCCCAAAAATACGCCGACAACGGAATTCAATATTGCCCACACCACGAAATCAACAAAAACACCGGCACCAAATATGCGCACGGTTAAACCGCGCCCGCATACAAAATCCCTGCCGATACGGCGCGACGCGTCAACACGCATGTATGCGACCGAACCTGTAAATATTGTCGCCATAAAACAGGACCCCGTCATTGAACAGCAAACGGTCCGCCGCGACAAAAATATTTACGGCGACACAATTATTGACGGTCGCGGCGCGGCGCACATTTTACGCGCGGGCGATACGGTGAACGGAAACCTGTATTTACAAAATATGCGCAAATACACACTGCCGTGCGGGGTTACAGTTCGCGGCAATTTGTTCCTGCGTGACTTAAATTGGCTGCAGTTTTGCGGGGATTTCACAGTTACCGGTAATATTTATGTCAGTCCGCGTTCGTCGTTCGGTCCATTGCCGCGAACCGCACGCATCGGCGGACATCTGATATTCTAAATATAGTTTTTGTTAGGCTCAAAAGACCGTGCACATGTACGGTCTTTTTTAATGGATTTGAAAAATTGGATATGTTATAATTCCCAATATCCAAACAAAGGGAAACAAATGAAAACTTTTGATAAAATATTAAATGTATTAACACGTAATATCGGATACACGATTGTACTGGTCGTGGCGATAATCCTGTTTGTGTATTTTTCAAATGGCTTGATTGAGGGGGCGATTACCGCGCTGTCCGCATTGGTGGGTTATGCGTGCATACTGCAGCTGCACCGCGATTACAAGCGTGCCGCCGCGCCACATGCCCCGGCGAAAAAACCGGCCGCAAAAAAATCCCCGGCGAAAAAGAAAAAATAACATAATTCATGTTTAAATAAAAATCCCCGCAAACGCGGGGATTTTTATTAAGCCTGCCGAAACAGGCAATCACATTTTTATTTTGTTTCCGTATTTTGGGTCTCCGGCTGCGCCGCGTCTGCATTTTCCTGAATAATTATTTCTTGGCGCAGCTCGCTTTGATTACGGGACATATCGGACTTGGACGATACCAGTGCCAACGCCGCGCACAATATAAAGAATATTGTCGCCAGCCATGCCGTCGCCCGCGTCAGGAAATTACCCGCCGCCACACCCGTCAGGGCACCACCAAACATCGACGCCGCCGCCGAACCAGACATGCCGGACCCCTCGGACTTCTGTAATAAAATCAATCCAATCATAAAGATTGCGACGATTATCAACAATACCAGCAAAATTGAAAACATATTTTTTCCTTATTTGAATTATGACTTGATTTTATATGTCGCCATTTGAAATTGCAAGTTTTTTCAACAGCGCACCCGCCGCATTTATACTGGCCCCCTTTTTGGATGCCCCGCGCCCCGTGGCCGATTTGCCCATTGCGGACACCCGAACTTCAAACACCGGGCTATGCGATGCGCCGTGGGGCGCCATGTATTCATATTCCGGTAATTTTCCTTTCCAGTTCTTTTGAACAAATTCCTGCAATGCACTTTTCGCATCCTTGGGGGCAATTGCGTCCCGCGCCGCCAACGGCCGCCACAGGTCGGCGATAATCGCCGCCGCCGCCTCAAATCCCCCGTCCAGATAAATGGCGCCGAACACGGCCTCCATTGCATTGGCCAAAATATGATTGATGCGCCCGCCGGTAATATGCCCGTGATGCAGGCAATCGGGAATCCCCAGTTTTTTTGCCACATCGGCCAATGTCATTGTCGACACCAAAACGGAGTGACGACGCGCCAGGTCACCTTCGGGCTCGGTCGGGAACATATCAAACAGCATTCGCGCCACCGTCAACCCCAGAACCCGATCGCCCAGGAATTCCAGCCGTTCATTGTTATGCGCGGCGTCGGCCCCACTCTGCGTCATGGCCAATTCCAGCAATTCGGAATTTTTGAAGGTGTAATTCAGTTTATCCATCTTTTATTTCTTTTTTTATCGCATTAAATTATATTAGATTATTGGTGCCAAACACGACAATATCAATAAAATTTAATGTATCCCCAGTCCGATGCGTGACCAGCGTATCTTCTTGCCCCACGACCATATGGCCAACATTGGCGCATAATAGTTGTGCGAATACCATACGAACCATACCCGCCCAAGCACATTGTCGCGCGGCACAAAACCTATTTCGGCACGGCTGTCGGCACTGTTGTCGCGGTTGTCACCCATGAAAAAGAAATGGTTTTCCGGCACGGTGTACACAGGCGTATCATCAAAACGCGCATCGTCGGCGTATTCAATTATGCTGTGCGAAACACCGTTCGGCAACGTTTCGGTGTATTCGGTAACGTTAAAGACACCGCATGCGCCTTCATACATGCGACAGAACTTGTCATCCTTGTATTCAATGGTGTATCCGAAATCAGCGGGTTTGTTGTCAACCCAGATTTCATTTCCGCGAACAACCATGTTGTCACGATAAAATCCCACGCCACGAATGGATTTTGGCAATGTTGCAACCACATACGGACGCGGATTGTCACGCGGCACAATTTCACCGTTTATATACAGACGCCCGCCAATCATCTGAATTGTGTCGCCGGGTTTGCCGATTAGGCGCTTAACAAAATCCTGGGATTCGTTGATAGGATTTCGAAAAACAATGACATCACCAATTTTGGGTTCGGTTGCAAAAAACCGACCATTCCACAATTTCCACGACCCAAACGGGAAAGAATAACGCGAATAACCGTACGACCACTTTGTAACGAAAATATGATCGCCCACATTCAGCGTCGGTATCATGGAGCCCGACGGAATATTAAACGGCTCCAACAGAAAACTTCTGAAAATAATGGCGATAAGCACGCCATAAAATATTGTGTTAAACCATTCGCGTGATGTGTTTGTTTTTTTTGCCGGCATTTTTATTCCTTTCCTTATTCGGGTATTTTAGAACTTGAATTGATTCAGCGCAAGTTTTAATATGCAGTTATGATTTCTTTGAGTTCAATAATATTCAACGGCATGGACGCCATACAGATTGATGTTCAGGTTCAATTGGCGGCCGGCCTGTCAAAGCCGGAATTTAACATAATCGGCCTGGCCGACCGGGCGGTCAAAGAATCCGCGGAAAGAATACGAAACGTGTTGTCGGCGTTGAATCTGACGTTGCCGCCAAAGCGGTTGACGGTGAATTTGTCACCGGCCGATGTCGAAAAATCCGGTTCACATTTTGATTTGCCGATATTGTGTGGGATTTTGTGCGCAATCGGCGTCTTACCAGAAGACAAATTGTCAAAATACATGATACTGGGGGAAATCGGGCTGGACGGTGCGATTGTAAAAACGGACGGGATACTGCCTGCGGGCGTATGGGCGGCAAAAAATAACATGGGCATAATATGCCCCGCCACCCAAGGGGCCGAAGCGGTCATGTCACACAACAACGACATTCTGGCGGCGACGCATGTTATGGAATTGATAAACCATTTTAACGGGACACAGGTTTTACGCGCCCCGGACAGCGGCACACCGGCACAAAATGCCGCGGCAAACATTGGCGACATGGCCGATGTTCACGGTCAAACGGCCGCCAAACGCGCACTGGAAATCGCGGCGGCGGGCGGGCACGCAATGCTGATGATTGGGCCGCCGGGGTCCGGGAAAACAATGCTGGCATCACGACTGCCCACAATTTTGCCGGAAATGACGACGGATGAAATTCTGGAAACATCAACAATATATTCTATCGCTGGAAAAATGGATAATAATGCGTTGATTACATCACGCCCATTTCGCGCGGTGCACCACACGGCCAGTGCCCATGCCCTGGCGGGCGGCGGCTCAAAGGCACACCCGGGCGAAATATCATTGGCCCATAACGGGGTTCTTTTTCTGGATGAATTGCCGGAATTTAATCGGGCAACCCTGGAAATCCTGCGTCAGCCCATGGAATCGGGGTGCATCACAATTTCACGTGTGCGTCAAAATGCCACCTATCCCGCGCGGTTTCAGTTAATTGCCGCAATGAATCCATGCCCATGCGGTCATTTGGGCAACACGGCGCTGGCATGTTCACGCGCCCCCAGATGCGCCGAGGCATATCAAAATAAAATCTCGGGACCATTGCTGGACAGAATTGACCTGCATGTAGACGTAGACGCCGTAAATCCATGGGAAATGAAAAATGACGATGATGTCCCGCGCGAAAGCAGCCACGACATCCGCGAACGCGTTGTCGCCGCGCGCCGTCGCCAAATTGCACGCCAGGGATGCGTCAATGCGCGCCTGGACGGGCCGGAATTGGAACGCGCCGCCCCATTATCAAACGAACTGACCGATTTCTTGAATAACGCGGCGGAACGAATGGGAATGTCCGCGCGCGGATACAATCGTGTAAAACGAATTGCACGCACAATCGCCGATTTGCGCGGTTCAGAAAATATTGAAATGCCGGATTTAGCCGAGGCTTTATCATACCGCCAAATCGGCCGTGGTAAGTTTTCGGCCTAATGATGAAATTATATCATATTGCTTTTTATCGTGATTTATGATATAATAACTAGCATGAATAAAGGCGACATTGTCGCCGTTTTTATTGCCCCCGCGCGCGGGGCTTTTTTATTTAAGTAAAGGTAATATCAATGGACAAAGTTTTAACAACAGAATTAAAAGAGGCAATAAAACAACATGAAGGGATAAAATCAAATCTGTATTTGGATTCCAAGGGTATTTTAACCATCGGAATTGGAAACAATGTAAGCAAACTAGCAAACTTCATGGAATTAAATTTGACCGATATAAAAGACGGTCATACTTTAACTGCCGCCGAAAAAGAAAGTCTCTTTTCTCAAATAATGTCTGATGTAAATTCAAAAACTTTTCATGAGAAAAATTATTCACAATATCATGTGGCGGCATCAGAAATAGAAAATAAATTCAATCACCAACTGGAACAATCATATCGCGAACTGGAAAGAAAAATAGAAGGATTTCAAACATTGCCAATCCCTGCACAACAGGCTTTGCTGGATATGCAATTTAATATGGGGAATACCGCCTTTCAACCTTCAGCGCGAACCGTTCGGGGTCACTTGTATTTAGGGTGGCCAAAATTATTTGATGCAATAAATCGTCATGACTGGGCAAGTGCAGCGCAAGAATCTCGACGCAAAGATGTTCAATCCAGCAGAAACCTATGGACATATAATAAATTTATACAATCATAAAATTGACTTGAATATTATCAACTCAAATGATACCCTGCATTTCAAAGAGAATTTTATGCGCTATTTTCCTGTTTTATTTTTAATGACTACTCCGTTTTATGCCTTTGGCGATAATTTGTCATTGTTTGAAAATAAATGGGTTTCATGTGATTATTACGATTCAAACATCCAAGAAATGGTGCACAAAAATTGCGAAGGCAGTAAAATTCAAATAGCAGACTGTTCTGACGATAGTTGCTTTTTTCAAGCAAATTTTAATCATGGCAATCCTTGGCATTCTGAATGTATTATGTGGGGAAAGTTAAAACTGAATTCTGCAGATAAAGCACAAGGAACCGCTATTGCGGAATATCGCAGCCGTGGCATGGATAATAGAAAATATGAAGATTGTGAAATAGCATTCAGTATAGATAATGGTACTTTAAAAATATCCATATTGTCTGGCTGTGATAAGTATTGTACCCCACAAGAATTTGAATTCTACAATAATTATCATATTGATAACACCGGCGGGGCGGTGACAATGTAGGTTGTTTGCCGCGCCGTTAAATGTCAATCTCTAGCCCCTAAAGGCGGGTGAAAAATAATGTAATATAGCATGTCATAAAAACAAAAAACGGGGCGTGACGCCCCGTTTACATAAACATGTTTTTTATTTTGCGAATGAATATTCCATCTTCAAATGATCCGGATTATATGTTCCGTTCATTATCGCAATTGTATCTTCGACGATAACCAATTCTTCGTCCGTCGGAATCATCAAAACCTTGACCCGGCTGTCATCCGTGCTGATAACAGATTCCCCGGCGCCCTTGAATGCAACCGCGGCCTCGTTGCGCACAGGGTCAATTTTTATGCCCAGTTCTTCTAATCCGGAACAGAATTCTTCGCGCAGGCACGGGTTGTTTTCCCCGACCCCCGCTGTAAAGATTATTGCGTCCGTATGACCCAATTCCGCCATGTATGCACCAATGTATTTTTTGACATTATGCGCCTCCATTTCTATTGCCAGGCGGCATTTGTCATCCGCGCTGCGATGTTCCAAAACATCACGACGGTCAACAAAGCACTCGGTCAGCCCCAGAAGCCCCGAATTCTTGTTCAAATGCGTTTGCATCTGATCCGGCGTCAGGTTTAGACGCTTCATCACATACAGCACAACCCCCGGGTCCAAATCACCCGGCCGCGTCCCCATTGTCAGACCGGACAGTGGCGTCATCCCCAGTGACGTGTCAACCGACACGCCACCGCGAATTGCGGTTGCGGATGCGCCCGACCCGATGTGCAGTGTAATAAAATTGCATTTATCCGCCGGCCGCCCCAGCATCGCCGCCGCACGTTTTGAAACATACAGGTGACTGGTTCCGTGAAAGCCGTAACGGCGAACACCCAATTCACGATACCACGCGGCCGGCACTGCATAACGGTATGCCGAATCCGGCATCGTCTGATGAAACGCGGTATCGAAAACGGCGACCTGCTTTGCATTCGGCAACAATTGCTTTGCCGTAATAATCCCCAGCAATGCCGACGGATTATGCAACGGTGCCAACGGCGACAATTCATCAATCGTCTTTATCACATCGTCCGTGATTTCAACCGACGATGCGAACTTATCGCCACCCATAACAACGCGATGACCGACCCCTTTGATGTCGTTAAGGTCAATCGAAGCCTCGCGCAGCATGAACAGGACGACATTCAACGCCTCGTCATGGTTCTTCATGACGGTTTCTTTTCTTTGTTTCGTGCCGTCGGGATATTTTTGCGTTATAAACGAATCCGGCAGCCCGATTTTTTCAACATTTCCGCCAACCACAACACGTCTGGTGTCGGCGTCAAAGACCTGGTATTTCAATGAAGATGAACCGCAGTTCAATGCAAGTATGTACATTATGCCTTCCCTTTTATTTAATCACGGGATTTAGCATAGCAGAACACGCGACGCGTTTCAATAGCAAACTCTAAACTGTATATTCCAGTCATCGTATTCTATTTCGGTCGGGACGCCGGTCGAACGATGATAGACCCAGTATTTTTCATTGCCACACATAAACACCGCATGCAAGCCGTCGTATTTAACAAACGTGTTTATGCCGGGCGCCCCGTGCGTCCCCAGCCCGAACGCATACACAATCTCGCCCGCCGAATACCCCGCCGACGGATTTTTGCAAATCATGCAAACGTCTGCAAAAATCGCAGGCTTGTTTATTTCTTCAAAAACGCATTCAAACAGGGTTGTGGCACATAATTCTATAACCGGGCCGGTTGCGATATTAAACTGCGTTCCGCCGCCAAATTGTGAAAACTTATCGGCCCAAAATTCATCCGGCACGGAATTTATATCAAACGCGTCGCCTGTATCCGGGACATCCGGGATTTCATCCGCGCGCGCCAATGTAAATCCCCCCAGCGTTGCCCCATCATGCACACGCAGTGTTTTTGCATCGGTATCAAACGATATTTCGCCCGCCATTCCTGTAAAATTATCATTTTGCGCGGTCGTGCCGCGACGAATTTGTAAAACTCGTGACATAAAAAAATCCTTAGGTTAGAAAATGTTTGGAAAATAAAAACACCGCATGCCGCGGTGCTACAATGTTTATATTATATCATAAATTAACAAAAAAATCAATGATATTATGTGCCACGCCCGCCGCTATATGACGACAGATAATCATCGAACAGTGTCTGCTTATAAGGTTTCTTAACAGGGTTGCCTCTATCATCAATTTCGTCGGTTTCAACATCTTTATCAAACGCATTTTGCTTGGACTTTGCACTGCCCAGCGCCCATGAATACATTGGGCCGGTATGCGTATTACGCCCGGTTTCCAAGAAATCCCAGAACGCCATAAGTTCCAAGTACTGATTTTTATGGTCATTATCCCATGATCTTATCTTTTTATCACGCTGTACAATTTGCGCATCCAGCATTTTTACAGCTTCATTGGCATTATTCCATTCGTTTATACGCAGTTCCTTCAAATTGCGTTCGGAATCAAGGGTCTGCTGGCGTTCATTTATTTTTTCAATCGCACGCGAATACGCATTTGCGCGTTCCCCATTTGGCAACGTTTCAGTGCGCACATCACGCATTGCACTTTCCAACTTGCGTTCCAAACGCGACACTTGACGCGCCACCTCATCGCGCTGCGCGTCGGACAAATGCGGGTCACGGGAATATTCACGCATCTGATGCAATTGTTCTTCTATGTGGCGAATGCGTTCCGGGGCATTTCGCGCCGCCATAATCACATTTTCGCGCCGCTTGTCCAATCCTGCCGACAGGTCATTTGCCGCCGACAATTCGGCATGTTTTTCCGATATGGTTTCTGCATTTATGCCAAATGCATCATCCATGTTGTCCAGTGTGTCCTGATGCAGTGCGCGTTGGGCGACGTTATCATCGTACGTGCGCTGCATTTTTGTGCGTTCGGATTCATTTTGTGCCGCCTTTTCCATCCAGGCATTATCCAGCACATCGGATTTATTATTAAACTTTGAGCCGTGCAACCGTATCATATTCCCAACAATCGTCACGCCGTATCCAACGCCAATCATTGCGGTTTTTATACTGCGATCCAATGCGTTCATAATGAATTTTACACCGTCGTTTTTATTCCATGACAATTTCGTATCCGAAAATATCGTCAAATCCGTCTTGCCCAGCGCATCCATTATCTTGCTGGTGGTGTAACCGTATTTTATAACGGACAAAACCTCCATCGCGGTTTTTGCCTCGTTCACCTTGCCGTCGCGCACCGCCTTTAGAATAAGTTCCTGAATCAATGCGCGCATTTGCGTGCCATTTTTTAATGCACCCGCAAAAGCCTTGGGCATCGTGTTTTTCAGTTCCGTCATGGTATCGGTGAACCACTTGAACTGTTTGGCCGCCTTGTTGGATTTTTTCTTTAAATTGTCCGATATGGCTGATGCCGACGACAGAACCTTTTCCAAACCGTCCGTCGGTTTGATTTTCTCCTTGTCTATCGCCTTTACAATCAATTTTGCCGCCGGCGAGAAATACATGCGGTCGCCGTGCAATTTGACATACTTATCCAGATAATTTTCAAATGTAGTGTCCCACCATTCCGATATGCGCTGCGGCATGCTTAATTCGTCTTGGCGCTTTGGCGGGATATAATCCTCGGATTCCTTGTTGTTATAATCAACGCGTTCTTTCGCCTCGTTCAGCGTTTTTGAAATTTTGCTGCTGTCATTTTTGGAAAAAGCCTCGAACGCATCTTTATTAGTGTACAACTCCTTTAGCAAGTCGGAGTAGACACCTTTGAACTCGTTTAATTTCGCCGGGTTTACTTGCTTGTTTTCAAATTCAGACGAAATAATATTAAAATCCGGGATACCGCCAATTATTTGCCGAACATTTTCGTCCGACTGGGCGGCATATTCCAATTGTCCGGCGATTTGTTGCACGCGCGACTGGAATTTTGGATCTTTGTTGTATTTCTTATCTTTTAGCCCATCCAGCAAATCTTTGTACGAGAAATCGTCATTGATAAGATTATACTGTCGCAGCAAAAATTCCAACCGCGGGTGGGATTGCAACAACTCGGCCAAGTCTGCAATCTTTGCTTCGGCGGCGGTGGTGGCAACGGCGTATGAAAACAGTTGCCCGTCGGAACCAAAATATTGATTTAGGAATTTGTTCGCTTTTTCAACATATTTGAAGCTTTTCTTGCTGGCGTCCATTTCCCTGAAAGTTTCCTGGAACGCCTTGAACAGTTTTTCCCATTCTTCATCCGACAATTCGAAACTGCCGCCCGGCTCGTCCGGGTCGGGCAAAGATTTCCGTACATATAACTTATTGATTTTTACGTATTTGCCGTCCGCATCCTTTTCCAGCAGATTATTCGCCCAATCTTTTCTGTTGCCGACCAGTTCGTCCTTGTCAACATATTCGCAAAACTGAACAAACTGTTCAATCGGCATACGCTGGAAAATCAGCCGCCGATAGTATTCCAATAAAAATTCGTCCATTTTTGCCACGATGCGCCTTTATGCATATTATAAATAATTATAATATTTTTTTTAAAAAATTCAACTTTTTAGGGCCGTTTGTCACAATAATATGGTATAATTTCTTAAAACATGGTGATTTAGGAATGGAAAAAATATCTTTACACCGATTTGCGCGCAACGTATACGGCTATTCGTTTTTTGACCAATTAGTTTTACTGATGCCTGTGTACGCGGTATTTATGCAGTCGCGCGGCGTGTCCGACGCCGGATTGTCATGGCTGTTGATACTGTATCCGATTGCGGTATTGATAACACAGATGCCTGCAACCGCCGTAATTAACCGAATTGGCCGCACACGGGCAATTATATTCGGCCAACTGCTTAAATGCGCCGCGTTTTTCATGTGGTGGGCCATGCCGACATATCTGGGGTTCGGCATCGGCATGTTTTTATGGGGCGTCCAGATATCCTTTTCCGGAATCGCGTTTGACGCATTGGTCTATGACGAATTGGTTGCGCGTGGCGCGGGCGCGGCCTACACGCGGGTTTTGGGACGCAAAAATATCGCCGCATCAATCGGCCTGGCAATGTCATCGGTCGGTTCCACATTGATGTTTTTCGGATACGGCTGGATAACAACGGCATCCATTGCGGCAGTCGCAATATCAATGATATTCATATTGCGCATGCGTCTGATCCAGCCGCCGGCCGCGGCGGAAAAAACAAACCTGCGCGCGCTGGTGCGTGTCGGATTCCGATTGTGCGCCACGTTGCCATGCGTATTGCCGCTGATGATGTTAAGTCTTATGGTGGCAAATTTCATATACTTGGAAGATTATCTGGGGCCAATCAGTTTATCAATCGGGATTCCGGTTGAATTTATCGGAATTGTGCCGCTATTCCTGATGGGATGCGGTGTTGTCGGGCAAAGCATCGCACACAAATTCAATTCCACGCGCGCCACGATAATTTATGCGGCAATATTTGCAACCGGGGCAATGTTCGGAATTTTCGCATGGCTGTATTCAATATCAAGCCTCGTAATATTAGGTGCGGCATATTTTGTGGGAAATGTTGTAAAAATACAGCTTCATTCCAGATTTCAAAATTCAATCCCGACGCAGTATCGCTGCATACTGTTGTCGTTTCAAAGCCTGGGGTCCAATATCGCAAATATTCTGGTATGCCTGACAATTGGACTGGGCGGTGCATTGGGCAGTTGGCGATACGGTGTTTTAATTCTGGGCATGATACTGATATGGGTTGCAATTTGGGCCGCGGCGTTTGTGGGCACGCGTTGCGAATTGCCCCCACGCAAAGATGAACAGATAACCGCACGTCTGCGCGATGTGCGCCGGAAATCACATAAAATGGGATGCGGTTCCTGTGGAATAAATGCACGGCCCGGCGTAAAATGACCGCATGGCCATAAAACTGCGCGATGTATTGCTAAAATCCATACCGTACCTGTTATCTATCGCGGGTGGCGTTGTGTTGTTTACCCTGACCCAAGATAATATAAAAAGCCCCAGTCTGGCTGATTTGATAAATAATATCGCGGCATCACTACTGTCGATTCCGCTGGTGTTCCTGCTGTACGATTATTCAAATTCGCGCATTTCAAAGCGCTTGACCCAAACCATGGCGCAAAATATGGCGGACAAAGTCAACCTGCTGATGATGAATTTAACCATACTCATGCGTCGCATCGCCGGAATGCGCGGGAAACTTACCTTGGAATCCATAAACAGAATGGACGACCTGACTCCGGGGCATATTGCAAAAAACATGAAAATCGGCAAGGATGAAATGGCAAACCTGCGCAAATACCGGGACGAATTGGACGATTTGATATATAAATACGGGCGGGAAAACATAATATCAATTGACCGTGTCCAGGAACTATCCGCAATGGCGCGTGATTTGTCCCATTTAATAAACGAACATAAATTTTATTCAAACCGTAAAATAACTGCAAAATATATTATAAACATAATAACGCGTATAACGGATTGGCTGGACACGGACGCGGAAATGGCGCTGCATTTCCAGCAATTATTGCAACAAGGCACAATCGGCACAGAAAAATAAATACAAAATCGTGCATTTTTTCTTGATTTTTATAATTTAATATGTCAAAATTCAGCCCGAACCACGGAAAAAGAACCATGTATTCTTGTTTCCGGGTCCAAAGGGGACATAGCTCAGTTGGTAGAGCAAATGACTTTTAATCATTGGGTCCAGGGTTCGAGTCCCTGTGTCCCCACCAAGAATTCAACCGCCGCATGGCGGTTTAATTTTTGGTTTGGGGCG
>CANBCI010000005.1 GCA_947367055.1 uncultured Alphaproteobacteria bacterium
TGCCAACCCCGATGTCGGTGTGGTTTCCGGCTTTATGGAATATTTTGACGGGGATGTGGTGCAAAATGTATTGCGCGCCCCGGAGTATGATGTTGATATAAAAACTTTTCTGACGCGCAATTGTTGCGTTGCGCACAGTGCGTCAATGATACGCAAATCGGTTTTGGATTTAAACAAAATAAAATACGAGGAATATTATTCGCCGTCCGAAGATCATAAGTTATGGGCGCGTTTAATGGGCGTTACGCATTTTTACAACATACAGGAAACAATGGTTCGTTACCGCAGCCACGAAAGACGCACAACAATAAAACAGTGTGACCGAATGGCGTTGAAAACACGCAGCATATTGTATGAAATACGGAATGAATACCCGTATTACTATCATCAGATGCTGCATTCTGATGAAAAAAACATAACGGTATTCAGAATGCGTCTGTTTGGAATAATTCCGCTGATAAAAATCAAACGAAATTATGTTCTGCTGTTTGGATTTTTGCCGATTTTAAGGGTTCGCTGGAAATGAAACTCATAGTTAATTTTATATGTTTGCTTATACCATTTCCCGGAATTCGCAGGCCGCTGCGCAGACGTTTGCACGCTTGGGTTAATCGGCACATGCAATTATATTATCGGACGTTGCTGCGTAGGTATGTGCGGTATGACAATGTTGTGGTCTGGTTTGATCATTCGTTCGGTGGTGGAACCGAAACATATTCTTTTCGGAAATTTTGTGAACTTAAAAGTAAAAGGCAGAAAGTTATACGTGTGCAGTATTTTCCGGCATATTCGTCTTTTGTCATATCCGCCCCGAATAGATTTGCCAAACTAAAATATGAGACGATGCATTTAAACGATGTTTATGATGTGCTGTCTGGGATGAAAATAAGGGAAATTGTTGTAAACAACCTGGTCGGATATAAAAGCAGTTTGGATATTCTGGATTTGGTCGGAAAAATAAAGCGCAACTTGTCCCCGCACCCGCGCGTATCATTTCGTGGCCACGATTTTCAATCAATCTGCCCCAGTTATAACTTAATTGACTGTGACGGTGTTTTTTGTAATTTTGCGCATAAAAACGGGTGCGAAGAATGTTGGGCGCAAAAGCGTTTGGCGGACAAAGACGCGGACAATGCAATTTTTCGCAGTGGTGCCGGAACAATATGCGATTGGCGCGCGGCCTGGGGCAGGTTTTTTGCGGAAACATTGGATGAAATGATTGTTTTTTCTGAAACAATAAAGAAAATGTTCGTTCAAATTTATCCGCAACTGTCGGAAAAAATTGTTGTTATTCCGCACTTTGTTCCCGCATTGCGCAAGGTAAATATTTCAAAACACAATGGCATAAATATCGCATGCCTGGGGAATATGCTGCCGGTAAAGGGGCGTGATATAATTATTGGAATGTGTCGAGAGATTTCTGCGGGGAACGACATAAATATTATTATTGTCGGTGATATGGATAAGCCGAACGAACAGCTGCAAAATTTAACAATTGCCGGCAAGTACAAAACAGAAAATCTGCCGAAAATAATGGAATACTATCAAATTGATTTGATATTTATTCCGTCAATATGGCCCGAAACTTTTTCATATACCACGTCAGAGGCGATGTCAATGAATCTGCCAGTTGCATGCTATAACATGGGTGCGCCGGCCGAACGTGTTGCAAAATACGACAAAGGATTGGTTTTGGATGAAATAAACATACGAGGCAATCTGCAAGAAATAGTAAAATTCATACGAGAGAACAGAAAATGAACGCCCAACGACCAAAAGTGTCAGTACTTACCCCGTTATACAATACAAGTGAAAGTGATCTGCGCGCGATGATTGAAAGTGTCCTGAATCAAACATTCACGGATTTTGAGTTTTTGCTGTTGAACGACAGCCCCGATAATCACGGTTTGGAAAAAATTGTGCTGTCGTATAATGACGCGCGAATTAAATACTCTGAAAACCCGGAAAATTTAGGGATAACAAAATCCAGAAATAAATTGATTGACCTGGCATTGGGCGAATACCTGGCCGTATTGGATCATGATGACATTTCAATGCCAAACCGTTTTCAATTACAGGTGGATTTTTTGGATAAAAACCCACACATTGGGGTTGTTGGGGGGAATATTATAGAAATAAAAAATGGCAAAGAAATATCATACAGCAAGCGTCCAATTCATGATCACGATATAAAAATGTCGCTAGTGAATGAACCTTATGTGTGCAATCCGATACATTCTGCATCAATGATACGAAAATCGGTGTTGATTGACAGTGGGATTCGTTATAACCAAAAATGGTCGCCGTGTGAAGATCACGTCTTATTTTTGGATTTAATGGATTATACATGCTTTCATAATTTGGAGGATATAGTTCTAAAATACAATTGGCATGGTGATAACACAACAATTCGTCAATGGCAAAAAATGTATGATTTACCGCCGCTTATTATTGAACAAGCACGGAAAAAGCATCCCCTTTATTATGATGAGTGGAAAAATCAGGTGCCAGATACAAGTTATGTTCGCCGTGTCTTGCTGTTTGGCTTTATACCAATTTTAAAAATAAAACAATGCTGTGGTGTAAAGAAAATATATTTGCTTGGTTTTATACAATTATTTCGATTCAAGTAAATTTATGGGAATAATATGAAGCAACTTAAAATTTTATTGATTTCGCATGACTTTACCGTGACCGGTGCGCCAAATTCATTGTTGCGTCAGGCCAAGTATTTCAAGTCGGCGGGACATGAGGTGGATATTTGGTCACTGGGCGGCGGCGGGTTGTTGCCACGTTATATTGAGGCCGGATTCAGCCCGATTATAATTGAAAACCGGGCCATAGTTATTGACAGCATATTCCGTAATATGAATAAAAAATATGATTTCATATTATGTAATACCATTGTCACATACAAGGCGGTAAAAGTGCTTAGTCAATATAACACGCCCGTTGTATGGTTTGTTCGCGAAACACAATTGGTGGACATGTGGATGGAAAGCACGCCCAAGTTTGCCGCATTGTTTAAGAAATTTTATAATATCTATACCGTGTCACCGTATGCCGCCCGCGTACTAAAAAAGTATAATAAAAATGTCCGCATTATAAAGAACGCAATTGAGGACCTTAATCCAAAAGTAAAACCAACCGGCGGCAAAATTGTATTTGGGTATATCGGTTCTATTATAGAAGTAAAAGGCGTGGATTTCCTGATTGATGCGTTTGTTGAATTATCAAAGCAAAATAAAAATATCGAACTGCGGATTGCCGGCAATTATGACAATCCGTATGGTCAAGAACTGCGCCAGAAAACAAAAGACATAAAGAACATAATATGGGTCGGCGAAGTTCAATGTGCCGAAAAGTGCAAGTTTTTTGACGGAATAGATGTGCTGTGCGTGCCGTCGCTTGACGAACCGTGTGCTCTGACCGTTATAGAGGGGGCAATGGCGTCCAAAGTATTGATTGCAAGCGAAAATACCGGCGGGAACTATGTGATAAAAAATGGCTCTAATGGGTATATTGTAAAAACCGCGGACAGCACAAGTCTTATGCAAGCGATGGCCGATGTGTGTAAAGCCGACATCGATGCAATGAAGGCTGCATCACGTCAAATGTACTTGAAACATGGAACCACATCACGGGAAAAGCGCGATGTGTTGCGAATGTTGCATGATAATTTGGATAATCGGCCACCTAACGCAGAAAAATTGCCGCGCATATTTAGTCTGAATAAGATATTTGTAAAACTAAAGTCGTTGTTTTCATAATAAAAAACAGGAACCCTAGGTTTATTATAAGCTGTCGCCGCACACGTACCAAACAAATCTGTTTAGTGTTCTTGTCGTGCTGTATGCGCCAAATCTAAACATAACCGATGTGGCTTCTGTGTTTTGTCCCATATGCATAAGGTAGGTGTTTGAAACCGCAGCCGTGGCATAATAATTGTTATCTTTCATTTCAAGCGGCAAGGTCAAAGTTATAGTTGCTTCGCGTCCGAATTCGCAGTTTTTTGAACCGGTCCATATCCCGCCCATTTCCACCCAGCCGGATTGATATTTCCGATACCATGTGTAAGCGTTTTCCGCGCTGGGTAATTGCCATTCGGCCACGTAATCAATATTGTCGGGCAGTGTTGTATTATCGTCAGAGCCGCCGGCGGCATGACCGCCCGGTGTTACGCCGTCGTGCACCCGCAGGGTGTTGTTCGTCGTGTCCACCGTTACTTCGCCAATTGCACCGACAAAGGTTTCGTGCTCTTCGGCCGTACCGCGCCGCAGTTGCACGCATTTTGATTTTTTTGACATGATTGGTATTTCCTTATTTTTCAAACGTACGTTGCACCTTACGTTTGAAGGTCCCGGCCAGCGGACGTTTTATTAAATAAAAAACGCCCGTGATGTACGGACGGAAATAAAATCAATGCCCCGCAAGGCGGGGCATTTCCAAATCAATTTTATTACGTGCATATAAGTATATCATAACGGCGGTTAAAATGCAAGTGATTCTTTGTGTGCTTTGATTTCTGCGGGTTTCAGTGTTCCTCGTTTGTTTCGTCAATGCCCAGATTTTGCGCGTTTAATTGTCCGGCGGCCGACAACACCGCAAAAAATGCCGCAATTTGTGCATGTTTTGCATTGGCCAGTGCCACCTGGGTGTTTAACACTTCCTGTTCCGCATTAAGTACATCCAATACCGTGCGGCGGCCGCGTTTTTGCTCTTCCCGGGTGCCGTCAAGCGCCATTTGATTGGCCTTGATGCCCGATTGGGCGGCGCGTATGGCGTAATTTTGCGCGTCATAGGTATTCCATGCGTGCCGCAGGTTTTCAACCACAACGCGGCGCGCATTGACAATTTGGTCGCCGATTTCATTTACCGTGTGGCGCGCCTTGTCGGCATTTGCAAATGCCGTTCCGCGGTCGTACAACGGGAATTTAAGATACACGCCGACGCGTCGGTCGCGTGCGCGGTCGATATAGGGCAGGTCGTCCACCTGCATTGCACTGGCGCGGACATCAACTGACGGCAATATTGTCTTGTGGGCAATCAATATATTTTCACGCGCGGCGTTTTCGCGCGCCGCCAACGCAATTAACACCGGGTGGTTTTTTAATGCGTCCGCTTCGGCGGCGGATATTGATGCCGGGAATAAATGTTGTACGCGTGCCAAGTCGACATCGTTGTATTCAGCCAAGTCTTTTCCATATATGCGTCGAAAAGTTTCCAATCCGTTGTCATATTTTGCCTGGGCGTCCGCCACGGCGTATTTCGCCATTTCAAGACGCGCCGCCGCCTGGGATACATCTGTTTTTGTTAGTCTCCCGACACTTTCCAAATCCGCACAGTAGTCATAGTATTCCTGCAGTACGCGCTGATTATTTTTGTTTAGTTTTAATACATCAGATGCCTGCAGTACGCCGATGTATGCGTTTATCGCATCCAGAAAGACATTTTGTTCGGTGGCGTATAAATCCGCGCGCGCCGCCGCCAGCAGTCCCTTGGCGCCCTTTATCCGCGCAAGCGTGGAAAAGCCCTGGAAAATGTTTTGCTGGGCCTCTATGCCGATTTGGGTCGGGTTATAATCAAATGTTTCGCCCATAAGTTGTGTTCGCGCAATGCCGGCGTTTGCGGCGGCGCCAATATACGGGTGTGTTTCAGATTTGGCCAGGCGGACATCCGTCTGCGCCGCGCTTACATTTGTTCGGGCGGCCGATATGACGGGGTTTGTTTCATATACTGATTTTAATGCCGAATACATATCCGCATTGGCCGCCATTGGCGCCGTGATAATTGTCAGCATTATAAAAAAATAATTTCTCATAAGTTTTATATCCCCGCATTACAAGGTTGTTTTGAATTTCCGTATGGCGAAAAACCATATTACCGCGCCCGCCGCCAGCATGTATGCGCATTGCCGGCAAAAGTACGCGATGTCCGAACCTTTTAGAATAATATTTCGAACCATGTACGCATAGTGGCTTAACGGGTTAGCATAACTGATATATTGCAACAGGCGCGGCATGTTTTCCGTAGGAATCATAGCCCCCGACAGCATCAACATTAAAAACGCCACAATCACGACGCCCAAAAGTGCCTGCTGCTGGGTGCGGGTATAATCTGACAGCCACACGGCAATTCCGGATGCCGGCACGCAAAACACAAAATACCCGATTACGAATGCAAATCCGGATCCGACAAACGGTATTTTGAATACAACTAATCCCACCAGCAGAATTGACAGCATTATTAAGAACGTGACGGCGATATATGGCAGAACTTTGCCAAGAATAATATCGTATTTTGATACCGGCGCCGCCACGAGTGTTTCAATCGTGCCGCTTTCTTTTTCCTTGGTTATCGATATGGTTATCAGTATCAGCAGCGATAAAAACACCAAAATTGCAATCATTGACGGCACCATAAACCATCGCGTGTTCAATTGCGGATTGAATAAAATGCGCAAATCAAATTGTAATGGTGTGGCATTGGGCGCCATGTTTAATTCGCGCATTGTGGATAAAACCACGCCCTGCAGATAGGCTTCAATGCTCTGTGCCTTTAGAATATTCATTGAATCAATCAGAATTTGGATTTCGCCATTGCCGCGTATTGCGCCGCGTGTCAGTCCGTCACTTGGCGCAACAATTGCAACGTCGGCATTGCCGCTTTGTACGGCGGAAATGCAGTCGTCGGATGTGTCCGGGGCGCGCACGAACCAACCCGACCCAATCGCATGATTGTAAATCTTTTCCATTATGAAATCATTTGGCGCGCTGTCCACGGCCAGGCGCAGGTTATTTGCCTCAAGCGTTATGGCGCCGCTGTACACGACCAGTTGCACCGCCGGCATCACCATTACCGCAATCAGCAACACCGGATCGCGCACCAATGCGATAATTTCTTTTTTGAAAAACCCCAGCAGGCGTCGCATTATTCCAAACTCCTTTTGAATCGAATTAGACATGCAATCAAAATCACAACGGCAATTATCGCCATTGCGGCAAATGACGGCCACATGGCGCCGATATGACTGCCTTTTAGAAACTGGTCGCGTGATATGTCGATATAAAATCGTGCCGGGAATATCGCCGATAAAATGCGGTATCCGCGGCCCATATATTCAACCGGAAATATAAAGCCCGACAATACCAACGCCGGCAACAGCCCGACAATGCACGCAAATTGAATGGCGACATCCTGCTTATGTGTTGAAACAGAAATCAGCAGTCCCATTGCCAGGTATCCGACTATGAACAATATTGTCGCCAGAATCAGTATCGTATAACTGCCGACGAATGGAACGCCGAATAATATGCGCGCCACAACAAACACCAATATAAATCCGATAAAACTTAAAATTGCATAAGGGGTCACTTTGCCCAATATGATTTCCAATGTTGTCGCCGGCGTGGACAGCAGCATTTCCATTGACCCGCGCTCCCATTCACGGCATATGGTCAACGTAGTTAACATAACCGCAACCAACGCGATTATAACGGCGGCCAGTCCCGGCACGGAAAACCAACGCGAATTTAATTCCGGATTAAACAGGTATCGTGTTTTAAAAGCCAGTGGACCGCGGGTCATATATGACGGCATGCCGCTGATTTTTTGCTGCGCGTTTTTATTTATTGCGGACATATAGTTCATAATCGCCATAATTGAGGAGTTGTCTGCGCCATCCAATATTACCTGGGCGTGGGCAGTGCGGCCGGCCGCCATTTCGCTTTCAAAATTCGGCGGCACGACCAATACTGCGCGCGCACGTTCCGCCAATATGTCATCAAAGCCGTCGTTTGGTGTTTGAATTTTATACGGCTTGAAATAGTTTGAACTGCCGAATGCGTCTACAAGTTGCCGCGAACTTGTTGTCTGGTCGGCGTCAAAATATCCCATTTTGATTGACCGGATATTAAATTCGATTGAATTGCCCAGAATCAATACAATCAGCAGCGGGAGCGCCGCCGCCATTATCAAGGTGAACGGGTCGCGCAAAATGTGCTTGAATTCTTTGGCAAAGATTGCGCGCGCACGCGCCGCGGAAAAATTTTTCATCGGTTTTGTCCTTCGACCAGGCGGATAAACACATCTTCAAGCGACGGCGATATTTTTTTGATTTCGAAATCCGTGCGGAATTTTTTTATTTGTGCGGCCGCATCAATCCCGTCACGAAACCTGATATGATAATGACGGCCGTATGGTTCCATTATATCCAGTATTTCACTTGGTGGCATTACCGGATTTTTTACGCGCGGCGTAAAGTTGTAAAGGGTGTCGCCAAATGTCTGTTGCTTTAGATTTTTTGGCGACGCCGCTGCGATTATTTCACCGGCACGCATCAGTGCGATGCGGTCGCAGTTTTCCGCCTCGTCCATGTAGTGCGTTGTGACGAACACTGTTTTTCCTTGTGCGGCCAGTTCGCGTATCAATTCCCAGAATCTTTTTCGTGCCGCCGGTGCGACACCGGCGGTCGGTTCGTCCAGAAATATTATTTCCGGGTCGTGCAGCAATGCGACGCACAGGGCGACCTCTTGCTTTATGCCGCCGGGCAAACTTTTAACGATTTGTTTTGGCGAATGGTCGAATTTGATAAAGTTCAGCAGTTTTTCGCGTTGCGCCATGTATGCATCGCGCGGTATGTCACGCAATGCGGCCGCAAAGTCAAAGTTTTCCGCAACGGACAGGTCATCATAAAGCGTAAACCGCTGGGACATGTATCCAACGCGCGATTTTATTTCGTTTGCGTGTTTCGGTGTAAATTCAATTCCGTCAATTATGACGCGCCCATCGGATGCCGGCAGCAGTCCGCACAACACGCGTATTGTTGTTGTCTTGCCCGCGCCGTTCGCCCCCAGAAATCCAAAAATTGTTCCGCGTGAAACAGTGAACGAAACATCGCGCACGGCGACAAAATCCCCAAAGCGTACGAACAGATTTTTTACATCAACAATTAGGTTTTTCATTTTTTATCACCCCCGCGCATTAAAAATACATCGTCAAAGTTTTTCGCCCGGTTTTTTATCAGCAAAGATTTCGGTTCGCCCGTGTCCAGAATGCGCCCTTGTTCCATTAAGACAACTTCGTCGCATCGTTCGGCTTCGTCCATGTAAGCGGTGCTTAAAATAATCATGATTCCGCGCGTCTGTGCATCGTGCAGCAGTTCCCAGAATTCGCGGCGGCTTATCGGGTCGACACCGTTTGTGGGCTCGTCCAGTATCATGATTTCCGGCGACCGCAGCAGGGCGCATATCAGCCCCAGTTTTTTATACATTCCGCCCGAAAGTTTCCCCGCCGGCCGTGCCAGAAATTTATCCAGCCGCGCCAGATGCAGCAGTTCATTTTTCTTTTTCTTGTACTCGCGGTCGTTTATTCCATACAGACGCCGAAAAAAGTCCAAATGCTCATCAACAGACAGGTCTGCATACAGACTCTGGCTTTGCGGCATGTATGCGATGCGTTCGCGTATTTGTTCAAATGTTGCGTTGCGATTTTCAACACGGTATGTGATTTGCCCCGCATCGCGCCGCATCAGATTCAGCATCAATCGAAACAGTGTTGTTTTTCCCGCGCCCGCCGGCCCAATCAGGCCGTATATGGTCGCGTCATGAAATCGCATTGACACGTTTCGCAATGCGGGCGCCGTCCGAAACGCCTTTGACACATCGGATATGTTTATCTCAATTTTGCTGTTCATTAAGCAATGTGCTCTCTATTGTCATGCCGGATTTCAATATTAAATCCGGGTTTTCGAATTGTACCTTTACCCCATAGACCAGGCGGGTTCGTTCTTCGCGTGTTTGAACATTTTTCGGGGTGAATTCGGCTTCTTCGCTGATTTTTATAATGCTGCCGGGGAAAGACATGTCCGGCGCCTCGGGCAGGGTGCCGATTACACTTTGTCCGACGCCAAGTTTATGCAGCATTTCGTACGGCACATAAAAATATGCCCATATGTCATAGGGGTTTGAAATTGAAAACATGGCTGCACCCGGCGCGACGATTTCGCCAACTTCGCGGAATTTATTTGTAATCATTCCGTCAATTGGGGCGCTAACCTGGCACCAGGTCAGTTTTAGGTCATTGTCCTGCTTGTTCCGCGCCAGGACATCGTATTCCGCCTGGGACAGGTGGCCCTTGTCCAGCAGGGCAATTGCCCGCTCATAGTCGTTGTCAATTTGCCGCGCCAAAATTTTATATGTGTCGCATGACAGTTCCATTATGACATCGCCGGTGGACACCGTGTCGCCTTCGGATACGGTGATGCGTGAAATATCGCTGGCGACACGGGCGGAAACAATGACCTTGGTTGTTTCCAATGTGCCCGCGTACACAAACGGACGATGCGATATTATATATCGTACAATGATAAATATTATTATCGCCAAAACCGCGGCCACGCCGCATATATAGATTATTTTTTTATGCCGATTTGTCATGGGCTCTCACTCCTTGGGACTGACAAAGGGCATTTTAATGATTATTGTGCAATAATCATTAGTCATATAGTCCGATAAATAATCCTTTACTTTTTATATTTTTTCGTCATAATATTAGCCGACTTACAGGTTAATACACAGGCTTATGTTAAATTTGAAAAAATTTTTATAAACGCATGTGCGACCATCAGAATTCATGACGGACGCACTTTTTATGCGTCCGTTTTTTAGACTAAACCAGGGGAAAGAAAATGTCTGAAAACACAACCTTGTCCAGCAATGAATTGGAAGCCCGCCTGCAAAAGGCGGAAAATATCCGCGCCCGTGACGGTGTCGTATGGAAGGATAAATTCGACCGCACACATACGATTGCAGATGCGCGCGAATTGGCCGACGGCGCGCATGTCAAAATTGCGGGTCGTGTGACCGCGTTGCGGTGGCTGGGCAAATTGATGTTTGGGCGCATATACGACATTGATGGTGAAATTCAATTTTCCATGTCGCGCGAAGAACTGGGCGAAGAGCAGTATAAGTTCATGAAATCCAATGTCGATTTGGGCGACTTTATCGGAATCGAGGGCGAGATATATCACACGACGGCGGGCGAACTGACGGTAAAGGTTGCAAAATACGACATCCTGTCAAAGGCGCTGCGCCCGTTGCCGGAAAAGTTTCATGGTCTGACCGATATGGAAACCAGATACCGCCAGCGCTATTTGGACATAATATCCAACGAGGACACGCGCCGCACAATGAAAATGCGTTTCCGCATGCTGCGCCTGATACGCGAATATCTGAATGAAAACGGCTTTGTAGAGGTGGAAACCCCAATCATGCAGGTTGTCGCCAGTGGTGCCGCCGCGCGTCCGTTTGTGACGCATCACAATGCATTGGATGCGGATTTTTATCTGCGCATCGCGCCGGAATTGTTTTTAAAGCAGACGATTGCCGCCGGATTTGACCGCGTATATGAACTGGGCAAGAATTTCCGCAATGAAGGTATGGACGCCATGCACCTGCAGGAATTTACCATGCTGGAATGGTATGCGGCGTATTGGGATTATCATCGGAACATTGATTTTTCATGGCGCATGATTCAAAAAATCATCATGGATTTGCGTGGCACCCTGCAGATTGAATACCAGGGCCAGAAACTGGATTTTTCAAAGTACGAAGAAATCGACTACACCGCGCGCATGAATGATTTGCTGGGGGTGGATATTTTGGAATTCAAGGATACTGATGCGTTAAAGTCGCAATTGGTGTCGGCCGGCATGTTTGGGGCCGACGAATTGGAACCGTTGAAGTCCGTTCCGGCGATTGTTGATTATGTGTTCAAGCGCAAAATACGCGACCAGATTATCCAGCCCGCGATTGTGCACAATTATCCGGCGTATCTGATACCGCTGGCGCGGCGCAACGATACGGACAACCGTCGCATTGATATATTCCAGTTGATTGTATGCGGTGCGGAATTGATAAAGGCGTATTCCGAATTGGTCGATCCGATTGTTCAGCGCGCCGCATTCGAAGAGCAGGCGAAAAACAAAGCCGCCGGCGATGACGAGGCGTTTGATGTTGACGAAGACTTCTTGCGGGCGATGGAACACGGAATGCCGCCGATTTCTGGCCTGGGGCTGGGGATTGACAGATTCTTCTCAATTATCGCCGATGCGCCGACGCTGCGTGATGTGATACTGTTCCCGATAATGAAATAATGGATGATTTGATATGAGCAAAACATATATGCCACGCCCGTGGCCGGAAAACTATGCGTTTGACATAACGCGCGAAAACGACCAAAAGAACCTGGCCGCAATAGAGGCGGCGCGCGTATCCGGCCGTATTAATGACGAGGCCGCCAAATACATGTCGATACTATATCGCGACGGTATGGAATGGCTGCGTGAAGTGTTTTTCTTTCTGGGCAAATGTTTTGGAGCCCCAAAATCGTCCGTGCGCCAGTATGACTATGCAACCGATTCCGCGGTCGGTGACGCGATGACGATTGTTGATATTAACCCGTTGTTTCCGTATATCGTGAATCATCGTCTGGATATGGACCCGATGCGGAATCAGTTCTTTACCAGCGGGCGTGGCCACAAAATTAACTTGGCGGTATCGTCTATTGTGACTGTTATTGTCGGTGCCCAGAAAAATGTGGACAGGGCGCTTGATAAAATTACGGGCAAATATTACTTGAAATATGTGGACGAGGTTTGCGACACCGTGTACCGCGTAATCGCATCGCACGAGCGCGAGGCGTCCGCCCGTGCGATTTCGGACAAAGTGCGTCAGAAATTGAACGAAAAATACACATCCACACCGTCTGAAACCGTTTTGTCGCTTATCGGGCGCGGGCATGAAAATATTGCGGTTGAACTTGTTCGGGCCCTGGACAAGGTAAAGCGGCCACGCATGCGCCTGCAGGATGTGTGGCGTGTGAAATGCCTGTTTGATTTGGTGCCCCAGGCACGCACCTTTATCGAACGGGTGCGTGAAATGATGCCGGAACGCATTTTGTCTGTGCGCGATGATTTTTATAATATTGATAACCCGCGTAATTATCGTGATGCGAAACTGGTTATAAATATCGGCACGGCAGACAATGTCGTTCCCATGGAAATCATATGCCAGGTGCGCACATTTTTTGAATTTGAAAAAACGACGCATACAAAATATGAAACAGTTCGTAGCAAAAAGGAAGCGCCCGGCGATGTTGATATCGCGGCGATACATAATATAGGCACCAAGGAATATAATTTAATGGTTTGCCAGTGTTTGGGTGAATTGTTTGAACGTGTCGGGTGGAATATTCTCTACAGCCAGGGCGGCAATACCAGCATGTTTGACGGGTTCCCGAAAAAATGCACCATGCATTATCCGACAAATGTTGTTGAACGCATAATGGAAAAGATTGACGATGCGATAAAGAATGAAATATTCGACATCACGAACGCGCCGTCTAAACTGACGCCCGCCCAAAAGTACGAGATATTTAGATTTATGACCGAATTTATACTGGTGGCGGCGATGCCGTATAATGAAAACGATTGGCAGGTTCCGTCCGATACCATGGCGGGTAAACTGTTTAACTTTGTAATGAAGGAAGTTCAACGCTATTATAAAAAGTAGCATAAAATGCGCCGCGTGGCGCATTTTTATTGCGGTGCGCCGCGATTTTCCTAGGAAATCAAACTATTGGGCGCGGGCGCTTATTTGCTTGCTTTTACGGGGCGATTTCGTCACAATTATATCAGGTTTCGGGATGTTTCACGGAACCATAACCAGCATAACATAAGGACACGATTATGCGTCAAGGAAAAGTAAAATGGTACAACGGCAAGAAATGCTTCGGGTTTATTACACCGGACGCGCCGAACGAAAATGGTAATACGGATGATGTATTTGTTCATTCCAGTGCGTTAAAGGCTGCCGGCATCAGATTTTTGAATGAAAACGATATTGTTTCTTTCACAGAAGAGGTACGCAACGATAAATTATCTGTTGTTGAATTGGAATTGATTCAGCGCGACGAAGAATCGGCCCGCCGTTTCCACGAACGCCGTGCGGAACGCCGCCGTGAAACCCAGGATCGCAAGGCACGCGAAGAAAAACCGCGCCGCGGATTCGCATTTTGGAAGAAATCTTAAGATACGCCCCGCTTGGGGCGTTTTTTCTTGCATTTTGCCGATAAAATAGTATCATTAACGCGATATGTAAATTTAGACGCCGCGTTGCGTCAAAATAAAGTCCCCAAGTGTATCAAAAGCGAAAATTACCCTGTGGGGAGTTGCCGCGTGGCCGCGGATTCACTACGAATAAAGAAAATTTCTTTATTGGCAATGAATTTGGCGGCCGCGCAAATGTTGAACCATAAGAAAAGGATGTGTAAATGGTAAAAGTTAGAGAAAAGAAAGATGCGCCCGCATCCGTGGCGGAACCACGGCAAAGCGCGCCAAAGAAACCGGCCAAGGGCACGGCCCCGAAAAAGCCGGCAAAAATTGCGACCATGCCCGCGCACGAGGGTGATAAAAACGACGAAAAGATTTACTTTATGGCGCTGGGCGGGCTGGAACACGTCGGCCAGAATATGTATGTATATAAATACAAGGGAAAATATCTGGTCGTTGATTGCGGCATGGGCTTTCTGGAAGAGGAAATCGGTGCCGGCGATGTTCAATACTGCGATACGACATGGCTGGAAAAGCGTAAGAAGGATGTCGTCGCATTTGTAATAACCCACGGTCACGAAGACCATATCGGGGCGTTGAAATACATTTGGCCGAAATTTAGAAAGCCGATTTACTGCACGCGCTTTCCGGCGGAAATTTTGCGTGAAACATTTCGCGGAATTGAATTGGATTTCAACCCGAAAAAGGACATTATTGAATTCGACCACCATGGCGCGACACTGGATTTGGCACCGTTTGAGGTTGAAACATTCCATGTCACGCACTCAATCCCGGAAGCGCAGATGTTAATCATCAAAACACCGGCGGGCAAGATTTTGCACACGGGCGACTGGACATTTAACGACGATAATCCGGTGGAAATTCCGACGGATTTTGCGCGCCTGCGTGAAATTGGATCCGACCCGAAATTGTTGGCGTGCATGTGCGATTCCACGTCTGTGTCGCGCCAATCAAAACAAACGACCGAGATAGAGGTTCGCGATACATTTACCGAACTGATGAAAAATGCGCCGGGGCGCGTTATTGTGACGGGTTATTCGCGTTCGATTGCGCGTATGAAAATGTTTGCCGAGGCCGCCCGCGCCGCCGGCCGCGTCGCCGCGATAAAGGAACGCAGCAATCCGAACCCAGTGCCGTATGTGGGGCTGCCGGAATTCCGGGAAATGGGGATTGAAATGGGGTACCTGAACAAGGACGATGTGTACTTGTTCAACGAAATAAAGGATTTGCCGGCGGAAAAGCAGGCGATATTCCTGACCGGGTCCCAGGGGGAACAGTTTGCAATGCTGACCCGCCTGTGCCGCGGCCATGTAAAGGAAATGAAACTGCAGCCGACGGATACGGTTTTGTTCAGTTCCATTATCATCCCGGGGCGCGAGCAGGATGTATCGTACCTGTATAACAAACTGGCGCGCATGGGTATCAAAACGCACACGATATTTGATACAGACCACCTGCATGCAAGCGGCCACGCCGGGCGCCCGGAACTGGAACGCTTTTATGACATGGTGCACCCCCAGGTGTCCGTTCCGATGCACGGTGATTACATCAACGAAATGTTGAACGGTAAAATGGCCATGGAACGCGGCGGGGCAAAATTCATGATGGTTGTCCACAATGGCGAAATGATTGCCCTGGCCGATGGCGCAGAACCGTATGTCAGTGAAACAATTGAAACAGGCTTTGTCGTTATGGAGGGCGAAACCGAACGCAGTGCCAATGACCAAGTGTACAAGAACCGCAAGAAAATTGCGACCAACGGCGCGGTGTTTGTGACATTGCCGGTGGACAAGCGCGGATTCTTAAAAGGCACGCCAGAGGTTTCCAGTGCCGGTATCTTTGAAACCGACGACACCGGGTTTATGAAGCGCCAGATTCAGATTGAAATCACCAAGGCGATAGATGCGCTGACCAAGTCCGAACGCAAAGACCGCGACAATTTAACCCGTGCGGTGCAGGTCGCGTCGAACAAGGTTGTTCGTGCGGCGCTGGGGCCAGATAAAAAGCCACAGTACAGTGTGCATTTCATTTTGAAATAAAACAATCCCCCGAATGGGGGATTTTTTAATGGTTAGAATTTATTTTTTGCCTTTTTAAAGGTCAACATAGAAAATGCCGCAATCATTATTTTAAGCAGAATTGATTCCGGAAATATCTCGCGCCCGAATTCATAGCGTTTGTATTTATCTTTAGGTATTTTAAATATTTGTGCGGCATTATTTGCATCAATTTGTAAAAATTTGCGTGCCAATCGCATTTGATTCCCGTAATACTTTGCGTCTACCAATATCATTTTGTACTCCTTAATTGTTTTTGGTTAAACAAATGCCGTTTGGAAAAACCAAACGGCTGGAGGTTAGTAACTACCAGTGATAGTCCCACTTATTCAAATATATCGTGGGCCTCCAACCAATGGAGTTTTATTTAATGTCTTTTCAGACACACTGGATGGGTTACTACACCCTTGCGCCGGTCTTATCCTTTGCGATGTGTATTATATCATAAAAATTAGTGGATGCAAATTTATTTAGGATTCTGTATCCGTGGCGCGCGGGTGGGCATGGTTATAAATATCCATAATCTCACTCATATTTACCTTGGTGTACAATTGCGTCGTGGACAGCGATGAATGCCCCAGCAGTTCCTGCAGGCTGCGCAGGTCCGCACCACCCGCCAACAGTGATGTTGCAAATGTGTGGCGCAGTGCGTGCGGCGTCACATAATCTGGCAATTGCAGATAAATACGCAGTTTTTCAATCATCTTTTCCGCCATGCGTGCCGTCATGGGCAAGCCGCGCACACTGCGGAATATTTCATCATCTGCGCCCGCCGCGCCCGTGCGCACATCCATATATTTTTCAATCGCGTCATATACCGGCCCCAACACCGGGGCCAGACGTTCTTTGTTTCCCTTGCCCAGTATGCGCAGTGTTTCGGGGCGCCCGCGGACATCACGGTTGCGCAGATTTAACGCCTCGGATATTCGCAGGCCGCACCCAAACAGCAGCATTATCAACGCCCAATCACGCGCCGCCATTTCGGGATTATCGGCGTTTAATTCGCGCACCGCGTTGCGCATGTGCTCGACATCAATCGGTTCAATCGCCTTGGATAATTTTCGAGGCACCTTGGGGGACGAAATAAGACCGATAGAAGTATTTTTTATTCCGTGGGATTTATCCAAAAATTTATAAAACCCGCGCAGCGACGACAATGCGCGTGCGGTTGATTTGTGCGCCAGGCCGCGCCGCGCCCGGTCCGCCATCCATGCGCGAAAGCACACCGTGTCGGCCGCGGCCAGTTCGCGTATTGTTATATCGCCGCCCGCAAAATTTTGATAGAAACGCAGGAAATCGTCCAAATCCAGTTCGTATGCCGCCGCCGTGTGCGCAGAATAATTTTTGGTCTGCGTCAGATAATTTATAAACTCGGCGACGGCTTCATACATGCGGATTATTTTATTTCAAATACGGCTGATACATTTACGGTTATTTGCGTGTCCTGGGCCACGATGCCGCCGGCGGAATATGCAACCGCATCTTCGGCAACGGCCATTTTGGCACTGCGCAGGAAATTTGCCGTCGGACGTGCAACGGATGCGGCTGATGCGCCATATTCGGCCGCAATCATTTTCCCGGCGCGTCGCCCGTCGCCCGCCGCCAGTGCATTTGCGCGGCTGCGTGCGTTTTCAACGGCCGCCCCCAGGCATTCTTCCATTATCGGCTTTGATGTTTCCGTGCTGGTGAACATGCGCAGGTTTTCCGAATATACATTCGGCTGACCAGCGAATTGGGTCAGTATTTTTTCAATTGTTTCAATGCTTGATGCCGACACCTCTACCGCGATGGTGGTTTCAATCCCCAGCGATACGGATTTTTGCGCAACGCGGTCCCATTCGGTCTTTTCATACGAATTGAAATCCGTCGTCTGCATCTTTACATCCAATGTTTTCAGATAATTTGTAATTTCGGCAATTTTTTCCGATGCAGATTTCATGGACACGGCCGCTGATTTATTCAGTGTTGTCACGCGCAGTGTGATTGCCGTTCTGTCCTTGGGCGCGGTGGTCAGGCATTCGCCCGTCACCGAAATCGTGCGCGGTGTGTTGTTGCGTTCCATTGCGCCGAATACCAGCGCCAATACCGCGGCAACGCCGATTACGCTGCCCGTCCAAATAAGTGCTTTTTTCATTTCTTTCTCCTTTTCTTGGTTAATTATCCCAACATTGCGCGGCGTACGCGTTCAAATGTTTCTGCGGCGGATTCACGCGCGCGCGCCGCACCTGCATCCAGTACTGCATCAATTTCCGCCGTGTTCGCCATCAATCGTTCGTATTCCGCCCGTGGCGCCGCCAAGACAGAATCGATTTTTTCAAATAAAATTGTTTTTGCGGTGCCGTATCCCATGCCGCCGGCGGTGAATTTCCCGCGCAGGGCGTCAATTTCCGCACTATCTGCAAAGTGCCGATATAACTGGAATATGGTCGAAGTATCCGGATCTTTCGGCTCGTCTGGCAGTTTGCTGTCGGTTATGATGCGCATGATTTTCTTTTTCAGTTCCGACGCATTGGCAAACAGCGGGATTATGTTATCGTACGATTTGCTCATTTTCCGACCGTCCAGTCCCGGTATGATGCCGGTGCTTTCGCCAATTACGGGTTCTGGCATTTTGAATGTTTCGCCGTATATGTGGTTAAAATATCCGGCAATATCGCGCGCGAATTCAACATGCTGCTTCTGATCGGCACCGACCGGAACTTCGTCCGCACCATAGAGTAAAATGTCCGCCGCCATAAGAATAGGGTAGGTGTACAACCCCATATTGACCCCGGCATCCGCATCCAGACCCGCCGCCGCGTTTTTATCCATTGCAGCCTTGTACGAATGGGCGCGGTTCATCAATCCCTTGGGCGTCACATTCATCAGCAGGGTTGCCAGTTGATAAACCTCTACTATGTCTGATTGGCGGAACAGAACCGCATTTTCCAAATCCAGCCCCAGCGCCATTAAACTCGCCGCGATTTCATATGTGTGCTGTTTTATAAGTTTTGGGTCGCGAATTATATTCAATGCATGCAAATCCGCGATAAACATGAATGTTTTGTTTGTCTTTGACATTTCAATCAACGGCTTTAGTGCGCCGACATAGTTCCCCAGGTGCGGCGTACCCGTGGGCTTGATTCCCGTTAATACAATTTTTTCCGACATGATAATAACCTTTTTTCTGATTTGAATTTTAGTTCCTTTATTATGAAAATAAAAGCGCAAAATGAATTGCGCTTAAAATATTTGTTGGATTGCGGGGTTGGGCTTATTTTGTGTTTTCTTTCAAGCTCTGCAGCAAACGTTCCATGTTTTTCATTGTTTTCATTTGCAGTTCCAAACACACATTTTCAACGGTGGCCTCGGTTTCGCGATCCATATCGTTTTGCCATAATCTAAAACGTATGATTTTCAAGGCTTTTTCAATTGCAAAATCGCTGTTGGCGATATGGGCCTTGGCTAAATCAATATACAGAACCAGCATGTATTTCACCGCATAGTTCAGGCGTTCTTTCTGGGAAAGTTTATTAAACGCCTTTTCAATATGTGGCGGGATGTTTTTTTGATTTATTTCTATGGCCTTGGCGAATTTATTGGCCTCTTGGTTAATAGACAACTTTATACCGCATTTTGCCAGTGTATCAAAGCCCACATCGGTGTAGGTCAGCATTTGTTGATAAAACAAGTTGTCGTGTATGTTTTTCTGCATTTTAATTCACCTTGCAATATCACTGCATTATTATTGACACATAATATTGTGTTTGTCAATAATTATTTTCGTATAAAAAAATAAAAAACCGCAGATTGGCTGCGGTTTTTGTGTTTCGTATTTCCGGATTAACGGGAATAGAATTCGACGACCAATTCCGGCGACATTTGAACCGGGTAGGGTACATCGGCGAATGCCGGCACGCGAACGAATGTCGCGGTGAAATTCGCGCTGTCGACAGTCATGTAATCCGGCACGGTGCGTTCGGCCGATTCCAGCGCCAAAACAACCAACGGCATTTGTTTTGCCTTTTCGCTAACGGTGATGACATCGCCCGGTTTCACCTGATAAGAAGCGATTTTAACACGTTTGCCGTTGACATAGATGTGGCCGTGGCTGACCAACTGGCGGGCCGAGAATACTGTCGGTGCCAATTTAGCGCGATATACAACCGCATCCAGACGGCGTTCCAGCAAACCAATCAGGTTTTCCGGTGTGTCACCCTTCATATTGTCCGCCTCCAGATAATATGCGCGGAATTTCTTTTCGCCGATATTGCCATAGTAGCCCTTTAGGGTCTGTTTTGCGCGCATCTGCTTTGCATAATCGGAAGAGTTCCCCCCGCGAGATGTCGGCCCATGCTGACCGGGTTTGTATTTGCGTTTGTTAAACGGAGATTTCGCCTGGCCCCACAGGTTAACGCCCAGCGAGCGGCCGATTTTCAGTTTACGAGTGCTACGTTTTGCACCAGCTCTTGCCATTTTTTATATCCTTTGTTTTGGTTTTTAGGTGCCGGGTTTGCCCAGAATCCTTATCGTCGGACGGGACCAAAATGCACCGCCGCTTAATCAGTTCTGATTACCCAGCGGGGCATAGTCTATAGTGTTTTCGGACAAAAATCAAGCGTTTTTTATTGTTTGCAAATCTTATAAAAATAGGATATAGTACTTAATGCAATACCGAGTGGGTATTGTAGGGTGTAGAAGCCCTTTTAAGGTTTTTCCGAAAGGAAAGTAAAACTCCAACAATCAGGTTGGAGGATGACTGAATATATCGAATAAGTCATACTATACCTTAATATAGCTTCTAACCTCCAACCACCACCTATGATTTTAGATGGTGTTTTTTATATAAATAAAATACATTAACTTTTTATAAAACTTTTCATAAATCACTGGAAATAAAATATATTTTATGTATAATTAAATTGTAGCGGTGTATTGCTGCTATGGGTGTAGAAGCCCTTTTAAGGTTTTTCCGAAAGGAAAGTAAAACTCCAACAATCAGGTTGGAGGATGACTGAATATATTGAATAAGTCGTACTATACCTTATATAGCTTCTAACCTCCAACCACTTGAAAATTTTTCCAGTGGTTTTTGTTTGTCTTTGCAAAACGGGGGATGAGAACATGTCTGGTCGGTCT